>NZ_JBSFJL010000026.1:0-96183 GCF_053598035.1 Streptomyces sp. NPDC001204 | reverse complement strand
CGGTCTTCGCCGGGAGCACGCCTCGTTGGGCGGCGCCTGCGGCGGTGTTGGTGGTGGTGTTGGTGGTCGTCGTGGGCCGGGTCCTGCGGCGCCGTCGTTGAGCGGCGTCCGGCTCCGCCTTGAGGGCGTCGGGCTCCTGTCCGCGTTCCGCTGACCGTCTTCGCCGGGAGCACGCCTCGTTGGGCGGCGCCTGCGGCGGTGTTGGTGGTGGTGTTGGTGGTCGTCGTGGGCCGGGTCCTGCGGCGCCGTCGCTGGGCGGCGTCCGGCTCCGCCTTGAGGGCGTCGGGCCCCTGTCCACGTTCCGCTGACCGTCTTCGCCGGGAGCACGCCTCGTTGGGCGGCGCCTGCGGCGGTGTTGGTGGTGGTGTCGGTGGTGGTGTCGGTGGTCGTCGTGGGCCGGGCCCTGCGGCGCCGTCGCCGGGCGACGCCCGGCCCCGCCCGAGGGCGTTGGGCTCCGCTCCGCTGCCCATCTTCGTCGGGCCACCCTTTACTTGCGCGTCCCCGTCCCCGTCCCCGTCCCCGTTCCGCTGACCGTCTCCGTCGGGCCCACGCCCCGCTGGGCGGCGCCCGCGGCGGCGCTGGTCTTGGGCACTGGTGATCGTCGTGGGCCGGGCCCTGAGGCGCCGTTGCTGAGCGGCGTCCGGCTCCGCCCCTGTGGCCGTTACGCGCCCGATCCCGCGCCGCCGCCCGTTTCTGCCGACCCACTCTCCATGATCGTCATGGGTCGGGCTCTCCGACGCCGTCGCTGGGCGCCGCCCCGGCGGGCGTCACGCCGCCGTCCCCGCCCCACTCGCCGTCTCCGCCGGGCCGTCCCGGTGATGCCCCGGTCTGTTCCTCCCACCGCGCTCGGCCCACCCGCTCGACCGCGGCGCGGAACGCCGTCTTGATCGGCCAAGTAGCCTCGTGGGGTGAGTAACGAAGACATCACGCTGACCGCGGGCGACGCGGAAGCGGTCGTGCAGCCGGGGAACGGCGGGCGCGTCGGGAGTCTGCGGGTCGGTGGCCTCGAACTGCTCCGCCAGGGAGAGCGGTTCGGCTGCTTCCCGATGGTCCCCTGGTGCGGCAGGATCCGCGACGGCCGCTTCCGGGACGGCGCCACCGTCCACCAGATGCCGCTCAACTCCCCACCGCATGCCATCCACGGCACCGCCCGCGACGGCGCCTGGCGCACCGCCCGCACCTCGGCGGGCGAGGCGGTGATCACCTACGACCTCGTCGACCCGTGGCCCTACCCCGGCCGCGTCACCCAGGCCGTCACCCTGACCGAGGACGCCCTGACCCTGACGATGTCCGTGGAGACGTACGAGTCGTCGTTCCCGGCGCAGATCGGCTGGCACCCCTGGTTCCACCGCAACCTCGGGGGCGCCGGCGCCCAGGACGTCCGCGTCGACTTCCGGCCCGCCTGGCAGGAGGAGCGCGGCGACGACCACCTGCCCACCGGTCACCGCGTCGAGCCCAAGCCCGGTCCCTGGGACGACTGCTTCGGCATGCCCGGCGGCGTCGACGTCACGCTCACCTGGCCCGGCCAGCTGGAGCTGAGGGTGTCCAGCCGTGAGGAGTGGGTCGTCGTCTACGACGAGCAGCAGGCCGCCGTGTGCGTGGAACCGCAGACCGGACCGCCCGACGGACTGAACACCCTCCCGCGCCTGGTCACCCCGCTGGAACCGCTGGAGGCCTCGACGACCTGGACCTGGCGCCGCGCTTAAGCTGGCTGTCATGAGCGACGTTCGCGGCGAGCTGCTGCAGCAGATCAAGGACAAGGCCGTGGTGCACGGCAGGGTGACGCTGTCGTCCGGCCTGGAGGCCGACTACTACGTCGACCTGCGCCGCGTCACCCTCGACGGTGAGGCGGCTCCGCTGGTCGGTCAGGTGCTCCTGGACCTGACCGCCGACTTCGACTTCGACGCGGTGGGCGGCCTGACGATGGGCGCCGACCCGGTCGCGGCCTCGATGCTGCACGCCGCCGCCGCGCGCGGGCGCAGGCTGGACGCCTTCGTGGTCCGCAAGGCCGCCAAGGCCCACGGTCTGCAACGGCGCGTGGAGGGCCCGGAGATCAAGGGCCGCCGCGTCCTGGTGGTGGAGGACACCTCCACCACGGGCGGCTCCCCGCTCGCCGCCGTCGAGGCGGTCCGCGAGGCCGGCGCCGAGGTGGTCGCCGTGGCGACGATCGTCGACCGGGCCACGGGCGCGGCCGAGAAGATCAGTGAGGGCGCCGGTGTGCCGTACGTCTTCGCGTACTCGAAGGACGACCTGGGACTGGACTGAGACGGCCCCGAGTCCTCGTCGCGCGACCCGGTCGTCCACCGGCCGGGCAGGGTGTCCGACACATCCGTCAACGTCTGCGAAGATGGGGCCGACGATGACGTCACTCCCTAGGTCAGGGCCGTAAGTACGCAGAACGCACCCCGCACATACAAGGAGCGGACAGATGCCCATCGCAACCCCCGAGATCTACAACGAGATGCTCGACCGGGCGAAGGCAGGCAAGTTCGCCTACCCGGCCATCAACGTCACCTCCTCCCAGACCCTGCACGCGGCCCTGCGCGGCTTCGCGGAGGCGGAGAGCGACGGCATCGTCCAGATCTCCACGGGTGGTGCGGAGTTCCTGGGCGGCCAGTACAGCAAGGACATGGTCACCGGCGCCGTCGCCCTGGCCGAGTACGCGCACATCGTCGCCGAGAAGTACCCCGTCAACATCGCGCTGCACACGGACCACTGCCCGAAGGACAAGCTCGACGGGTACGTGCGTCCGCTGATCGCGATCTCCGAGGAGCGCGTCAAGGGCGGCCGCAACCCGCTGTTCCAGTCCCACATGTGGGACGGCTCCGCGGAGACCCTCGCCGACAACCTGGCGATCGCCCAGGAGCTGCTCGTCCGCACCGCCGCCGCCAGGATCATCCTCGAGGTCGAGATCACCCCGACCGGCGGTGAGGAGGACGGCGTCACCCACGAGATCAACGACAAGCTGTACACCACGGTCGACGACGCGATCCGCACCGCCGAGGCCCTGGGCCTGGGCGACAAGGGCCGCTACCTGCTGGCCGCGTCCTTCGGCAACGTGCACGGCGTGTACAAGCCGGGCAACGTCGTGCTCCGCCCCGACCTGCTCAAGGAGCTGAACGAGGGCGTCGCGGCGAAGTTCGGCCGCCCGGCCGGCAGCCAGCCGTTCGACTTCGTCTTCCACGGCGGCTCCGGCTCCACGGAGGAGGAGATCCGCACGGCGCTGGAGAACGGCGTGGTGAAGATGAACATCGACACCGACACCCAGTACGCCTTCACGCGTCCCGTCGCCGACCACATGTTCAAGAACTACGACGGCGTCCTCAAGGTCGACGGCGAGGTCGGCTCCAAGAAGACCTACGACCCGCGCACCTGGGGCAAGCTGGCCGAGACGTCGATGGCCAAGCGCGTGGTGGAGGCCTGCGGCAACCTCCGCTCGACCGGCACGAAGATCAAGTAACTCCCGGTTCCCCGCGACGGGCCCGGTGCCTCGGCACCGGGCCCGTCGTCCGTTCGTCCGTCCTCAGGCAGTCCGTCCGTCCGCGGGCCGCCCGTCCGTTCCTCTGGCCCGGAGCCGGCCGGCGCGGGATGATCCCCTCATGGCTGTCACCGCACAGCACGCCCCCGCCGTGAGGATCTCCAGCCCCACCGGGCGCTGGATCCTGCTCACCACCGTGCTCGGCTCCAGCATGGCCATGCTGGACTCGACCGTCGTCAACGTCGCCCTGCCCCGCATCGGCCGCGACCTGGACGCGAACCTCGCCGCGCTCCAGTGGACGGTCAACGCGTACATGGTCACCCTGGCCGGTCTGATCCTCCTCGGCGGCTCGCTCGGCGACCGCTACGGCCGCCGCAGGATCTTCGTGCTCGGCGTCGTCTGGTTCGCCACCGCCTCCCTGCTGTGCGGCCTCGCCCCGAACGCGGGCATCCTCGTCGGCGCCCGCGCCCTGCAAGGGATCGGCGGCGCCCTCCTCACCCCCGGCTCGCTCGCCCTCATCCAGGCCTCCTTCCACCCGGACGACCGGGGCAGGGCCGTGGGCCTGTGGTCCGGATTCGGCGGCATCGGCGCGGCCGTCGGCCCGTTCCTCGGCGGCTGGCTGGTGGCCGGGCCCGGCTGGCGCTGGGTGTTCCTGCTCAACGTCCCGCTGGCCCTGGTCTGCGCTCCCATCGCGGTGCGCCACGTCCCCGAGTCCAGTGGGGGCACCGCCCGCGGCCGCTTCGACGTCCTGGGCGCGGCCCTCGGCGCCCTGTCCCTGGCTCTGGTGACGTACGCCCTGATCGAGGCCCGCAACGGCACCCTGGCCGTCGCCCTGACTGCCGTCGCGGGCGTGCTCGCGGCCGTCGCCTTCGTGTACGTGGAGAAGCACCGCCGCGATCCGATGATGCCGCCGGGCATCTTCGCCTCCCGCCAGTTCACCGCCGTCAACCTGGTCACCCTGTGCGTGTACGCGGCGTTCGGCGGCTTCTTCTTCCTCACCGCCCTGCAACTCCAGGTGGTGGCGGGCTACTCACCGCTGGAGGCGGGCACCGCCCTGCTCCCCACGACCGCCCTCATGCTGCTGTTCTCGGCCCGCTCGGGCGCCCTCGCCGACCGCATCGGGCCCCGCCTGCCGCTCACCGCCGGGCCGCTGCTGTGCGCGGTGGCGCTGCTGCTGATGCTGCGGGTCGGCAAGGGGGCTGACTACCTCACGGACGTGCTGCCGGCCCTGCTGGTCATGGGCGCGGGGATGGTCACCCTGGTCGCCCCGCTCACCGCCACCGTGCTCGCCTCGGTGGACACCTCCCGCGCCGGACTGGCCAGCGGCATCAACAACGCCGCCGCCCGCGCGGCCGGCCTGATCGCGGTGGCCGCCCTCCCGCTGCTGGCCGGGATGGGCCCGGAGGCGTACCGCTCGGCGGACGCCTTCGACGCCGCCTTCCGCCGGGCCATGCCCATCTGCGCGGCGGTCCTGGTGGTGGGGGCGGTCCTCGCCTTCACGACCGTCCGCCGCCCTGCTCCGGGCTGCCGCAGGCCCGAGTGCCGCACCCACGGCAGCGTGACGACACCGCCGCTGGAGACGGGCCGCGGGGGTGCTGCGGCAACCGGTACCGGTCCGGCCTCGTGAGCCGTGGAAGGGGCCGTTCCACGACGGCCGGGAGCGGCCGTCACCGATCACGGACCATGCAGCAGACTGGACCCCATGACCATTCACGAGAACCTCCTGGGCGGTCCGCCGCCCACGCACCTCCCCGACGACCCCGAGCCCCGCGAGCTCCTCGCGAAGGGGACCTCGCCGGCCGAGGTGGCGGCGCGGTACCCGGCGTCGTCGCTGGCCTGGGCACAGCTGGCCGACGACGCCTTCGAGCGGGGGGCGGCCGTGGAGTCGTACGCGTACGCCCGTACGGGCTACCACCGCGGTCTGGACGCCCTGCGCCGCAGCGGCTGGAAGGGCCATGGTCCGGTCCCCTGGGAGCACGAGCCCAACCGCGGCTTCCTGCGCGCCCTGCACGCCCTCGCGCGCGCCGCGCAGACGATCGGCGAGCAGGCGGAGTACGAGCGCTGCACGCAGTTCCTGAAGGACTCCTCGGAGGCGGCCGCGCGGACGCTGGGCTGACCCCGTACGAGTGTGAGGTCCGCCCGTGCGACCGGGCGGGCCTTGCGATCTGTCCACGTGATGCGCAGGATGCCGGTGGGGACCGGGGCCCCCGTGCCGGCATCGGCAGGGGCGGACCGCTACCCGGAGTACAACAGGAGACAGCGATGTCCCAACCGGCTCACCCGATCCCTCAGCCCGCTGAGGTCCCTGAGCCCGAGACCCCGCATCTCGACTTCGCAGGCACGACACCGTACGAGGACTACGTCCGGGCGGACGTGCTCACCCACCTCCAGCACACCCTCTCCGACGATCCCGGAGAGATGGTCTTCCTGGTCACCACCCAGGTGATGGAGCTGTGGTTCACGGTCATCGTCCACGAGTGGGAGACCGCTGCCAGTGCCCTGCGCTCGGACGACGTGCCGACGGCGGTCGCCGCGCTGAAGCGGTCCGCACGGGAGCTTCAGGCGCTGAACGCCTCCTGGAAGCCGCTCGCCGCACTCACTCCGGCCCAGTTCAACAGCTACCGCGGCGCCCTCGGCGAGGGCTCCGGCTTCCAGTCGGCGATGTACCGCCGCATGGAGTTCCTGCTCGGCGACAAGTCCGCCTCGATGCTCGTCCCGCACCGCGGCGCCCCCCGCGCCCACGCGGAACTGGAGAAGGCGCTGCACGAGCCGAGCCTGTACGACGAGGTGCTGCGGCTGCTCGCCCGGCGCGGGCACGCGGTCCCGGACGCGGTGCTGCGCCGTGACGTGTCGCTGCGCTACGAGCCCAGCGAGGAGGTCGAGGCGGTCTGGGCGGCCCTCTACTCCGGTGACCAGGACGACGAACTCGCCCGGCTCGGCGAGGCGTTGACCGATGTCGCCGAACTGGTGTGGCGCTGGCGCAACGACCACCTCGTTGCCACCCGCCGCGCGATGGGCGCCAAGCCCGGCACGGGCGGCTCCGCCGGGGTGGCCTGGCTGGAGAAGCGGGCCCGGAAGAACGTCTTCCCCGAGCTGTGGACGGCGAGGTCCCATGTCTGAGTCGACCATCCGGGCGGAGAAGCTGGACGCCGCCGACGAACTCGCCGGGCTCCGCGACCGGTTCGTCCTCGACGGGGGCGTCTACCTGGACGGCAACTCGCTGGGCGCGCTCCCGGCGGACGTCCCGGGCCGGATCACCGACGTCGTACGCCGCCAGTGGGGCGAGCTGCGCATCCGTTCCTGGACGGAGAGCGGCTGGTGGACCGCGCCCGAGCGGGTCGGCGACCGGATCGCCCCGCTGGTCGGGGCCGCGCCGGGCCAGGTCGTGGTGGGCGACTCGACCAGCGTCAACGTGTTCAAGGCGCTGGTGGCGGCGGTCCGGATGGCCCGGGAGGAGAGCGACGGCGGTGACCGGGACGAGATCCTGGTCGACGCGACGACGTTCCCCACGGACGGGTACATCGCGGGGTCGGCGGCCCGGATGACGGGCTGCGCGCTGCGCCCGGTGACGCCGGCCGAGGTGCCCGGGGCGCTGACCCCGCGCACCGCCGCGGTCCTGCTGAACCACGTCGACTACCGCACCGGCCGGCTGCACGACCTGCCGTCCCTGACCGCCGCGGTGCACGCGGCGGGCGCGTACGCCGTCTGGGACCTGTGCCACAGTGCGGGGGCCCTGCCGGTGGGGCTGGACGGGCACGGAGTCCGCCTGGCGGTCGGGTGCACCTACAAGTACCTGAACGGTGGCCCCGGTTCACCTGCGTTCCTGTACGTCCGCCGCGATGTGCAGGACCGCTTCGACTCCCCGCTGCCCGGCTGGAACTCGCATGTCGAGCCCTTCGGCATGCGGCCCGAGTACGAACCGGCGGCGGGCGCGCTCCGCGGCCGGGTCGGCACCCCCGACATCCTCTCCCTGCTCGCCCTGGAGGCGGCGCTGGACGTCTGGGACGGGGTGCCGATCGAGGCCGTACGCGCCAAGTCCCTGGCGCTGACGGACTTCTTCCTGGAGTGCGTCGCCGAGTACGTCCCCGCCGGACGCGTGGAGTCCCTGACCCCGGCGCTCCACGAGGAGCGGGGCAGCCAGGTGGCCCTGCGCTGCCCGGACGCCGGGGACGTGATGAAGCGGCTGATCGAACGCGGGGTGGTCGGCGACTTCCGGCACCCCGACGTCCTGCGCTTCGGCTTCACCCCGCTCTACGTCGGGTTCGCGGACGTCGAGCGGGCGGCGCGGGTGCTGGCGGAGGTGCTGGCCGACTGAACCGCCGTACGCCCGGCTCCCACGGGCGTACCGGAACGGAGGTCTCCTGCCGCACGGTCCCGGATCGTGCGGCAGAACCGTTCAGCCTCACCCAGCGTGACATCCCCATGTCGGCGCATGTCACCGGCCTGATACCGTCCCGGCCAACGGCCGGTTGATTTCCTTCCCGGACCGCCAAAACCGTTTCACCGCTGAGAGGTTGGAGCATGCCGGAAGCCGACGCCCCCGTCCCCCGAGCGCTCGCGTCCGAGCGTGCGGAGGGAACCCCCACCGCCGCGGAACCGGGGAACACCGGTGGCCGTGACGCGGCCGCGCGCGCCGCAGCGGAGGAGGAGTCGGTCTTCTCGCACGCGCCCGTCGCACCCGACAGCACGGCCGCCTACGGCGACCACCCCGACCAGGTCGTCGACTTCTACCGCCCGCGCGGGGCGGGCGGCTCCGCGGAGTCCTCCCCGCCTGCCCCGCTCGCCCCGCTCGTGGTGGTGCTGCACGGCGGTGCCTGGCGGGCCCCGTACGACCGTCGCCACATCACCCCGTTCGCGGACTTCCTCGCCCGCCGGGGCTTCGCCGTGGCCTGCGTCGAGTACCGGCGCGGCAGCGTCGCCCCGGCGGCGCCGGGCGAGGACCCGGTCGCCGGCCGCTGGCCGGACACGTTCGACGACGTGGCGGCGGCGCTCGACGCGCTGCCCGCGCTGGCCCGGGAGGCGCTCCCGCAGGCCGACGCGCGGCGCACGGTGCTCTCCGGACACTCGGCGGGCGGCCATCTGGCCCTGTGGGCGGCGGCCCGGCACGTCCTGCCCGCGGACGCGCCCTGGCGCACGGACCGTCCCGCCCCGCTGCGGGGCGTGGTCGCACTCGCCCCCATCGCCGACTTCGCGGTCGCCGAGAAGCTGGACGTGTGCGGCGGGGCGGCCCGTCAACTGCTGGGCGGAGAAGAGGGGTTCGTCGAGCGGCAGCCCTACGCCGACCCGGCTCTGCTGCTGCCGACCGGCATCGCCACGACCCTTGTCCAGGGGCGCGACGACCTGGTCGTACCGCAGGTGGTCGCGGAGTCCTACACCGATGCCGCGGCGAAGGCGGGCGAGGTGGTGGGCCTGACCCTCCTGGGAGAGGTCGGCCACTTCCCCCTGATCGACCCGGCGGCCGACGCGTGCGCGGTGGTGGCGGAGGAGATCGCCCAGCTGGCGTGGTGACTTCGGCCGGGCAACCCGGTGCGGGTCGTACCCGTAGTACTTGAGAGCTACGGCCGCGAACACCTCCCTGGCGTGACGCGAGCTACTGCTCCGGATCCGTAATTTCCCTTCCGGACCGGCCCGACGGCCGGTCGGAGCCGGAGGGGATGAGCCGTGGGGCGTGGACGGGAGAGCCGGGGCATAGCCGCGAGGCGGGGTGCGGGTGCGGCTCCGATTGCGGGTTCGGGGGTCGGTTCGGGTGCGGCTTCGATTGCGGGCGTGGTCGAGCGTCCGGGCGTGGGCGTGGGCGTGGGCGTGGGGTCGGGGCCGGACCGGGGTGCGGTCGCGGTCGCGGGTCCGAACGCGGGGCTGCGTGCGGGTTCGAACGAGGGGCTGCGTGCGGGTTCGAACGCGGGCTCGGCGGCCCGTTCGTGGTGGGGCCCGCGGCCGCGCGGCGCGAACGCGACCTCGGAGACCGGTCCGGGTGTCGGTCCGGGTGCCGGGCCGGGAGCGGGCCCGAGTGCCGGGACCGCGGCGGGCCCGCGTGCCGGGCGGGAGATGGTGCCGGGGATCGGGACGAAGACCGGTCGCCGGCGGCGGGCGCTGCTCGCCCTCCTCGTCATGGCCGCCGTGGTGGTGCCTCTGTCGGCCGCGGCCCGTCCCCGGATCCCCGCGCCCGCCCCGGCGGTTCTCGCGCCCCTGACCCGGACCACCCTCGACGCGGCCTACGGGGCGAACCGCGCCGACGCGGCCCGCGCCTCCGGCATGGCCGCGGCGCACGGCGACACGCACCGCGCGGCCGTCGACCACGCGCTGGCGTCCCCCTCCCGTCATCTGCTCTCCTTCGACGGCCGCGGTTCCGGCCGCGTGACGGAGGTGTTCGGCGACCTGGCGCACGCCGACCGCACAGCGGTCCTCGTCCCCGGTTCCGACACCTCCCTGGACACCTACGACCGCTTCCGCAAGGGCGCACTCGCCCTCTACCAGGAACTCGGCCGCGAGAGCGCGGCCGGTCCGCGCCCGGCGGTCGTCGCCTGGCTCGGCTACGAGACGCCGGGCACGGTGAGCACCTCGGTGCTCACCACGGGCCGCGCCGAACAGGCGGCCCCGCACCTGCGGGAGCTGATACGCGACCTGCGTGCCGTGGCGGGGCGGGCGCCGCACATCACCCTGGTGTGCCACTCCTACGGCTCGGTGGTGTGCGGGCGCGCCGCGGCAGGCCTGGACGTGAACGACATCGCCCTCATCGGCAGCCCCGGCACCGGCGCGGACTCCGTGTCCGCGCTGAACACCCGGGCCCGGGTCTGGGCGGCCCGCGGCACCGGCGACTGGGTGGCGAACGTGCCGCACGTCCACGCCGACCTCTTCGGCACGACCGTCGGCCTGGGCACCGACCCCATGGATCCCGCCTTCGGCGCCCGCCGGTTCACGGCCGGAAGCGGCGGCCACAGCGCCTACTTCGCGCCCGGCTCCCCGTCACTGACCAACCTGGCCCGGATCGTCCTGGGCGCCACGAACGAGGTGCAAGGTGACTGACCGCCTCACACCGGTACTCACCCGCGTACGAGCCTCCGCCGACCGCCTCCACATCCAGACCCCACCGCACCGGGACCGGGCGGTGGACGCCCTGCGAGCCGTCGCCATCCTCGGCGTGGTCCTGGGGCACTGGCTGGTCACGGCCCTGGTCGCGGACACCCGCACCCAGCCCCACCCCACCCTGCGCACCGCGAGTCCCCTCCACTACCTGCCCGCCCTGGTCCCGGTCTCCTGGGCGTTCCAGACCCTCGCCGTGTTCTTCCTCGTCGGCGGGCACGTCGCCACCCTCGGCTACCGTTCGGCCCGCGCCCGCGGGACCAGCTACCCGCGGTGGCTCCGCGCCCGCCTGTCCCGGCTGTTCAGGCCGGTCGCGGCCGTACTGGCCCTCTGGACGGTCACCGCCACCGCCCTCCTCCTGACCGGCGCGGACCCCGACACGGTCCGCACCCTCGTGAAGCTGGCTCTGTCCCCCCTGTGGTTCCTCCTGGTCTTCGCCCTGCTGACGGCGGCGACCCCCCTGCTCACCCGGCTCAGTCCCCTGTGGCCCCTGGCCGTCGTCCTGCACGTGGACCTCCTTCGCTTCGGCCTCGGCGCCCCCTCCTGGCTCGGCTGGCTGAACCTGCCGGCAGGCTGGCTCGTGCCGTACACACTGGGCGCGGCGTGGACCCGCGGTGAGCTGGACCGCCGCCGCGCGGGCTGGATCCTGCTGACCTGCGGCGCGACGGCGACCGCGGCCCTCGTCGCCTGGGCGGGCTACCCGGCGTCGATGGTCGGCGTCCCAGGGGCCGCGGTCTCCAATCTCAACCCGCCGACCCTGGCGGCCGTCACCTTCGGCCTGGCCCAGTGCGGCCTGGCCCTGCTCCTGCGCGAGCGGCTGCGCCGCGCGATGTGCCGCCCGCTCGCCTGGGCGGCGGTGGCCCTGGTCAACCTCTCCGCGATGACGATCTTCCTCTGGCATCAGACGGCCCTGATGGCGACCACCGCCATGGGCCTGTTCGCCGGCCGCGTCCCGGGTCTGCACACGCTCCCCGACGACCTCGGCTGGGTGGCCGCCCGGCTGGCCTGGCTCCCGGTCTTCGCCCTCGCCCTGACCGTCTGCTGGGCCGCTTTCCGCACTTGTGAGCAGGGCGGTGGCCGGCGCCGTTCCCGGGTGGTCCGGTCTCATCGTCCCGGGGCGGCCCACACGCCAGACCCTAAAGTGGGCGCGTGATGCGATGGCAAAGCCGCGTCAGGCATGGACTGCGGGTGCTGCGCGACGACCTGTGGACCGCACGGCTGGATCCGCTGCCCCCGTCCGTCTGGCTGCGCTGGCTGCCGCACGGGATCGTATGGCTGGTCGCGTTCGTGGTGCTGCTGACCGCCGCGGCCCAACTCCAGGGGGACGGGGGGCTGGCCTTCGGGTACGTCTTCCTCATCGCGCTCGGACAGGCCGGTGCGGTGGCGCTCGCCCTGTGGCGGCCCATCCCGGCGTGGTGGCTGTCGACGGCGGCCACGGTGCTGGGGGCGGTGGCGTTGCGCGGCCGGCTGCTCGCCCGCGTGGCGAACGACTTCACCTGGCCGTGGACCGCTTCCGGGATCATCGCCCACCTGTTCGTCCTGCTGCTGCTCGCCCTGCGGGTGCGCACCCGGGTCGCGGCGGAGGCGCTGGCCCTGACCGCGCTGCTCACCTATGTCCTCCAGGGCGCGTGGGGCGCGGCGTACTACCAGCCCACCGGTGTTCTCGCGACGGCGCTGTTCGCGGTGGTGGTGGTGCTGGGCACGGCCCTGCGCGGCCGCCGTGAGGCCCGTGCGGAACTGGTGCAGCAGACCACGCTCACCGCGGAGGAGCGGGCCCGCCGCACGCTTCTGGAGGAGCGCAGCCGTATCGCCCGTGAGCTGCACGACGTGGTCGCCCACCACATGTCGGTGATCTCCATCCAGGCGCAGGTGGCACCGCACCTCACGCGGGACCCCTCGCCGGAACTGAAGGAGAACCTCGACGGCATCCGGCAGAACGCGCTGGAGGCGCTCGCCGAACTGCGCCGGGTGCTCGGCGTGCTGCGTTCGGAGAACCCCGAGGACCCGTACGGCCTCGGTGAACCCGGCACCAGGGCCGCCCCGGACGCCCCGCAGCCCACCCTCGACCGTCTCGGCGCGCTCGTCGAGAACACCCGCGCCGCCGGTCTGACGGTCACCATGGACACCGAGGACTCGCGGCGCGAGCGCCGGCCGTATCCGCCGGCCGTGGAGTTGTCGGCGTACCGCATCGTCCAGGAGGCCCTGAGCAACGCCCTGCGGCACGCCCCGGGGTCGACGGTCCGCGTGGAAGTCACGCACGTTCCCGACGGCCTGTTCCTGGGCGTGGCCAACTCCCGCCCCCGACAGCCCGTCCAGCCCTCCCCGGGCGCCGGGCACGGCCTGCTCGGCATGCGCGAGCGGGCGGCCATGCTGGGCGGTCACGTCACAGCGGTCAGGACACTGCACGGCGGCTTCACGGTCTCGGCCTTCCTCCCCCGCGACGGCATCGCGCCCGTGACCGGGGTCGGCCCACCCCGCCTGCCCGTCATCTACACCGACCCGGCCGACACCCTCGTCGTCCACGTCGAACCGTCCGGCGCGCCCGCCGGCCCCGGCCCCGGCTCCGGCCCCGACGGCGGCACCGGTCCCGACGTCGGCCCCGACGCCGGACCCGCTCCCGGCTCACCGTCCACGACAGGAGAAGACACTCCATGACGAGCGGCAGCATCCGCGTACTCATCGCCGACGACCAGCAGATGGTCCGTCAGGGTTTCACCGTGCTGCTCAACACCCAGCCGGACATCGAGGTGGTGGGCCAGGCGGTGGACGGCCTGGACGCCGTCGCCAGGGCCGCCGAAGTCTCCCCGGACGTCGTTCTGATGGACATCCGCATGCCCGAGCTCGGCGGCATCGAGGCCACCCGCCGCATCACGACCGCCACCCCGGACATGAAGGTCCTGGTGCTCACCACCTTCGACCTGGACGAGTACGTGTACGAGGCGCTGCGCGCCGGCGCGTCCGGCTTCCTGCTCAAGGACGCGTCCGCGGACCAACTCGCCGAGGCGGTCCGGGTGGTCGCGGCCGGCGACGCGCTGCTGGCACCGGGGATCACGCGCCGGCTGATCGCGGAGTTCTCCCGGCTGAAGGACACACCGCGCGCCCCGCTGAAGTCGCGGATCGGCGTACTGACCGAACGCGAGACGGAAGTGCTCGCCCTGATCGCGCAGGGCCTGTCCAACGCGGAGATCGCCGGGCATCTCGTCGTCGCCGAACAGACCGTGAAGACCCACGTGGGCCGCATCCTGGTGAAACTGGGCCTCAGGGACCGCACTCAGGCGGCGGTGTTCGCCTACGAGTCGGGACTGGTCCGCCCCGCCGGGTACTGAACGCGGGCAGCGGGTCGATACCCGTAGTACTTGAGACGGACCGCGAAGGACCCCTCTCACAGGGGACGACCGCGACCGCCGCCTGCGCCTACCGTTTTCAGCGTGACCGAGACGACACAGACGCAGCAGGCGACGCCGGACGGCGCCTTCAGCCCGTACAAGCCGCGCAGCCCGGAGTACAAGCTCGCCGCGAAGGCTCTGCACGGGCTGCGGGAGGGGCTGTTCCACGACGCCTTCGCCTACCGTCCGCTGCGGCCCGTGAGTGTCGACGGCCCGCTGTCCCGGCGGCTGCCCGGCCGCCTCCGTCCCTACGCGGCCTGGAGGCCGCACGCCATGGTGGCGGGCGCCGGCCTGCTGGCGCTGTTCGTCGGCTGGGCGAGCGGCTCGGGCAGCGGGGCGGCCCCAGTGGTGGGTCTGCTGTCCCTCGCCCCGGTGCTGCTCACCCTGACCCGCCCGGTCGGAGCGTTCTGGGTCTCCCTGATGGCGGCCATGGTCTCGGCGTGGCTCGTCGGCAGCTACACGACGTGGCCGTGGCAGCCCGGCAGCTACATCGCGCACCTGACGGTGCTCACGGTGGTGGCGATACGCACCCGGCCACGCACAGCCGCGTGGATGTGGGCGGCCACCGCGTTCTACGCCGTGTTCGCCGACGCGCTGTTCGGCTACGCCTACGGCAACAACTCGGCGCCCCTGCTGGTCCTCTCCGCGCTCGCCCTCCTCGCGGTCACCGTCTGGCACATACGCAAGGACGCCGAGCAGGAGGTGACCGCCCAGCAGACGGTGACCGCGCACGAGCGCTCCCGCCGCACCCTGCTGGAGGAGCGCACCACGATCGCCCGTGAGCTGCACGACGTCGTGGCCCACCACATGTCGGTCGTCGCCATCCAGGCCGAGGCCGCCCCCTACCGGGTGCAGAACCCGCCGCCGGAGCTGGAGAAGGCCTTCGCCACCATCCGGGAGAACGCGGTGGCGGCCCTCACCGAGCTGCGCCGCGTCCTCGGTGTCGTCCGCGCGGAGGACTACGAGGCCCCCGACGCCCCGCAGCCCACCCTCGCCGACCTCGGCACCCTGCTGGCGAACGTGCGGGAGGCCGGTCTGGCGGTGGACAGGACCACGATGGGCGCGGTGCGCGAACTCCCGCAGGGCGTCGAGCTGTCGGCGTACCGGATCGTCCAGGAGGCCCTGAGCAACACCCTGCGGCACGCGCCCGGCGCGAGCGCCCGCGTCGAGATCGGCTACGTCCTCGGCGGGTTGGCCCTGCGCATAGTCAACGGCCCGCCGCCCAAGCCGTCCCTGCTCAAGCCCTCGCCCGGATCCGGACACGGCATCACCGGCATGCGGGAGAGGGTGTCGATGCTCGGCGGCGAGATGACGGCGGGCCCGGCCGCCGGCGGCGGGTACGAGGTGGCGGTGTTCCTGCCGGTCGCCACGGTGGTCGGGCCCGCGGACGACGACGAGGGCGGCGCATGAGGACGGGCACGATCCGGGTGCTGATCGCGGACGACCAGATGATGGTGCGCGAGGGCTTCTCGGTCCTGCTGAACGCGATGCCGGACATCGAGGTCGTCGGCGAGGCCGTCAACGGCCGCGACGCGGTGCAGCGGGTACGCGAACTGGCCCCGGACGTCGTACTGATGGACATCCGCATGCCGGAGCTGAACGGCATAGAGGCGACCCGGGAGATCGTCGCCGCGGACGGCACGGCGAAGGTGCTGGTGCTGACCACGTTCGACCTGGACGAGTACGTGTACCAGGCGCTGCGGGCCGGGGCCTCCGGGTTCCTGCTCAAGGACGCCTCGGCGCGGCAGCTCGCCGACGGGGTGCGGGTGGTCGCGGCCGGCGAGGCGCTGCTCGCCCCCTCGGTCACCAGGCGGCTGATCACGGAGTTCTCGAAGCTGACCGAGCCCCCGCGACTGGCGGCCACCGCGCAGGCGGCGTACGGGGAGCTGACCGAGCGGGAGACGGAGGTGCTGGTGCTGATCGCGCAGGGCCTGTCGAACGCGGAGATCGCCGAGCGGCTGGTGGTCGCCGAGTCGACCGTCAAGACCCATGTGAGCCGCGTCCTGGTCAAGCTGGGCCTGCGGGACCGCACCCAGGCGGCGGTGTTCGCCTACGAGGCGCGACTGGTCACGCCGGGGTGAGCCGCCCCGGGCGGTCCCCGGGCCGATCCGTGCGAGGTCGGCGACACCCCTGGTCGGATCGGGGGCGGCCGGGCTAACGTCCGGGCATGTCCGCTCTTTCTGGTCTTTCCGGCCTCGCCTTCGACCCGTGGGACCCGGCGTTCCTCGCCGACCCCTACCCGGCCTACGCCGAGCTGCGCGCGCGGGGCCGCGTGCTCCACTACGAGCCGACCGACCAGTGGCTGGTGCCGCACCACGCGGACGTCTCGGCGCTGCTGCGGGACCGGCGGCTGGGCCGGACGTACCAGCACCGCTTCACGCACGAGGAGTTCGGCCGTACACCGCCCCCGCCGGAGCACGAGCCGTTCCACGTCCTCAACGACCACGGGATGCTCGACCTGGAGCCGCCGGACCACACCCGGATCCGGCGTCTGGTGTCGAAGGCGTTCACGCCGCGCACGGTGGAGCGGCTCAAGCCGTACGTGCACCGGCTGGCGAACGAGTTGGTCGCCGAGCTGGTGGCGGCGGGCGGCGGCGATCTGCTGCGGGACGTGGCCGAACCGCTGCCGGTGGCCGTGATCGCCGAGATGCTGGGCATCCCCGAGGCGGACCGGGCGCAGCTGCGGCCCTGGTCGGCGGACATCTGCGGGATGTACGAGCTGAACCCGTCCGAGGAGACGGCGGCGAAGGCGGTACGGGCGTCGGTCGAGTTCTCCGACTGTCTGCGGGAGCTGATCGCCGAGCGCCGCAAGGAGCCGGGCGAGGACCTGATCTCGGGGCTGATCGCGGCGCACGACGAGGGCGACCGGCTGACCGAGCAGGAGATGATCTCCACGGCGGTGCTGCTCCTCAACGCCGGTCACGAGGCCACGGTGAACGCCACGGTCAACGGCTGGTGGGCGCTGTTCCGCAACCCGGAGCAGCTGGCGGCCCTGCGCGCGGACCACTCCCTGATCCCGTCCGCGATCGAGGAGCTGATGCGCTACGACACCCCGCTCCAGCTCTTCGAGCGCTGGGTGCTGGACGAGATCGAGATAGCGGGCACCACGATCCCGAGGGGCGCGGAGATCGCCATGCTCTTCGGCTCGGCCAACCACGACCCGGCGGTGTTCACCGACCCCGGGCGCCTGGACCTCACCCGCCGGGACAACCCCCACATCTCCTTCAGCGCCGGCATCCACTACTGCATAGGCGCCCCCCTGGCCCGCATCGAACTGGCCGCCTCCATGACGGCCCTGCTGGAGCGGGCCCCGGCCCTCACACTCGCGGCGGAGCCGGACCGGAAGCCGAACTTCGTGATCCGCGGGCTGGACGGGCTGAGCGTGGCGGTGGGCTGACGCCCGCGTCCGGTTCACCCGTTCAGCTGATCTCCGTACGGCTGCGCCCGGTCATGATCGCGGGCTCGGCATGCCGGTGCCGGCCTGCGAGGGGAGGCACCATGACGGTTATGGCGCAGCACACGTCGTCCCAGAGGTCCGTGGAGGAGTTCGAGGAGCTCGCCACGTATGTGGCCCAGAGATTCGACGCCGTCGGGCTGGAGTTCATCGACGGACGGGTCGGGATCAAGGGCATGACGATCGGCAGTCGGTCCCGGTCTGCCTCCTGGTCGACCGGGACCGACTGAAGGCCGTCGTCCACAGCGATCCGGACCCACGGATCGGGTACCACAACGTCCGCGTCGTAGAACTCGGTCAAAGGGCGGCTCTCCCCGAACCCGTCGGATTCGAACTCGACACCGAGGACCTCAAGGGGTACGTCGACTGAGCCGGTCAGCCGCCCATGTCGCGGTGGCGCAGGCCCGCCAGCCCTCCGGTCACCAGGAGCGCGGCGAGGGCGAGCAGGGTGGTGACCGGGCCCCATTCCATTCGTCCGCCCGGCAGCTTCGGCAGGTGGCCGAAGGGGGAGAGGTCCAGCACGAGCTGGGGGACGTTCAGCGCGGGGCCGATCCAGCCGATCAGCAGGACGGCTCCGGCCACGCCCCACGCGGCCACGGCCCCCCGTGGCAGGACGCCGTAGAGCAGGACGGTGATGCCGCCGATCACCCACACCCCGGCCACCTGCACGAGGCACGCGCCGAGCACCGGCCCGACCTGCTCGCCGTGGCCGACCGCGATGCCCAGCCCGGCCAGGAGCATGATCAGGGCGGACCCGCCGAAGGCGATCAGCAGATGCCCGGCGGCCCAGCGCAGCCGGCCCACCGCGCCCGCCAGCACCGGCTCGGCGCGGCCGGACGTCTCCTCGCCGTTCAGGCGCAGCACGGACGCCACGACGTAGAGCGCGGCGACCAGGCCGAGCATCCCGGCCATCGCGGCGAGGAAGGCGTCCGTCAGACCGGACTGCCCGCCCATCCGCTGGAAGATCTCCCGCGCCTTGGCGTTGTCGCCGACGAGCTGGGCCGCGCCGTCCGCCATCCCGCCGTAGACGACTCCGGCGACGAAGAAGCCGATACTCCAGCCCAGCACGCTGCCGCGTTGCAGCCGCCAGGCCAGCGCGCCCGCCGTGGCGAGGCGGCCCCGGGCCGGTCCCGGCCTGGTGGGCAGGAAGCTCATGCCGAGGTCCCGGCGTCCGGCGAGTTCGTAGGCGATGCCCGCCTGGAGGACGGTCGCCGCGGCGAACAGCAGCAGCACCCACCAGCGTTCGGCGGCGAAGGCGCGCAGGTCCTCCAGCCAGCCCAGCGGGGACAGCCAGGTCAGCACCGACGAGCCGTCGTCCGTCCCGGAGTCGCCCGCGGCCCGCAGCACGAAGGCGGCGCCCAGGACGGCGGAGGTCAGACCACGGGCCAGCCGGGCGCTCTCCGTGAGCTGGGCGACGATCGCCGCCATCGTGGCGAAGACCATGCCCACGCCCGCCACCCCGAGCCCGAAGGCCAGGGCACCGGCGGCGCCCTGCCCGGCCAGGCCGGCCGTGATCAGCAGGGCCAGGGCCGCGTTCGCGACCGCCGCGGCCAGCAGTGCCGCCGTCAGCGGTGCCCGGCGGCCCACCATCCCGGACGACACCAGTTCCTGCCGTCCGCTCTCCTCCTCGTCCCGGGTGTGCCGGACGACGACGAGCAGGCTCATGACGGCGGCGAGGGCACCCGCGTACACCCCCACCCGCCAGGCCGTCAGCGCGCCCAGCGAGTCGCCGAACACCGGGCCGACCATGGCACGCAGGGAGGCGTTCGCCGCCATCTGGCGCACCAGGTCGGCGCGCTCGGCCGGGGTGGCGTACAGGCCCTTGAGCGTGTTCGGCATGGACAGGACCATCAGCGCGTTCACCGCGACCCACACCGGGATCATCACGCGGTCGCGGCGCAGGGCGAACCGCAGCAGGGTGCCGGTGCCGGCCAGGTTGCGGGAGCGGCCGGCGGGCGCGGAGACGGCGGCGGTCATCGCGCCACCTCCGCGGCTTCCGCGTCGGTCCCGGAGCCCGCCTCGGCCTCGTCCTGGTAGTGCCGCAGGAACAGCTCCTCCAGCGTCGGCGGGATGGAGGTCAGCGACCGCACGCCCGACTCGCTCAGCGAGCGCAGCACCTCGTTCAGCTTGTCGGTGTCCACCTGGAGGCGGACCCGGTGCCCCTGGACGTCGAGGTCGTGCACGCCGGGCAGCCCGGCGAGCCCGTTGGGAGGGCCGGCGAGTTCGGCGGTGACGCTGGTGCGGGTGAGGTGGCGCAGGTCGGCCAGGGAGCCGCTCTCCACCGTGCGGCCCTTGCGGATGATGCTCACCCGGTCGCACAGCTCCTCGACCTCGCTGAGGATGTGGGAGGAGAGCAGGACGGTGCGGCCCCGGTCGCGCTCCTCCTCCACACACCGCTGGAAGACCTCTTCCATCAGCGGGTCCAGGCCCGAGGTCGGCTCGTCCAGGATCAGCAGGTCGACGTCGGAGGCGAAGGCGGCGACCAGGGCGACCTTCTGCCGGTTGCCCTTGGAGTACGTCCGCCCCTTCTTGGTCGGGTCCAGCTCGAACCGTTCGATCAGCTCGTCCCGGCGCCGCCGGTCGAGACCGCCCGCCCGTGGTCCACCACCACCGTGCCTGACGCGCTTCTCGCGGCCCCCTTGACGCAGCCTGCCGTAAAGGTCGATGACCTCTCCTCCGGAGAGGTTGCGCCACAGGGTCACGTCGCCGGGCACGTAGGCGATCCGGCGGTGCACCTCGACCGCGTCCGCCCAGGGGTCGCGGCCCAGCACCCGGGTGGCGCCCGAGTCGCCGCGCAGCAGGCCGAGCAGGACCCGGATGGTGGTGGACTTGCCGGCGCCGTTGGGGCCGAGGAAGCCGTGCACCTCGCCGGCGGCGACATTCAGGTCGAGGCCGTCCAGCGCCCGCGTGCCGCCGAACGACTTGTGCAGGCCGGATACCTCGATGGCGGGGTTTGCCTTGGTCATGCCTTGGAACGTACGCGGACTTCACAAATTTGTGAAGTTAAGGAAGCGTATAAAAGCGAGGTTAGACTCGACGGTGGGTGTCCGAACAGGGGAGAGCAGGGGAGAGGGGCCGGAATGACGGAGCGGGAAGCTGCGGTGGAGCGGGATCCCGAGGTGGTGTCGCAGTTCGTGGAGCACTTCGCGGCACAGCTCGTCGAGGCGGGCATGCCGCGCATGCCGGCCCGGGTCTTCGCCGCGCTGCTCGCCTCCGACGCCGGCGCCCTGACCTCCGCCGAGCTCGGCGGTCAGCTGAGGATCAGCCCCGCGGCCGTCTCCGGCGCGGTCCGCTACCTCGCCCAGGTGCACCTGGTCTCCCGCGAGCGGGAGCCCGGTTCGCGGCGGGAGCGCTACCGGGTCCACAGCGACCAGTGGTACGAGGCGCTCACCAGCCGTGACGCGCTCATCAAGCGGTGGGAGGACGCCCTGCGGGAAGGCGTGGCCGGCCTGGGGGCCGAGACCCCGGCGGGACGCCGGCTGGCCGACACGCTGGCCTTCTTCGAGTTCATCGAGCAGGACGTCGCCGGAATGATGGAGCGCTGGCGCCGCTACCGGGAGGAGAACGCCCGCGGGTGACGCGGCTGCCGTACTCCCGGATCCAGCTCACCCCGTGACCGGCGGCGACACTCCGTGACCGGCGGCGTCATCCCGTCACCGGCAGCGTCAGGCCCCAGGCCCCCTCCACGACCCGCCATGTCCGCGTCCGCACCGGCCCCGACACCACCGTGTCCGCCCGGTAGCGGAAGCCGGCTCCCGAGACGGTCACCGTGCGCCCCCGGGCCAGCAGCGGCGACGCCTCCGCGCCCACCGAAAGCCGCCGCACCTCCACCTCGGCCTTCCCCGTGCCGCCGCCCGGCGTGACCGAGACCGCCTCCACCGGCTGCTCCAGGTCCACGACCGTCTCCCCGTCGACCTCCACCCGCAGCCGGGAGGGGCCGCCCGGCCCGGCGACCGCCGTGGCCCTCGGCGGGCGGGTCACCAGCGTCCGTACGAGGGACTGGCAGGTCCGCAGCCACGGGTGTCCGGCTGCGGACGACACCGCCGCGGACCCCGCCGGATCCTCCTGACGCGGGGAGACCGGCGGAATGCGCAGCGTGCCCAGCACCACTCCGTCGCTGTCGTCGACGAGCAGGTCCAGCCGTCGCTCGGCGCCCTCCAGCACGGCCCGTGCCGCCGCCACCGGTCCCGTCGGCACCCCCAGCGAACGGGCCAGCGACAGGGCACCCCCGACCGGCACCACCGACAGTGCGCATCCGGCCAGCTCCCGCTGCCGGTGCAGCGCCGACACCGCCCGCAGCAGTGCCCGGTCGTCGCCGATCACCACCGGCCGCCGCGAGCCGCGCCGAGCCAGCGCACGGGTGAACTCCTCCGGCCCGTCCGGCAGGCACACCTTGGCGGACGCACCCGCGCTGAGCACGTCTTTCGCGATCCGTACGGACTCCCCGTCCGTCCTCCGGGCGACCGGGTCGATGACCACCAGCAGCTGATCGGACGTCGGATAAGTCGCCACCTCGGTCCTGCCTCGCTTCCTCGGGTAGCATCTTTGTGCAAGAGCCCCTTTGCGCTATTGCGCCGGGGGCTTCGTCTATTCCGGGGCATCCGGTCCGACGGTTGAGCGGCCGACGACGGTCGCGGTGCACGCGGCGGTGAACCCTCCGCGTACGCCCCTGACCCTGGACATGCCCCGCCCGGAAGGGGTGTACGCGCGTGCCCGCACTTGTGCTGCTCGGTGCTCAGTGGGGTGACGAGGGCAAGGGGAAGGCCACCGACCTGCTCGGTGGCTCCGTGGACTATGTAGTGCGATATCAAGGCGGCAACAACGCCGGCCACACGGTCGTCGTCGGTGACCAGAAGTATGCACTGCACCTCCTTCCTTCCGGAATCCTCTCGCCCGGTTGCACGCCGGTCATCGGCAACGGTGTGGTCGTCGACCCGTCGGTCCTGCTCTCCGAGCTGAGCGGTCTGAACGAGCGCGGCGTCGACACGTCCAAGTTGCTGATCAGCGGCAACGCCCACGTCATCACGCCGTACAACGTCACCGTCGACAAGGTGACGGAACGCTTCCTCGGCAAGCGGAAGATCGGCACCACCGGCCGTGGCATCGGCCCGACCTACGCGGACAAGATCAACCGCGTCGGCATCCGGGTGCAGGACCTGTACGACGAGTCGATCCTCACCCAGAAGGTGGAGGCGGCCCTCGACGCCAAGAACCAGATCCTCACCAAGCTGTACAACCGGCGCGCGATCGCCGTGGACCAGGTGGTCGAGGAGCTGCTGGGCTACGCCGACCAGATCAAGCCGTACGTCGCCGACACGGTCCTGATCCTCAACCAGGCGCTGGACGAGAACAAGGTCGTCCTCTTCGAGGGCGGCCAGGGAACGCTGCTGGACATCGACCACGGCACGTACCCCTTCGTCACCTCCTCCAACCCGACCGCGGGCGGTGCCTGCACGGGCGCCGGCGTCGGCCCGACGAAGATCAGCCGCGTCATCGGCATCCTCAAGGCCTACACCACCCGCGTCGGCTCCGGTCCCTTCCCGACCGAGCTGTTCGACGAGGACGGCGAGGCGCTGCGCCGGATCGGCGGCGAGCGGGGAGTGACGACCGGCCGCGACCGCCGCTGCGGCTGGTTCGACGCGGTGATCGCCCGCTACGCCACCCGGGTCAACGGCCTGACCGACTTCTTCCTCACCAAGCTCGACGTCCTCACCGGATGGGAGCAGATCCCGGTCTGCGTCGCCTACGAGATCGACGGCGAGCGCGTCGAGGAACTCCCGTACTCCCAGACCGACTTCCACCACGCGAAGCCCGTCTACGAGTACCTCCCCGGCTGGCAGGAGGACATCACGAAGGCCAAGACCTTCGCCGACCTCCCGAAGAACGCCCAGGCCTACGTCAAGGCCCTGGAGGACATGTCCGGCGCCCCGATCTCCGCGATCGGCGTGGGCCCGGGCCGCGACGAGACGATCGAGATCAACTCGTTCCTCTAGAACGGCGTCCCCCGGGGGCGGGACCTGGGGCGGCCGGCACGGTGAACCCGTGCCGGCCGCCCCGCCCGACGGTCGTGGTCACAGCAGGGCGATCAGCTCCGCGAGCGGGTGCCTCAGCTGAACACGATCATCGAGCCCTGGGCCAGGCTCCGTGTCGCCGCCGCGTGGAGGCTCAGCCAGACGTGGCGTTCCCGGGCGAACGGGCTGGGGTCGTACGGCGCGGGGGCGGCCGGCTGTTCCAGTTCCGTGGGGCCGAGCGGGGGGTCGGGGGCGGCCGGGGGGTTGGCCGGGTCGATGCCCAACGACGGGGCGACGTGCTCCAGTTCGCGCAGGAGAGCCTGGGAGGAGCCCAACGGGCCGCCGCCGGACAGGAGTTCCTCGTTGGACAGGGGGTGCGGGAAGTCCAGCGGGACGTACGCGCCGGCGTGGTCGTAGTGCCAGACCAGGTGGGACTGCTGGGCCGTCGTCTCGAACATCTCAAGCAACTGCTCGTAGTCGCCGCCCAGTTCGTCGACCGGGGTCAGCGGCAGGCCGCAGAGCTGGAGGAGGTAGGCGCGGCGCAGGAAATGCAGCGCGTCGTAGTCGAATCCGGCCACCGGTGCCACCTCCCCGGACAGGCCGGGCATGTACTGGTACACCGGCACCGGTGGAAGCCCGTTTTCGGCGAGCACCTTGTTGTACTGCGCGAGTTCCTCGGCGAACGGGTTGTCCGGGGTGTGGCACAAGACGTCGACGAGCGGTACCAGCCACAGGTCACAGGCCAAAGAGGGCTCCTCGGGGAGGGCAGGGCTTCCAGCGTGTTCGGTGGTCGAAGAGTGTGAAGAAGAGTGTAAAAGCGTAGTCGGTGCGGAACCGCTCAGCTCCCCTCGTGCAGGTCCCATACCCACACCCCGCCGGTCCACGTGCCCGGACGGCCCACCAGCTTCGTCACCGCCTCCCGCAGCGGTTCCTCGTGCTGCTGGGGTGCCAGGACCAGGACGCCCGCGTGCCAGTCGGCGAAGTCCCGCCGCGCCTGGGCCTGCCAGTCCTTGCCGACGGCCGGTACGGACCCGGTGTAGCTCACGTCCCGCAGCATGTTGGAGGTGTGACGGGGGACGGCGCCGTAGATGCCGACGCGGTCGGGGCCGTAGGGGCCGTTGAAGTAGCCGCCGGGGAGCTTGAAGCCGAGGTGGGCCGCGGTCTGCCAGTGCAGGGCCTCCGCGTTGCCGGGGTCGGGCAGCGGAATCGGCACCAGGGTCTCGCCGTCGCGGACGTAGGACTTCCAGAGGCCGGCCGTGATGAACTCCGGTACCGGGGCACGGCCTTCGGCCTTCAGCGGCGCCGGGACCAGCGGCAGCAGCGCGAGACAGACCGCCAGCAGGCCGCCGTAGAGCGTGCCGACGCGGCCGGTCGCCGTGATCCTGGCGACGGCGATCGCCAGCAGCATGCCCAGCGCCGGCGCGCAGATCATCGCCACGCGCCCCTCGATGACCGATTCGAACAGCGGCAGGTGGGCGAGCGGCGCCCACGGGCCGGGGTAGACCGTGTCGGTCAGCGGCACGCGGAACTTCGGGCCCAGGGACAGCAGGGCCGCGGCGGCCGTCGTGACCGCCAGCGCCTTCACCAGCGCGTGCTCCCACAGCCGTACGGTGATCCCGAAGGCGAGCAGGAGCAGCGGCCAGCCGTAGAAGGCGTTCTGCTCCGTGGGGTTCAGGGACAGCGCGTCCGCCTTCTGGGCGTCGCCCGCGAACAGGGAGCGCTCGGCGAAGGAGATCAGGGCGAGCGGGCTGTTGCCGGCGTTGTCGCCGTGCAGCACGCTCTTGTAGCTCTGCGGGCCCGCGAACTGCCAGTACAGCGGGTAGGCGACGATCGGCAGGCACACCGCGACGGCGATCAGCAGGCCCTTCAGCAGGGGCCGCCAGGCCTCCCGCGCGACCTCCCTGCGGACGAGTCCGTAGGCGGCGGCGAACAGGGTCATGCCGATCGCGGCGAGCAGCAGCGGCTCCTCGCCGAGGAAGATCTGGTACGCCGTCATCAGCCCGAGCACGATCCCGTCCCGCCGCACCCGGGTGCCCTCGCACAGGCGCAGCGCCCGGTCGACGATCAGCGGGATCATGAACAGGATCACGAAGTTCGGGTGCGCGTTGGCGTGACTGACCATCGGCGGGGCGAAGGCGGCCAGGCAGGCGCCGGTGAAGGCGGCGCCCCGGTGCCGTACGACCCGTCTGACGATCAGCCAGTACCAGGCGGCCGCGGTGGCCGCGAGCCCCAGGGTCATGCAGACGCTCAGCGAGACCGCCGGACCGAAGGCCAGCGTGACCGGGGCGAAGGGGACGGACAGCCCCAGCATGACCGTGTTGGCCATGAGGTTCACACCGTCGGGGAAGCCCTGGAGATCGGTGAACAGGGGGTTGTGCAGATGGGCGACGCTGTCGGCGGTGACCGCGAAGAACCACTCCCACTGGTTCTGGTCCTGGAGGGAGTCGGGGAGGTAGCGGTGGGCGGGATCGAAGAGCCGGCCCGAGTAGAGGGTGACCGCCATCAGCAGGAAGAGCGCGGCGGCGAACAGGTCGGCCGGGCGGACGGAACGGGACTTGAGCCGGCCCAGTTCGGCGAGGACCCGTAGGTAGTCCAGCGGGGCGACCTTCGAACCGGACTGGTGCGCCCAGCGGACCGGCACCTCGGCCACCGGCCAGTCGCGGCGGCGGAAGTGCTGGAGGACCTCCACGTCGATGCCCCAGCCGCTCAGCCGCGAGGCGGCGAACGCCTCGCGGGCCCGGTCGCCCTCGAAGAGTTTGAAGCCGCACTGGGTGTCGCGTATGCCGGGCACCGCGATGCGTCGTATCAGCAAGTTCCCGGCGCGGCCCAGCAGTTCGCGCACCCGGTGCTGGCGCCTGGCTATCGTCGCGCCCGGCACCGAGCGGGAGCCGATCGCGGCCGCGCCGCCCTCGCCGAGCGCCTTGTCGAGCTGTTCCAGCTCCTCGATGGGGGCGGCGAGGTCGGCGTCGGTGACCAGCACCCGGCGGCCGCGGGTGGCGGCCACCCCGAGGCGCAGTGCGTGGCCCTTGCCGCGGTTGCGGTCGCCGGCGACGAGCCGGACGCGCGGGTCCCGGCGGTCCGTGACGAGGCCGCCGGTGCCGTCGGTGGACCCGTCGTCGGCGACGACGACCTCCCACGAGCCGAAGCGGCCCTCGTTGTCGGCCAGATAGGCGGTGACCGCGTCGAGGGTGGGCCCGAGCCGACGTTCCTCGTTGTAGGCCGGGATGACGACGGACAGGTCGACGGCCCCGGTGACGGTCCCGCTCATGCGGTGGCCAGCCGCTCGACGAGGGCGAGGTCGTGCGCGTTGTAAGCGGCGACGATCGCGCGAGCGGCCGGGGCGTCGCCCCTCACCATGGCGTCGACGAGTTCGGTGTGGGCGGACCACAGCAGGCCGCGCAGATCGCCGCGGCGGCGCAGGTGCTGCACCGCGCACACCCAGAACTGCACGCGCAGCCGGTTCAGGAAGTCGGAGAGGTAGGGATTGCCGAAGAGGGCGCCCAGTTCCCGCCAGAAGCGCAGGTCGTAGCCGATCAGGACGGTCAGGTCGCCGGCGGTGGCCGCGCGCTGCGCCTCCTCGCCGCGCCTGCGCACCCCGGTGAGCGTGGCCTTGACGTACGGGTCGTCGGGCCGGCGGAAGGCCTCGGGCGCCGAGACGGCGGCCTGGAACATGCCGTCGGTGACCAGAGCACGGGCCTTGATCATGTCGTGGAGGTCGTGCAGCGAGTACTCGCGCACGTGGAAGCCGCGGTGCTGGTCGGCCTCCAGCAGGCCCTGCGCGGACAGGTCGACGAGCGCCTCGCGCACCGGGGTCGCGGACACCCCGTACTGCTCGGCGATCTCCTTGACCGTGAACTCCTGCCCCGGCTGGAGCCGCCCGGCCAGCACCTCGTCCCGGAGCGCGTCCGCGATCTGCTGCCGCAGGGTGCTGCGCGTCACGGCGCCGTTGCCGGTGATGCCGGGCATGGTCGGGGCGTCTCCTTGCGCGTGCGGGTGGCGTACTCGTACATGCATGTCTACGAGCACGCCACCTTACGCGTTCGGGGTGCCGCCGATTCCGGCTCGCGCGGCCCGCGCCGCTACTCGGTGTGCTCGTCGGCCACCGACAGCGCGGCGTCCAGCGCCGTGAGGCCCTCCTTCAGTTCGGCCTCGGTCGCGTTGCACGGCGGGACGACGTGCGTGCGGTTCATGTTGATGAAGGGCCACAGGCCGTTCGCCTTCGCGGCGGCGCCGAAGGCCGCCATGGGGGCGCCCGCCTCCCCGGCCGCGTTGTACGGCACCAGCGGCTCGCGGGTCTCGCGGTTCTTCACCAGCTCCACGGCCCAGAACATGCCCACGCCGCGCACCTCGCCGACGCTCGGGTGCCGCTCGGCCAGCTCGCGCAGCCCCGGCTCCACGACCTCGGCACCGAGCCGCTTGGCGTTCTCGACGACGCCCTCCTCGGCCATCACGTTGATCGTCGCGACGGCCGCCGCGCACGCCAGCGGGTGCCCGGAGTACGTCAGACCGCCGGGGTAGGCCCGCTTGCCGAAGGTCTCCGCGATCTTCCCGGAGATGGCGACGCCGCCCAGCGGCACGTACCCGGAGTTCACGCCCTTGGCGAAGGTCATCAGGTCCGGCACGACGCCGAAGAGGTCCGCCGCGAACCACTCACCGGTCCGCCCGAAGCCGGCCATGACCTCGTCCAGGATGAAGACGATCCCGTACTTGTCGCACAGCTCGCGCACCCCGGCCAGGTAGCCGGGCGGGGGCACCATGATCCCGGCGGTGCCGGGGATGGTCTCCAGGATGATCGCGGCGATGGTCGCGGGCCCCTCGAAGGCGATCGTCGCCTCCAGGTGCTCGAGGGCCCGCGCGCACTCCTGCTCCTCGGTCTCGGCGTAGAAGCGGGAGCGGTAGAGGAAGGGCGCCCAGAAGCGCACCACGCCCGCCGAGCCGGTGTCCGACGCCCAGCGCCGCGGGTCGCCGGTGATGTTGATGGCCTGCTGCGTGCCGCCGTGGTACGAGCGGTACGCCGAGAGCACCTTGGGCCGCCCGGTGTGCAGCCGCGCCATGCGCACCGCGTGCTCGACGGCGTCCGCGCCGCCGTTGGTGAAGAAGATCTTGTCCAGGTCGCCCGGCGTCCGCTCGGCGATCAGCCGTGCCGCCTCGGACCGTGCCTCGACGGCGAACGCCGGCGCGAACGTGGCCAGGGTGGCGGCCTGCTCCTGTATCGCGGCGACGACCTTGGGGTGCTGATAGCCGATGTTGGTGAAGACGAGCCCGCTGGTGAAGTCCAGGAAACGCTTGCCGTCGTAGTCCCAGAAGTACGAACCTTCGGCACCGGCCACGGCCGGCGGGTCGATGAGGTCCTGGGCGGACCAGGAGTGGAACACGTGCGCCCGGTCCGCGGCCTTCACGACTGCACCGGCTTCGGGATTCGGCTGAGGGGTCATGCGGCGAGGGTAAACGGCGCGGACGGGAGCGCGACATCGGCGGCCTGTCTGCGGACGCGGGGTTTTAGCGACAGGTTGTCTGGAGGGCGGCCCGCGCGGGGCGGACCTGTTACGGAACCGTAGACGCCGGGGCGCCCGGCCGGACGGGCCGCCGCACTATTCTCGGTCTGACGCACAGGGGCCGTATCGGGGGATATCGGGGGGAGGCGGTTCGGCCATGGAGAGGCTGGGGCCTGGCGATCCGCAGGGGATCGGTGCCTACCGGCTGCTGGCGCGGCTCGGGGCCGGCGGCATGGGGCAGGTGTTCCTGGCCCGGTCGGACCGGGGGCGGACCGTCGCCGTGAAGCTGGTGCGGCGGGAGCTGGCGCAGCAGGAGGAGTTCCGGGCTCGGTTCCGGCAGGAGGTGCGGGCCGCGCGGCAGGTCGGCGGATACTGGACCGCGCCCGTGCTGGACGCGGACACCGAGGCCGCAGTGCCGTGGGTGGCCACCGGGTACGTCGCCGGGCCGAGCCTGCAACGGGTCGTCGGGCACGACCACGGCCCGCTGCCCGAGCGGTCCGTGCGGATCCTCGCGGCCGGGCTGGCGGGCGCGCTGAGGGACATCCACGCCGCCGGTCTCATCCACCGCGACCTCAAGCCCTCGAACGTGCTGGTGACGATCGACGGGCCGCGCGTCATCGACTTCGGCATCGCCCGCGCGCTGGAGACCGTCACGGACGGAGGGCTCACGCGGACCGGCGCGCTGGTCGGCTCGCCCGGGTTCATGGCGCCCGAGCAGGTCCGCGGCGACCGGGTCACGACCGCGTGCGACGTCTTCTGCCTGGGCTCGGTCCTCGCGTACGCGGCGACCGGCGCGCTTCCGTTCGGCGGGGCCGACAGCGGAGTGCACGCGCTGATGTACCGCATCGCCGAGAAGGAACCCGACCTCGAGGCGCTGCCCGAGGGCATCGCCGACCTCGTCCGCGCCTGTCTGAAGAAGGACCCGGCGGCCCGGCCCACCGTGGACCAGATCCTCCAGCGCACCGGCGCCGAGGACACGATCGCCGACGGCCGCCTGCGTGACCCGTGGCTGCCGAGCGCCCTGGTCGCCCAGCTCGGACGCCACGCGGTCCAGCTCCTGGACGCGGAGAACCCGGAGGAACCGAGGGAAACGACGACACCCCCGAGCCCGACGGGCCCCACGGGGCAGGCGGCGGGCGCGCCCGGCCCTTACGGACCGCCCGGCACGCCCGGGGCTGTGGCAGGAGCGCCGGCTGCCGGGCTCGGACCCGCCGCTTCGGGCGTGCCCGGCCCCTACGGCGCGTCGCCCGGTGCGCCGGGAGCCGCCGGGGGATCGGGTGGTGCCGGGGCCGTTCCGGGACCGCCCGCTGCCGGTGCGCCTGGCCCTTATGGGGCGTCGGCGTCGCCCGGCGCGCCCGGTGTGCCGGGGGCCGCCGGGGCGGTGTCGGGGGCGCCTGTTGGCGGAGCTGCTGCCGGTGTGCCCGACCCTCACGGAGCGTCGGCACCGTCCGGTGCGCCCGGCGCGTCGGGCGCCGGGGCTCCTGGAAGGGCTGCGGGGGCGGCTTCGGGTTTGCCCGGCTCTTATGGAGCGTCGGCGCCGTCCGGTGTGCCGGGTGTGCCGGGAGCCGCCGGGGCTCCGGGGGGCGCTGGGGCGGTGTCGGGGTCGCCTGCTGGCGAGGCCGCTGCCGGATTGCCCGGCCCCCACGAGGCGGCCGCGTCGCCCGGTGCGCCCGGTGCCGTCCCGGGAGCCGCCGGGGCTCCCGGAGGGCCTGGGCCTGTCTCCGGGGCGCCTGTTGACGGGCCCGGAGCTGCCGCTTCGGGTCTGCCCGGCCCCCATGGGACCCCGGTGTCGCCCGGTGCGCCGGGTGCCGTCGGTGTTTCGGGTGGGGCTGGTGCCGTTCCGGGGTCGCCTGCTTCGGGTGCGCCCGGCCCCCATGGGACTCCGGTGTCGCCCGGTGCGCCGGGTGCCGTCGGTGTTTCGGGTGGGGCTGGTGCCGTTCCGGGGTCGCCTGCTTCGGGTGCGCCCGGCCCACACGGGTCCTCGGCGCTGCCCGGTGCGCCGGGAGGCGCTGGGGTTTCTGGAGGGGCTGGGGCTGTCTCCGAGGCGTCCGTTGCCGGTTCCGGGGCCGCCCCAGGCGGCTCGCAGGGGCCGGGTGCGGCTTCCGGCGCTGCCGGTCCCGCCGGGGCGCAGCCGTACGCCTCCCCCGAGCACGCGCCCGTCTCCGACGCCTCCGCGCCGCCGCCCGGACAGCCCGGCGGCACCCCGGTGAATCACCTGCCCACCATGATCGCGGGGCAGGCGCCGCCCCCGGGCCCGGCGCCCGCTCCGTACGGCTACCCCCAGCAGCACCCGCAGCCCGGTGCCTACGGCTACCCGCAGCAGCCCGGCGGCTGGGGCGCGCCACCCGGACACCATCCGTACGGTGGCCTGGGCCGGACCCCTCCGTACGGCCCGCCCCCGACCGGCTCGACCACTCCGTACGGCCCGAGCCCGCTCCCGGACCGGGAGCCGCGCCGCAGCGGCCGCTCCACCGCCGCGCTGGTCGCGGTCGCACTGGTGGTGGCGCTCGGCGCGGGCGGTTCCGTGTACGTCCTGATGCGCGACGGCGGCGACAGCGACAACAAGGGCGGCGGGTCCGGCCCGACGCCGACCGCCGGCGTGTCCACCACGCACGACGCCACGGGCCCCGGCGGCTCCGACCCGTCACCGGAGGCCTCGCAGCCGAAGTCCCCGTCGCCGGCCGGTGGCGTGGTCCCGACCCCCTACCTCGGCAGCTGGACGGCGACGATCCACAACGCCTACGGAGCGAACAGCCGCCGGCTCACCATCACCCAGGGAAACGTGGGCGACACCGTGCTCACCCTCGTCGCCGACGGGCCCACCGACAGCGGCGGCTCCTACCACTGCGTGTTCGAGGCCCGGCTCGCCCAGCGGCCGAGCGGCGGCGGCCCGCTGGAGATCGGCCCCTCCGTCGTCACGACCGGACAGCAGAGCGAGGGGTGCAACCCGGGCGCGGCCACGCAGGTCACCCTGCTGCCGGACGGCACGCTCCAGCGCGTGAACACCGGCAGCGGGGAGAAGCTGGCCTACACCAGGCAGTGACGGCGTCAGCGCCACCGGGCGGTGACGCCGCCAGTGTCACCGGACAGTGCCGGAGCCGGTGCCACCAGGCGGTGACCGCAGTCAGCGCGGCTCGGGCGGCCGCTGCCGGGGCATGTTCGGCCGTGCGGCGCCCGGCGGCAGCGGCAGGCGCCCGTGCCCGCCGCCCGGCTCGGACCGCCCGGTGGCTCCCGGCCCCGCCGTCTGAAGGCCCATCGGCGCCGAGCCGATGCGGAACTCCACCATCCAGTCGGCCGTCTCCGTGCGCACCAGCTCGTTGACGTCCTCCGAGAACCGTCGCAGCACCCCGAGGCACCGCTCGGCGGCCTCGCCGGCCGTTCCCTCCGCCGGACCCAGCACCTCCCGCACGTTCTCGGACGCCCAGTCGAACTGGAGCACCTGCAACCGGCGCTGCACGGCCTGCGCGGTCGCCACGTCCCGCATCCACCCGGCCGTCACCCCGAAGTACCGGTCGATCCCGACACACGCCACGCACAGCAGCAGCGCCACATACCCCCACGGCGCCACGCCGTCGGCCGCCCCGGCCAGATCGAGCAGGGGCAGCGCCGCCCCCGTCACCGCCCCCGCCGCGGCCCCGGCCCGCAGCGCACGCGCCCCGCGCCGCTTCCACACCCGCTCCCCGAGATACCAGGCCACGGTCTGCAGCGCCCCCCGCTCCACCCAGCGGTACAGCTCGTCCAGCCGCTGCGCCGGATCGCCCCAGTCGCCGAGCGGGAACGGCCGCCCGGTCAGATCATCCGGCCGCAGCCCGGCCGCCCCGTCGCCACGCCCGTCCTGCGGCCGACGCTCGGGCTGCATCTCCGGCTGACCCACCCGGCACTCCCTACTGATCACGATCCGTGACGCTGGCTGACACGCCGGACCCTTCCTACCCCCCAATGGGTGGCGAGGCGCCGGGAAGCACGGCTTTTCCGCCCGTAAGAGGGTCTTGATCAGGTATAGAACTCATCCAAGACTCACTCGAAAGAGTGGCGGGGCACTGCCTGCCCGGACCACGTAGGCTCGTGCCAGCGGGGAACCGGCGAATCGGTCCCCGCCCGGAAAGCCGTACGAACGCAGGAGCTGATCGTGATTCCCGGTGGTGGCCAGCCCAACATGCAGCAACTGCTCCAGCAGGCCCAGAAGATGCAGCAGGATCTTCAGCGGGCCCAGGAGGAGCTGGCGCGGACCGAGGTCGACGGGCAGGCGGGCGGCGGTCTGGTGAAGGCCACCGTCACCGGCGCCGGCGAGCTGCGCGCGCTGAAGATCGACCCCAAGGCGGTGGACCCGGAGGACACCGAGACCCTCGCCGACCTGATCGTCGCCGCCGTCCAGGCGGCCAACGAGAACGCCCAGGCACTCCAGCAGCAGAAGCTCGGCCCGCTTGCCCAGGGCCTGGGCGGCGGCACCGGAATCCCGGGACTGCCTTTCTGAGGCGGGCGCCGGGCAACTACCGTACGTACCGAAGCGATCCAGGAAGGACGGCAGTCCGTTGTACGAAGGCGTGGTCCAGGACCTCATCGACGAGCTCGGGCGGCTGCCCGGCGTCGGTCCCAAGAGCGCGCAGCGGATCGCCTTCCACATCCTCCAGGCGGAACCGGCGGACGTGCGGCGGCTCGCCCAGGCCCTGCTCGAGGTGAAGGCGAAGGTCCGCTTCTGCGCGACCTGCGGCAACGTCGCGCAGGAGGAGCTGTGCGGGATCTGCCGCGACAGCCGCCGCGACCCCTCGGTCATCTGCGTGGTCGAGGAACCGAAGGACGTCGTCGCCATCGAACGCACCCGAGAGTTCCGCGGCCGTTACCACGTCCTCGGCGGGGCGATCAGCCCCATCGAGGGCGTCGGCCCGGACGACCTGCGCATCCGGGAACTCCTGGCCCGTCTGGCGGACGGCACGGTCACCGAGCTGATCCTGGCCACGGACCCGAATCTCGAAGGCGAGGCGACGGCGACGTACCTCGCCCGCATGATCAAGCCCATGGGCCTGAAGGTCACCCGCCTGGCCAGCGGCCTCCCGGTGGGCGGTGACCTGGAATACGCGGACGAGGTCACCCTCGGCCGCGCCTTCGAGGGGAGACGACTCCTAGATGTCTGACGCCACGCTGCACGCCACCAGCCAGAACCCGGACGACTTCGCCGTCCAGATCGCCGACCAGGTGGAGAGCTTCCTGGTCGCGGTCACCGAGGTCGCCAAGGGCGACGAGCCGGACTCGGCGGTGCCCTTCCTGCTGCTGGAGGTCTCCCAGCTGATGCTGGCCGGCGGCCGGCTGGGCGCGCACGAGGACATCGTCCCCGACGAGCGCTACGAACCCGACCCCGGCCCGGAGCAGGACGTGGACCAGCTCCGCGAGAACCTCGCGCGCCTGCTGGAGCCGATCGACGTCTACTCCGAGGTCTTCGACCCCTACGAGCCGCGCCGGGCACCCGTGCCCGCCCGTATCTCCGACGACCTCGCGGACGTCATGGCCGACCTGCGGCACGGCATGGTCCACTACCGTGCCGGCCGCACCACCGAGGCCCTGTGGTGGTGGCAGTTCTCCTACTTCTCCAACTGGGGCTCCACGGCCTCCGCCACCCTGCGCGCCCTCCAGTCCCTGGTCGCCCACGTCCGCCTCAACCAGCCCCTGGAGGAGCTGGACGGCCTGGACACCGACCAGGGCATGGGCGACGAGACCCTGGAGTTCGAGGCCGGCAAGGTCATGGCGGAGGAGATCGCGGACCCGCTGGGACTGCGCCGGGCGCGCTGACCGGCCCGTGTGACGCGGCGCACTTTCCGAGTGGTGCTCCGGTGCCTGGGCATGAGCCGTTCTGACCAGCGGGCACCGGGTATCTCACGATGCGGTATCGCGAAAGGGAAATTCGGACGCTCGATAGACTGAGCCGACCGCACCGCGTATACGCGAGTGCGATGGACACGGACTGAGCGAGGAGCGCACGTGGGCCTTGTCGTGCAGAAGTACGGAGGCTCCTCCGTAGCCGATGCCGAGGGCATCAAGCGCGTCGCCAAGCGGATCGTGGAAGCCAAGAAGAACGGCAACGACGTGGTTGTCGTGGTTTCCGCGATGGGCGACACGACGGACGAGCTGATCGATCTCGCCGAGCAGGTTTCCCCGATGCCTGCCGGGCGCGAGCTCGACATGCTGCTGACCGCCGGAGAGCGGATCTCCATGGCCCTGCTGGCCATGGCGATCAAAAACCTGGGTCACAAGGCCCAGTCGTTCACCGGCAGCCAGGCAGGTGTCATCACCGACTCGGTGCACAACAAAGCCCGGATCATCGACGTCACGCCGGGCCGGATCCGGACCGCGCTGGACGAGGGCAACATCGCCATCGTCGCCGGTTTCCAGGGCGTCAGCCAGGCAGGGAAGGACATCACCACGCTGGGGCGTGGCGGGTCCGACACCACCGCCGTGGCGCTCGCGGCCGCCCTCGACGCCGAGGTGTGCGAGATCTACACCGACGTCGACGGCGTGTTCACCGCCGACCCGCGCGTGGTGGCGAAGGCCCGGAAGATCGACTGGATCTCCTTCGAGGACATGCTGGAGCTGGCCGCGTCCGGCTCCAAGGTGCTGCTCCACCGTTGTGTGGAGTACGCGCGCCGGTACAACATCCCGATCCACGTCCGCTCCTCCTTCAGCGGATTGCAGGGCACGTGGGTCAGCAGCGAGCCGATTCAGCAAGGGGACAAGAAGGTGGAGCAGGCCATCATCTCCGGTGTCGCACACGACACCTCCGAGGCCAAGATCACGGTCGTCGGCGTGCCCGACAAGCCCGGCGAGGCCGCCTCCATCTTCCGTACGATCGCCGATGCCGAGATCAACATCGACATGGTCGTGCAGAACGTGTCCGCCGCCGCCACCGGCCTGACGGACATCTCCTTCACGCTGCCGAAGGCCGAGGGCCGCAAGGCCATCGACGCGCTGGAGAAGAACCGGGCCGGCATCGGCTTCGACTCCCTGCGCTACGACGACCAGATCGGCAAGATCTCCCTGGTCGGCGCGGGTATGAAGACCAACCCGGGCGTCACCGCCGACTTCTTCACCGCGCTGTCCGACGCGGGCGTGAACATCGAGCTGATCTCGACCTCCGAGATCCGTATCTCGGTCGTCACCCGCCAGGACGACGTGCCGGGGGCCGTGCGCGCCGTGCACAGCGCCTTCGGGCTCGACTCCGACAGCGACGAGGCCGTCGTCTACGGAGGCACCGGGCGATGAGCGACCGACCGACGCTCGCGGTCGTGGGAGCGACCGGAGCCGTCGGCACGGTACTGCTCCGGATCCTGTCCCAGCGCGCGGACATCTGGGGCGACATCCGCCTGCTCGCCATTCCCCCGGACTCCCACCCGCGTCCGAGCGGCGGGGAGCCCGAGCGCGCGGTCGGCCGCAGGCTGACCGTGCGCGGCGAGGAGGTCGAGGTGGCCGCGCTCGCCGAGGACGCCTTCGACGGGGTGGACATCGCCCTGTTCGACGTCCCCGACGAGGCCGCCGCGCACTGGGCGCCGCTCGCCGCCGCCCGGGGCGCGGTGGTGGTCGACAACTCGGGCGCCTTCCGCACCGACCCGGACGTGCCGCTCGTCGTGCCCGAGGTCAACCCGCACGCGGCGCGGCGGCGCCCGCGCGGGATCGTCTCCAGCCCCCACTGCACCACCCTGTCCATGATCGTGGCGCTGGGCGCGCTGCACGCCGAGTTCGGCCTGCGCGAGCTGGTCCTCTCCTCGTACCAGGCGGTGAGCGGGGCCGGACACGAGGGTGTGGAGACCCTGCGCCGGCAGCTGTCCCTGGTGGCGGGCACCGAGCTGGGGACGAGCCCCGGTGACGTGCGGCGGGCCGTCGGGGACGACACCGGTCCGTTCCCGGAGCCGGTGGCGCTGAACGTCGTGCCGTGGGCCGGGTCGCTGTGCGACGAGGGCTGGTCGTCGGAGGAGATGAAGCTGCGGGACGAGTCCCGCAAGGTGCTCGGGCTGCCGCGGCTGCCGGTCGCCGTGACCTGCGTGCAGGTCCCGGTGGTCACCACGCACTCCCTGACCGTGCACGCCCGCTTCGAGGGAGAGGTCACGGTCGGAAAGGCGCGGGAGATCCTGGCCACCGCGCCCGGCGTGGTGCTGTACGACGACCCGGCGGCGGGCGAGTTCCCCACGCCCGCCGACGTGGTGGGCACCGATCCGACGTGGGTCGGGCGGGTGCGCCGGGCTCTGGACGATCCCACGGCGCTGGATTTCTTCGTGTGCGGTGACAACCTGCGCAAGGGCGCGGCGCTGAACATCGCGCAGATCGCGGAACTGGTCGCGGCCGAGGCGCTGTGACTCCTGTCGTATGAGTGGGCCCCCGCTCCCGTGGCCAGGGGCCTGTTTGTTTGTAGGATCCATGTAAGAATCATGGTCCGGCCGGTGGGCTGGACCACTTGATCCATGCCGTTCGGCGGCTGATGATTTGCCTCCCCGTCCTTTGCAACCGCGCGAAGGGCGGGGAGCGTCTTTGCGGTCGCCCTTCGGGGGCGTGGGGACGCTGCGGGACGTGGGGACGTCCCGGTGATTCAGGCATAGGGGATGAGCGGGACGCATGAGGGCATACCAGGCGCATTCGGTTGTGCCGCCTGCCGCGAGAACGTCGCCGGACGTGTCACACGGCGCAAATGACTTGCCCGGCACGTACAACCCCGGAGGGGGGAGACGTGTCCAACTGGCGTGGCAGAGGTTCTCGAGTTCACCCCCAAGCTCTTCGAGCTGGGGGTATCCCCAGCGGCGGCCCGCGGCACCGCACTGCGGCCGCCCCGCGCGGCGCTCCGTCCGCGCGTTCCCGGCGGCATGCCGGTGATCGCGCCCATGCCCGCCGCGCGGCCCGCCCGCATACCCAGTCAGCGTGAGGCCGCCGAGGAGACCGTGGCGGCCGGCACCACCGTCGACCATCTCACCGAGACCTACCGCGCGCACTACCGCTCGCTGCTGGGCCTGGCCGCTCTCCTGCTCGACGACACGGCCTCCTGCGAGGACGTGGTCCAGGAGGCGTTCATCCGCGTCCACTCCGCGCGCAAACGCGTCCGGGACCCGGAGAAGACCCTCGCCTACCTGCGGCAGACGGTCGTCAATCTCTCCCGCTCGGCCCTGCGCCGCCGCATCCTCGGCCTGAAGCTGCTGTCCAAGCCGATGCCGGACATGGCCAGCGCCGAGGAGGGCGCCTACGACCAGCTGGAGCGCGACTCCCTGATCAAGGCGATGAAAGGCCTCCAGCGCCGCCAGCGCGAGGTCCTGGTGCTGCGCTACTTCGCGGACATGACCGAGGCGCAGGTCGCCGAGACCCTCGGGATCTCGCTGGGCTCCGTCAAGGCGTACGGCTCGCGCGGCATCGCGGCGCTGCGGGTCGCGATGGGGGCGTCGGCATGAGGGAGCACGACGAGGACCGCGACGAGCGTGAGCCGGACGAACCCGGCGCCTCGCGCGAGGCGGACCATCAAGAGCACACGCAATCGCACGCTGGGAACGGAACCGTGAACCACAGCCCAGACGAACTCGGCCCGGACGGGCTCGACTCGGACGAGCTGGAACTGCGCAGGATGCTGCACCAGGCGGTCCAGGACTTCGAACCGCGGGACGGCACGCTGGACCACCTGAGGCGCGCGGTCCCGGCGCGGCGGGCCCGCAAGCGGCAGGCCGTCGTCGGCATGGCGGCCGCCGCCCTGTTCGTCGGCACCGCCATCCCCGCTCTCGTGCACGTGTCCCGCACCGTCGATTCCGACGCCAACCCGGCCATCGCAGGGAAGGCCTCCCAGGCCCAGGGCGGTACGAGCCAGGGCAAGGGCCCGGACGGCGGCGAGAGCGCCATCGGCGGCTCGTCGGGCAAGGCCGCCGGCGGGGGCGCGGAGGGCCGCAAGGACGACCGCAAGGGCGGTCCGGACGCGGCTGCCGACAGTGGACCCACCGGCGGTCCGGACAGCCCCTCGACCCCCTCAGGCAGCGACGCCCCGGTGTGCACGGCCGCCCAGCTCGGCCCCGCCACCGCCACCGTCGACGCCCCCGACTCGGCCGGTGTCGTCTACGGCACCTTCCACGTCACCAACGTCTCCGCCGGCAGTTGCCGGGTCGGCGGTTCCGGATCGGTGAGCACCCTCGCGCAGGGCGCGGCCGACGCCACCAGGATCACCGTGGTCGCACACACCTCCGGCGACGCGGCGGCGGAACTGCCCGACCCCTCCACCGAGGCGCCCGGACTGCTCCTGCCGTCCGGCTCGGCGTACGAGGTGAAGTTCGCCTGGGTGCCCTCCCAGACCTGTCCGACCAGTGGCGGCGGCGGCAGCACCGGCGGCAACGAGACCGGCGGGCCCTCGGCCGACCCGTCCCCGACCCAGGGGGCGAGCACCACGGGTGCCACGAGCACCGGCGGCGACGGCGGCGCCAACACCCAGATGCTCCTGACGGACGGCACGGCCGACGGCAGCGTCGTGGTCTCCCTCACCCCGGAGGCCGGCTCGCCCTCGGCGTCGGTGACGGTGACGAACGCGTGTGCGGGGACGGTCTACCGGACCGGGGTGCTCCCGGCGTCGTAGGGGCCGGTCAGGCGCCGGACGCGCCGCTCGACGCGGGCGCCGGCACCGGGACCTCGCCGGCCTCCTCGGGCGCCAGCCCCAGTTCCGCGTCCCGCAGGGCCTCCACCTCGCGGCGCACCAGCCGGAACCACATGAAGACCACGAAGCCGGCGAAGACGAACCACTCGCCGGTGTAGCCGAGGTTCTGGAACGCCTTCAGGTCCAGCCCGGTGTTGCCGGGGGCCTTCGCCGGCACCGCCTTCATCCCGGGGTCGGCGTGGTCGAGGGTGACCCAGGCGTCGTAGACGCCGTACGGCACGAGGTTCACCAGCGAGGCCGCGCTGATCGCCGCGGTCTGCCCGGACGGGAGTCCGCCCCGGGCGCTGACCCCGTTGTCACCCGGCGTCTCCGACGCCTGGAGGGCTCCGGTGACCGTGACCTCGCCCGCGGGCGGCGCCGGGACCCGGGCCGGGTCAGGGGTCCCCGGCAGCCAGCCGCGTACGACCGGCAGCGCCTTGCCGGAGTCGGTGCGCAGCAGCGTCAGCACGTAGTACCCCTGCTCGCCGTCCAGCTCGCGGTCCGGGACCAGCAGCTGATCGGCGTACCGGCCGGTCGCGGTGGTCGGCATGCCGGACGTGCGCTTGTCCACGGGCAGCAGCCGGTCCAGCGGGCGCGGCGCCTCCTCCCGGTAGGAGGCGGCCTGCTCGGTCGCGGTCCGGTGGTCCTGCACCCGCGCCTCGAACCGGCTCAGCTGCCAGGACCCCATGAACACGCAGAAGGGGATGGCGAGCAGCACGAAGACGTTGATGCCCCACCAGCGAGGTGTCAGCAGAAACCGGTACACGCCTCAACGGTACGGTGCCGCACGCTCCGCCCCGGTCGCGGGGTCGGCCCGGAGAGGCGCCGGGTGGTCGTGACCCGGGGCGCCCGGCGGGCGGGAAAGGTGTGGAAACCGCGAGAGGATGCGAAGGATCCGGGCGGAGTTGTCCACAGGCTGGGGATACCGGTCGCCGATTTGACGGCGGGACCGGGCAGTATGGGGTCATGACTGAGAGCAACGGGTCCGACTCGCCGCAGCAGCTCGACCGGCGGGCACTCATCGAGGAGATGCCGGACTGGGAGAAGCGCTTCCGAGCGCCCCGGGTGTCCCTGCCCGACTGGGCGGAGGACGCGCCGGAGCGCTCCCTGTTCGTGTCGAACGCGACCGGGACGTACGAGCTCTACGCCTGGGACCGGGCGACGGGCGGGCAGCGGCAGGTCACCGACCGGCCGAACGGCACGACGGACGGTCTGCTCTCGCCGGACGGGCGCTGGATCTGGTGGTTCGACGACAAGGACGGCGACGAGTTCGGCGTCTGGCGGCGGCAGCCCTTCGAGGGCGGGGCCGACGATGCGGCCGTACCCGGCCTCGGGGCGTCGTATCCGGCGGGCCTCGCGCTCGGCCGCGACGGCCGCACGGCGGTCGTGGGACGCTCGACGGACGAGGACGGCACGACCCTGCACCTGGCCCGCGACGGCCGGGTGACGGAGATCTACCGGCACCGCGAGTCGGCGGGCGTGGGCGACCTCTCCCACGACGGCTCGCTGATCGCCCTGGAGCACACCGAGCACGGCGACGCGATGCACTCGGCGCTGCGCGTGCTGCGCCCGGACGGCACGACGGTCGCCGAGCTGGACGACACCAAGGGCGGGACGGTCGAGCTGGGCCTGGAGGTGCTGGGCTTCGCCCCGGTCGACGGCGACACGCGGCTGCTCGTCGGCCACCAAAGACGCGGCCGGTGGGAGCCGCTGGTGTGGGACGTGGCGACGGGCGAGGAGCACGACCTGGCGCTCGACCTGCCCGGCGACGTGAGCGCCGAGTGGTGCCCGGACGGCGGCGGACTGCTCGTGGTGCACGGCTTCGAGGCCCGCAGCGAGCTGTTCCGCTACGACCTGGCCACCTGCGAGCTGACGACGATCCCGACCCCGCCCGGCACGGTCTCCGGCGCGACCGCCCGCCCGGACGGAAGCGTGGAGTACCTGTGGTCCTCGGCGGCCGAGCCCTCCGCGGTCCGCTCGACGCACGGCGGGGTGGTCCTCGACCCGCCCGGAATGAAGTCCCCGGGTTCGGTGCCGGTGGAGGACGTGTGGGTGGAGGGCCCCGGCGGCCGTATCCACGCCCTGGTGCAGAGGCCCGCGGGCGCGACCGGGCCGCTCCCCACGGTCTTCGAGATCCACGGCGGCCCCACCTGGCACGACAGCGACTCCTTCGCCGCGGGCCCGGCCGCCTGGGTCGACCACGGCTACGCGGTGGTCCGGGTCAACTACCGCGGCTCGACGGGCTACGGCCGGGCGTGGACGGACGCGCTGAAGCACCGGGTGGGCCTGATCGAGCTGGAGGACATCGCGGCGGTCCGCGAGTGGGCCGTCGGCTCGGGGCTGGCCGACCCGGCCCGCCTGATCCTCACCGGCGGATCCTGGGGCGGCTACCTCACCCTGCTCGGTCTCGGCACCCAGCCCGGCCTGTGGGCGCTGGGCATCGCGGTGGTCCCGGTCGCCGACTACGTCACGGCGTACCACGACGAGATGGAAGCGCTGAAGGCCATGGACCGCACCCTGCTCGGCGGCACCCCGGAGGAGGTGCCCGAGCGCTTCGAGGCATCCTCGCCGCTGACCTACGTCGACCAGGTCGAGGCGCCCGTCTACATCTCCGCCGGGGTCAACGACCCGCGCTGCCCGATCCGCCAGATCGAGAACTACGTCAAGCGCCTCGAGGCACGCGAAGCCGTCCACGAGGTGTACCGCTACGACGCCGGCCACGGATCCCTGGTCGTCGACGAACGCATCAAGCAGATCCGCCTGGAGCTGGACTTCGCGGAGCGGCATCTGCCGAAGTAAGGAAGGCGTGGGGCGCGGGTGGCCCAGGACCGCGCATCCCGAGCCGCCCGCCCCGCGCACCTCCTGCGGTCCCGGCGCCCCCGGTTCCTACGGTTCCGGCGTCCCCGTCCGCCCCCGTGACCTGCGGCCCAGCAGCTCCGCCAGACCGCGCCGGGTCGCCGCGAGCACCACCCGGTCCTCCTTCCGCAGGACATAGGTGCCGGGCAGGTTCCACACCAGACCCGAGGCCCGGTCCGGGCGCTCGGCCGCCGCCTCCGGTGCGGCCGGATCCCGCCGTTCGTCCGCGGTCGTCCCCACGTCCAGCGCCAGCACCCGCCAGTACCCCGGCCGGAAGGCCTCCGCGAGCGTCCTGCCCTCCAGCTGCGGATGCCCGCCCACGTCCACGGACGCGAACAGCAGCACCCGCCGCTCCACCGGGATCGCCCCCAGGATCTGCCGGCCGAACATCGCGCCGGCGAACGCGGGCGCCGCCAGGTGCGTCACGCTCCGGCTGCGCGTCAGGGCGTTCGGGTGCGCGGCCCGCAGGGTGCGGTACACCGCGGTGGCGAAGTCGTCGTCGTACAGCCGCAGCACCACCCGCAGGTCGGGGCGCACGGACCGCGCGTACAGCACGGCCTCCAGGTTCGTCGTGTCCGCGCTGGTCACGGCGAGCAGCGCGTGCGCGCGGTGGATCTTCGCGGCCTCCAGCACGCCCTCCTGCGTGACGTCCCCGAGCACCACCGGCACCCGCAGCCGCCGCGCCGTGGCCACTCCGCGCGCCTCCGGGTCCGACTCCACGCACACCACGGGAATGCGCAGCTCCCGCAGCCGCGTCAGCACCCGGGTGCCGATCTTGCCGAGTCCCAGCAGGACGACGTGTCCGCCGAGCCCCCGCGGCGGCCTGCGCAGCGCGGACGCCGACCGGAACGTGCCCAGCGCCTCGAGCACCGCGGCCAGCACCACGGGCAGCAGCAGCACACCCACCAGCCCGGTCAGCAGTTGCAGGAGCTGCCGTCCGACCGGTTCGCCGAGCGCGGGGTCGTCGATGGCGAACAGGTCGAGCAGCGTCAGGTACACCGCGCCCAGCGGATGGATGCCGGCCACCGTCCACAACGCCACCGCGAGCGCGAACACGCACGCCAGCAGACCCGCCACCGTCCACCGCAGCCGCCGCGAGAACAGCGACGTCAGCGGCGGCACGGCCGCCGCCACCACGCGCCTGGCGGACAGCGGCGCACCGGCGGCGTACGAGACCTGCTCCAGCACCACGGTCGCCCGCCCGGTGGCCGCCCGTACCGCCGCCTCGTCCGGGAGCAGCTGCGGCCGCTGGTCGCCGCTGTCCTCGGAACCGTCCGCGCCGGCCGGGTCGCTGGTCGTCGCGGACAGCAGCGCCAGTGTGCACAGCCCGGGGTCGGCGACCTGTCCCGGCGCGGGCGGCGGCCGTTCCACCGCGCGCAGCAGCAGCCCGTCGGTCTGGACGACCTTGCTGGTGCCGACGACGGCGCTGGCGGCCAGCGCGGGCGCGGCGGTGTCGGCGTCGGACAGCACGGTCGTGGACGCGTCGGTGCCCGCCGCGTGGTCGCCGCCGACCGCCAGCGCGGCGGTCTGGTCGAGAAGCTCCTCGATGTGCTGGCCCAGCCGCCGGTTGTACAGGCGCACCACGAGCCGCAGCCGCGGGTTGAGGCGGCGGGCGGTCAGGGCCGCGCGGATGTTGGTCTCGTCGTCGTCGTACACGAGGGCCAGCGCCGCCGCCCGCTCCACGCCCGCGTCCGCGAGCACGGCCTCGGTCAGTTCGGCGGCCTCCAGCAGCCGGTTCGCACCGGCCGGTTGGCCGCCCGCGCCACCGCCCGAGCTGCCGCCCGAGCCGCCGCCTGTGCCGTTGCCCGCGCCGCCGGTCCCGACTCCCGCCCGGTTCACGGCCGCGCTCACCACCCGGTCCAGCAGCGCCGACGCCGTACGGCTGCGGCCCACCACCGGCGGCCGCACCGTGCGCTCGGAGGGCGGCACGATCAGCGTCACGTGCTCGCCGTACACCCCCCGCAACTCGGCGACCAACCGGTGCGCGAGCCCGTCGTCCCCGCACACCACCATGTGCGCGCCCGTGCCGTCCGGCACACCACCCTGATACGGAACGCTGCTCCCCACGAGGGAAGAGACTGCCGTACCGGGACGCGTGGTTCCACCATCCACCCCGGCTCGCGCACGGTCACCGCGGTCCTCCTACCGGAGATCGTTCCGCGACAGAGCGCGCGGAGAGCGGTCCCGCGGGAGAATCGGAGCATGGGATTCCGTTTCGGTCGGGCAATCCCTGCGCGGGGATGGTCCGTATATACGGATGTGTCGAGAATCTGGTTCCCAGTGGGCCGGCTCCCGGATGAGGCTCTGCTGTCCGGGCTGGCGACCGGTGATCCGGAACTCGCGGTCAGTTTCGTACGCAGGTTTCAGCACCGGGTCTTCGGTGTCGCCGTCGCGGTCACCGGTGACCCCCAACTGGCGGAGGACATCTCTCAGCAGACATTCGAGCGGGCGTGGCGGCACGCGCAGATCTACGACTCGCGCCGCGGGTCGGTCACCACCTGGCTGACCACCATCGCCCACAACCTCGCCATCGACGCCGTACGGTCACGGCGTCAGGAGCCGGTGGCGCCGGAGGACCTCGACGCGATCCTGGACGTCGTCAGCGACACCCCCGAGCGGCACGCGCTGGCCGACGAGGCGTCGTCCCGGCTGCGCGCCGCCGTGGCCGAGCTGCCGCGCGAACAGGGCCGTGCCCTGGTGATGGCCGGCATCTACGGCATGACCGCCCAGCAGATCGCCGACTGGGAGCACATTCCGCTGGGCACCGCCAAGACACGGGTCAGGACGGCGATGGGGAAGCTGCGCACCACCCTCGCCTCCTTCCAGTGAGGCGACCATGGCCAGTGAGATCAGCTGCGAGAAGCTTCGCGAGATCGGCGCCGAGCTCGCGCTGGGCGTGCTGCCCGGCCGCGAGCGGGCCGGTGCCGTCGCGCACCTGGAGAGGTGCGCGGACTGCCGCGAGTACATCGGACAGCTGACTCTGCTGGGCGACCGGCTGATCGGGCTCCTGCCGGGCAGCGAGCCACCGGTCGGGTTCGAGAGCCGGGTGGCGCAGGCACTGACGCAGCGGGCGGCGCACGACGGACGTGCGCACGCCAGGGCGCCGGGCATCCCGCGTCCGGGCGTGCTCGGCCGGATACGGCCACGGGTCGCCGCCGCCGCGGGCGCGGTACTCCTCGCCGTCGGCTTCGGCGGCTGGGCGGTCGGCACGGCGATCGAGTCCACCGTGGCCGGGCCCGCCTCGACCGCCGCCGTCGGGTCGGGCATGTTGTGGGGCGGGTTCACCTCCGCCGACGCGGCCGGAAAGCCGGCCGGCGAGGTCTACGCCCACCCCGGCTCCCCGGGCTGGATCTACATGAACATCGACCTCACCAAGACCGGCGCTCCCCACGAGGGCAAGGTCACCTGCCGGCTGGTGCGCAAGGACGGCACCACCGTCCCCGTCGGTGAGTTCACCCTGCACCGCGGCCGCGGCGCCTGGGGCGGCCAGGCCCCCGTCGACCCCGCGAAGCTGGCCGGCGCGCGGGTGATCGCCCCCGACGGGACCGTCCTGGCCAGGGCCCACTTCGCCACGGGCGAGGAGAACTCCTGAGGGGCGCCGGTCAGGCCGGGCCACTGCCGGCCAACCCGGCGGGCCGCGGCTGGGAACCGTGCCCGGAGCCGTGACCGGTTCGGGGAGTGAGTGTGGGCCGGTCCGCCGGATCCAGGCTCAGGCAGCCGTCGACAGCCTCGGCGAGCGCGCGCGGCAGGCGCCGGCGCGCCGCGGCCGGCGGGCGGCATCCTCCATCTGCGGACACCGGAGGTCGGGGCGCGGCACCTCGATGACGCACCGGCAGGCCCGTTCCTCGCTCCAGGAGCCGTACGGGTCGAGCCGGCCCGTGCGGGCCACGTGCCCGAGGATCCGGTGGCCGGGGACCGGGCGGGTGCCCGCGGGCAGCGGCGGCTCCACGGCCGTCCGCGTGACGGCGGTCATGACAGGACCGTGCCCTGTGACGGGGGCCCGGCGGACGAGGCCATGCTGTGCAATTTGTGCAGCCGGGCGTACGTGCCGCCGCGCACGAACAGCTCGTCGTGGGTCCCGGACTCGGCGACCTGGCCGTGATCGAGCACCACGATCCGGGTGGCGTCGCGGACCGTGAGCAGGTTGTGGGAGATGACGACGGTCGTCCGGCCGGCCATGAGCCGGCGCAGCGGGTCCATGATCCGGCGGCTCGACTGCATGTCCAGGCCGGTGGTGGGCTCGTCCAGGAGCAGTACCGGCGCGTCCCTGATCATCGCGCGGGCGATGGCCAGCCGCTGGCGCTGCCCGCCGGACAGTGCCTGGCCGCGCTGGCCGACCACGGTGTCGTAACCCTCCGGGAGCAGCCGGATGAACTCGTCGGCGTCCGCGGCGCGGGCCGCCTCCACGATCTCGGCGTCGGTCGCGTCGGGCCGGCCGTAGGCGATGTTCTCCCGCACCGTGCCGTGCAGGACGAGCGTCTCCTGGAGCACCACCGCGACGTTGTCGCGCACGTCGGACACGACCAGTTCCCGCAGATCGGTGCCGTCGAGGCGGACAGCGCCCTGGTCGGGGTCGTAGAACCGCAGTTGCAACTTGGCCACCGTGGACTTCCCGGCCCCGCTCACGCCCACCAGGGCCAGGGTCTCGCCGGGGTGGACGTGGAACGACACGTCGGACAGCGCCCAGCGGGACGTGTCCGGATAGCGGAAGGACACGCCGTCGAACTCGACCTCGCCGCGCGCCCGGCCGATCCGCCGGGCATCCGCGGCCTCCCGGACCTCGGACCGCTGGTCGAACAGCTCCGCAATGCGCTCGGCGGAGGCGGAGGCGGAGTAGAAGGTGGCGCCGAGATGGGACAGGTCACGGACCGGGCTGTAGAGCTTGCCGATCAGCGCCAGGAAGACCAGCAGCCCGCCCAGCGTGAGGTGCCCCTGCGCGAGCTGCCAGGTGCCGAGCGCCATGACGGCGACGCCGCCGCACACCTCGATGAGCTCCACGAGCGGCTCGTAGACCGCCCCGATCCGCGTCGAGGCCATCGCGGCGTGGAAACGGCCCAGGTTCTCCCGTTCGAAGCGGCGCTGCTCCCAGTCCTGCCGGTTGTACGCCTGCACCAGGGTCATGTTGCCCAGCGACTCCTCGGCGACCGCGCTGAGCGTGCCGCTGCGGCGCCTGCGCTCGCGCGACGCCTGCTTGATCAGCCGGGAGAAGTGGACGGCGGCGCCCAGGAACAGCGGCACGATGACGATCGCGATGAGCGTGAGGTCCCAGCTCAGGTAGAAGAGCAGGCCGAGGAAGATGCCCAGCCGGACCACGTCGTAGAGCACGTCCACCACACCCGAGAGCAGGAACGTTTCGACGGCGTCCACGTCCCCCGTGATCCGCGACAGCACGTCCCCCAGCCGCCGCCGTTCGAAGAACCTGAGCGACAGCCCCTGGAGGTGCCGGAAGACGTCGGAGCGCAGGGCGAGCAGGAAGCGTTCACTGACGTACGCGGAGGTCACTTCGTCGGCGAAGCCCAGGATGCCGCCGACGACGATGAGTCCGACGTACGTCGGCGCGATCCAGACGAAGGGGTGGAGGTCCCGCGGGACGAGTACCTCGTCCACCATGACCTTGAAGAGCCACAGTTCGGCCGCGTCGATGACGGGCCCCGTCAGACTGAGCAGGACGAGCGGCAGGAGCCAGCGTCGGCGCCCGCTGGTGTAGGGCCAGAAGCGCCGGAAGATCTCGCGCGGCCGCAGCGGCGGGGCGGCAGCCACCACGTCGTCGGCGTCCGTGCCCACGGACAGCAGACGCCTCAGGACATGCCGACGGAGCGGACCGGCTCCTTCGGGCACCGGTCCGCTCCGCTCCGTGTCGCTGTTAGTAGCGCCCACCGCGTCCGTAGCCTCCGCCACGTCCGCCACGTCCGTAGCCGCCACCGCGTCCGTAGCCGCCGCCACGTCCGTAGCCGCCGCCGCGTCCGCCGCGTCCGCCGCGTCCGCCGCGTCCGCCGCGTCCGCCGCGTCCGCCGCGTCCGCCGCCACCGCCGCGTTCACCGTAGTCCCGGTTCAGCGTGGGGAAGAGTGCGTTGAAGATCGCCATAATTCCTCCTGCTGGAACTTGTCTCTCAGTGGTTACGTCCAGGAGCGGGAATTGGATGGCGATTTAGGTCAAAACGCAGCAAACATCCTCGCGTCCGCCGGAGACCGCGCGAGGTCCCGCCGTTCCCAGTGACGGCGGGACCTCGCGGTGCGCGGTGCGGCAGGACATGAGCACAGGCCGGTCGGCCTGGTCACAGCCCGCAGGAGCCGCGGTCCAGGTGGAAGAACCGGGCGTTGGCCCAGCGGCACAGCCAGATGCCGACGGCGACGCCGGCGATGGTCACCAGGGCGGGCAGATAGCCGCCGGCGACCTGGGTGATCGGGATCGCCGGGCATCCGCCGGAGATCGCCCACCCCGTGCCGAACAGCACCGCGCCGGGGACCACACCGGCGTGGATGCGCCCGGGGGTCCGGCGCACCCGCAGCAGGGCGAACGCGAGCACGATGATCACGACGGCGCCCGCGAAGGACAGGAACATCCGCAGGTCCTGGAAGGTGAACATGCGGTTCAGCTCGGCGTAGTCGCCGAAGCCGATGTTGGAGACGGTGAAGCCGAGGGCCAGCCCGGTGATGATGTTGGCCAGCAGAATCGCGCCCCGGGTACGCATCAGATCACCTTCCACAGGAGGAACGACACCCCGACGGCGGTGCCGAAGAACACGGCGGTCGCGACGATGCTGACCGGCCGCAGCCGGCCGCAGCCGTTCAGTCCGTGGCCGGAGCTGCACCCGCCGGCCAGCCGGGTGCCGAAGCCGACCAGCACGCCGCCCAGGAACAACAGGACGACCATGGTGATCGGATCGGCGGTGACCAGGTCCCGGAAGCCCGGACCCATGTCGTAGCGGAGCTCGAACCGCCCGGACGCGAGCGAGGCGATCAGCCCGCCCAGGAAGATCGACACCAGCAGGGCGGCCTGGGTGACCAGGGGGGCGGGGCGCTGACTCGTGACGGAGGAACCCTCTGTCGCCGCGGGTTCGACGTCCGGCACCGGCGGCTGCGGCACCGGCGGCGCGTACGGGTCCGCGTACGGGTCCGCGTGCGAGATCTGAGGGCTCGCGTACGGGGGCTGGGGCTCCGCGTACGAGGTCGGTGCTCCGGGCAGGGTTCCGAAGTGCTCAGCGGTGGCCGCGGCGAGCGCTTCGGCGAGTGCCTGATCGTCGGCGAACTCGTCGTCCATCTGCTCGAGACGGCGTTCGCTGCGCCAGTGCAGCACACGGTCCCAGGCCGACGACACCCCGAAGGAACGATCGGTGGTGAGGGTGTAGTTGACGGTGACCAGAGCGAGCCCGACCGCGCCCGCCCACCAGGGCCAGTAGTTCATGCCGGACCTCTCATCCAGTCTGCGATCCGACCCAGCAAACCGCGCTTCGCGCCGGACGACCGCGCCGTGTGCCGAGCGGCGCGGTGCGAGGAGTGGGGAGTCGGTGTGTGAGGTGACGGTTGGTGAGACGGGACCGGTGCCGGGTGCGGTGCCGGGGGCGGCGCCGCTCCGAACCAGGCCGTGCTCCCCGGTTGTTCGGGACCAGGTGACGCCGGCTCAGGCGGTCCGGCGGGTACCGGACGGGACCACGCGTCGGGCTGCGGCTGCGGAGCCTGCCGGGGTGCCTGCGTGGGGTTGGTCGCGCTGGACCGGTTCGCCCCGGACGTGCCTTCGAGGTGCCGCGCGATCGCTCCGTTGGGCAGCAGGCTGATCGGCACGCGCTCGCCGGTGAGCGACAACTGGTAGCGGGCACAGTCGTGCCACTGGTCCGCACTGTCGCAGTAGTAGTCGCGCCAACCCTGCAAGCTCGCCCTGAGCAGGGGGAAAAGCGGGCATCCCACGGCGTGCGAGCAACCCACGTTGCTCCCTCCTGACCGGCGCGGACCGCCCGTTCACAAGGGGGCGGTCGCCGTTTCCTGGTTCTTGTCCTTGCCGCGCCCGCGCGACGATCTCAATACGTCGGGGGAATATCGGCACAGGGCCGTATTGTGACTGCCAGTCACCGCGCTCAGCCGTGATGGAACCACTTTCCCGGTGCCCCGGGCAACCCGACCGAGTTTTCCGGTCGAACCGCTTGACATTGCTCAGTGAGCTGCGCCACGTGAAAGATCTGTTCGCCTACCCGTGATGTCCGGATATTTGCCGGCCGACAGCGGGGTCTTTGATCGCGATTAGGTCTCATGATCCCGTCCAGTACGGGCCTGAGCCGGTCGTTTGTGGAGAGGGTGCGAATGTTCGACCGGGTTGTGGTGAGAGCGTGAATATTGCAGATCAGCCCGCCGTGCGGCAACGCGGAGATCATCACCGCTTACCGAATGCGTACCCCTTCCGAACCCTTCACCTGAATCCGGCCGAAGCCCCGGACGGGAGAATTCGACACCCGCGGCACTTTCCTGACCACCGAATTCTCCCGCTCCACCAGTGCCCCATGGACACCAATTCCCTCCCGCGTCACTTGACGAACACCTGCCACTCCCGCAGGCCCGCCACCGCCGCTCATGACCGCCCGGTTTCAGCCGGCCGCGCGGAGGCGGTTCGCGGGTCGGCAGCCCCGGCAGCGTCCGGGCTCCGGTGCGCGGAACGCCCGCTCGCAGCCGTCACAGGTCTGGAAGGGCAGGACGGCCGGGAGACGCTCCGCGGGCGGCGTGAGCGGGGGCGGGGCGGGCAGAGGGGTCTGCCGCAGGCGGAAGGCGAGGATGCCTGCGGGACGAGTGAGGAAACGGTCGGGCAGTCGTGTGGTCAGCAGTTCGATGATCTGGCGCGCCCCGACGCCCGCTGCGAGCCACTGGGCGACGGCCGGTGCCAGGCGGGCGGCTTCCTGCTCGGACAGGACCAGGCGCGGATCGGCCCGGCGCAGTGCGGTGAGTACGGCGACTGCCTGCGGGTCGGCGTCGGCGAGCCGGGGCTGGTCCTGTGGCTTCGCCCTGGCCGGTGCGGGTGCGGGGGGCGCCGTGGTTTCCGTGGCCGCGGAAGCGGGCGCGGCTTCGGCCGCCGTCGTGGGGGGCTGCGGCCGGGGGTGACGGGGCTTCGGCGGCTGGGGCGGCTGACCGTCCGGGTCGCCGTCCGGACCGCCGCACGGAACGTCGTAGAAGTACGTCCGCGTACGGACGTGACCACCGGGTCCGCGCTCGCGGCGGCGCTCCAGGTAGCCGAGCCGCTCAAGCTCCCGCAAGGCCCGCGAGATCAGGATCTCGCCCTCGGTGAAGTGCTCGCACAGGGCGGCGATGGTCACGGGTGAGCCGTCGGGCAGGGAGAGGATGTAGACCGCCACGCCGATCGTGACCGCGCTCCCGCGTTGCTGCACGAGGGCGTTGGAGATCACGGTGAAGTCGGCCGTGAGCCGGGTGCGGACGTGGATCACACCGGAGGTCGGAGTACCGGCGTCGGCGCGCAGGCGCGCGTTAGACTGCGGGTCAGCCATCGGGAAGGCGTTCACTTCCTGATCGGTCAGGCCCTCGATCGGGATTGCCGTCCCGGCCGGGGGCCGTCGTCTGTGTGCGGTTGTTGCGGCGAACGTAACCGTCCGTATCCCGCCCTCGCAAGCTGGTCACCCGGACGGGTGACGTGGGCCGGGAGGGTGGGTGGGCGGGTAGTTCTTTCCCTGGTTCTTCAAGGAGGTCAGCGGCCCACCGGACCCTCGCGGACAAGGATCCGGCGGACCCGGAAGACGGCCACTGACCAGGGCCCGGTCGGCTCAGACGCGGTGACGGCCGGCCTTCAACTGGCCTATGAAGGCGGCCCAGGAGCCGGCCGCGAAGGTCAGAGCGGCACCGTGCGGGACCTTGCTGTCACGGACGGGCACGACGCCGGGGAACCCGTCCGCCACCTCCACGCAGTTGCCGCCCTCCTGATTGCTGTAGCTGCTCTTGCGCCACGCGGCGCCGTTCAGATCGGGACGGGACCTTCGCTCCACGGTGGTTGCCCTCCATCACGGATCGGATCATGCCGAGCGACATGAGCGGGGGCAGAGCTGCTGCCCGTAGCCGATCGTAGGTCAGCGCAAAACTCCTGACCTCGGCCGAATCCTCGATGAGCTGGCCGTAGTGCGCGCCTTCGGTGTAGGCGACTTCGGACTCGTCCGGCATGGTCAGTACCGTCAGTGAGCCACCCATCGCATCGTGCTCACCTTGGTCGAACGGCAATACCTGCACGGTGACATGGGATTCCGATGCGACCTCAAGCAGCCGCTCCAACTGCTCGCGCATGACGGCCTGGCCACCGACGGGACGCCTCAGTACCGCTTCGTCGAGGATGACCCACAACTCGGGCCGACCGGGAGCGCTGAGGCGTTCCTGCCGTTCCAGGCGGGCGGTGATCCGCTCTTCCAACTGTTCCTGATTGTTCAGCGTCCGGCCGACGCTCAGCACCGCTCGCGCGTACGCCTCGGTCTGCAACAAGCCGGGCACCACGTGGGCCGCGTACTCCTTGATGGACACCGCCCGCTCCGAGTGCGTCATGAACGCCCGGGACCAGTCCGGAAACGCCTCCCGATACACGTACGGCCACAGCTCGACCAACAGGTTGTCCGCCCCGAGCGCGGCGTCGAGCGCGCGGGCCAGCCCCAGCGTCGGTTTCGCCCCGGACGGGCGCTCGATCTGCGTGATCCGGGAGCTCACCACATGCGTTCTGGCGCCGAGTTCGGCCTGGGTCAGTCCGGCCGCCGTACGGAGTCTGCGTACCCGTGAACCGAACAGCGCAGCCATGGACGTACTGGGGTCAATTCCGTTGGCCAAGGCGTTACTTCCGTTCCTTACGAGTCGAAAGGTAAGGCTGCGCCACCTTTCGAGCGTAGGGCCGCCGGACGACTCTTGGGCACGGAACGTAATGACTCGTGCACTTGGCGGGAAGGCGGACAGGCCGTGCTGACAGGAACGACCACACCGGGAGAGGGCGTAGCGCCCGACTATCACCACTTCACGGCGCAGTTCGCCTCCACGCCCCGGGGCGCGCGGCTGGCCCGGCGGCTTGCCGGGCAGCGCATGGAGGAGTGGGGGTACCCGCCGGCGTCGGACGCGTCGTGCACGGTCGCGCTCGTCGTCGGCGAACTCGCGGCGAACGCCGTACGACACGGCCGGGTCCCCGGCCACGGCTTCGCCCTGAGTCTCGCCCTCGGCACGAAGACCGACGTGATCCGCGTCGAAGTGGCGGACGCCGCCTCGGCCAAACGCCCACCGGCGACCGCCCCTTCGGCCCACCCCGACGGAGAGTCGGGGCGCGGTCTGCTCCTGGTGGACGCCCTGGCCATGCGCTGGGGCTGGACACCGAGGGACCCCGTGGGCAAGACGGTCTGGGCCGAGGTGTCGTGCAGTTGCTAGCTTCGGCCACGGATCACCGACATCAGCAAGCTTCGGCCCCGACTGGCTCGGTCGCAAGCCGCCCACCCTGCATCCGCCGGCAGGCGGGCCTTTCCCGCGTTGGCGGGGGCAGGCGACGACCGCTTGCGAACGCCCGCTGATCTTCCTGCACTTCGGATGCCATATCCTCCATTGGCGAGCGGTGCCGGGGGGTACCGCTCGAGGTCTCTCAGGGGGGAGTCACCGTGCTCGTACTGTCATGCCTGCTTGTTCTCGCCGCCGTGGTGATGTACTTCGTCGCCCGTGCCCAAGACTCGCTCCGGCTTCGGCTGGGTGCCGGCGCCGCACTGCTCGGCAGCGTGCTCTGCGGCATCGCCAGCACTGTGTACGTCGTCAGCGCCTACGAGGTCGGCGTGCCGGTGACGTTCGGCAGAGTGGGTGCGCCGATGACGTCCGGGATGCATCTGAAGGGGCCGTTCACCGATGTCACGCCCTTCTCGACTCGTCCGGTCGACCTCAACCTCTCCGACAAGGACGTCGTCGAGGTGCGGTCCTCCCAGGGGGGTGTGATGTACGCGGAGGTGACCGTGAAGTGGGCGGTCATACCGGACAAGGCGGGGGAGCTGTACCGGCTGGCGGGGAGCGAGGACGCCATTCAGCAGCGACTGGTCTTCCCGGACAGCCGCGAGATCGTCCGGAACGTCTTCGCCCGCTACACCAGCGAGCAGGGGTACGCCTCGGCCCGAGAAAAGATCAATGCGGAGATCGACAAGTTGATCAAGGAGCGGCTCGCGCCCCGCGGTATCGACATCACCGCCGTGAACCTGCGCAACGTCAGGCCTTCGGACGCCCTCCAGAAGCAGATCGACCGCAAGATCCAGCAGAAGGAGGCCACCGAGCGGGCCGCTGAGGCAACCCGCACGGCGGAGGAGGAGGCCAAGCGCCGCAAGATCGAGGCCGAGGGCATCGCCCGCGCCAACAGGATCCTCAACGACTCCCTGACCGACAAGGTTCTGACGAACCAGTGCATCGACGCGTACCGGGAAGCGGCCAAGGAGAACCCGGTCTACGCCGTGCCCTGCGGCTCGGGCAACGGCACCCCGGTCATCGTGGACGGCAGCGGCCGGAACTGATTTCTCTCGCGGGCCGAGCCGGCACAGCGTGCTCGGCCCGCACGAGCACGCCAGGTGAACCCTGTTCCCGGGCCCAGCCGCACCTCCGTGGCAGTCCGTCACGAAGCGTGCAACCCGGCCGACGTCGAGGTGCGGGCCTTCGCCGCGTCCGCTGAACGCGGAGTCCCAGCTCAAACGATGAGTGTGGTCCCCGCCGCGACGGGAACGGCACGCGCATCACCAGAGGGACGGGAGAATCATCAACGCGACCAGGAGGACGGGCGAGATCAGCATCATCGCCACATGCGTGAGCAGAGACCGCGTCATACCCAACAGGGCGAAGAGCACCAGCCCGACCGCCAGCCACCCGGCGTACAGTACGCAGGCAGAGTGCCAGGCGGCCGTTTCCTCTTCACGGGTAGTCGGCTCAGCGCCGACTACTCCAACAGCCATCAGGAGCAGCACGCCGCACATCAGCAGATCGCAGCCCCCGACAGCCACGGAGACCGCTCTGTCCGCTGGCCGTGCCTGCGCCCACAGGCGTATCGCGCTCATGAGCCCGGGAGCTCATCCGCTCTCGTAGCGGCCCCCTCGGTACGGCCAGCCGCCCGCCCGCCACTCGATTATGGTGCGGCTGCGGTGCGCGCATTCGTCGTCCACGCTCCGGCGCCTCCTACCGCTTCTGCGCCCTGTAGCGCTTCATCAGCGCAGTGATCCGGGCCTGGTCCGCCTGACCGTTGAGCTCGGCAAGGAGATCGTCAGGGCACAACTCGTAGAGATCGCCCCACCATCGACGTCCTCGGTTGTCCCAGATCCGGTAGCCACCTGGCACGCCCCTCGCAACGTAGCGTCTCCTGCCCACCGTCCCCCTGTTCCCGGTGCAGCTCGTGCCGTCCTCCGACCGTGTCATCCCCCGACGCGTGACCATACGCACGCTGCGGCCGTCCACTGCTGTACAAACGCCCAGAGGCCCATTCACGATCACGTGAATGGGCCTCTGACCTGTGTCGGGGTGGCGGGATTTGAACCCACGACCTCTTCGTCCCGAACGAAGCGCGCTGCCAAGCTGCGCCACACCCCGATGTCGCTGCTTGTCGCGGCGACGACGTTTACTTTAGCCCACTGGTGGCCAGAGGCGAAATCCGGTTTTGGCGCGGCGGCGGATCGGGTTCGGGCGGGTGTGGTCGACGGCTACGAGGAGGAGGGCCAGGGCGTAGGAGGCGAGGCCCAGGAGGAGGGCGTTGGCGAGGACGTGCTTGTAGCCGTGCTGGGAGACGTCCAGGAAGGGGTGGAGATAGCGGTCGGGGGAGTCGGCGGGGAGCAGTTCGCCGCGGGTGAGGGAGAACGCCAGGTAGGCCAGCGGGTAGAGCAGCCACGGTGCGGCCTGGCGCAGGTGGAGGTGGTCGGGCGCGGTGAGCAGGAGCCAGTCCAGGAGGGCGGCGATGGGGGCGGCCGTCAGCAGGATCACGGTGGCGGCCTTCTGCCAGAGCGGGTGGGTGCCGGGCTCGCCCGTGATCGAGAACGCCGGCGATGTGCGGGCCAGGAGCGCGTGGTGCACGAGCGCCGTGATCAGGGCGTAGAGCACGGTCGCTCCGGTCAGCGAGGCCGGCAGGGGCTGGCGGGCCGTCCGGGCCCTGCGGGCCGAGAGGAAGAGGACCAGGGCCAGGAGGATGTTGCTCTGGATCGCGAACACGCTCAGGACGCGGGCCGGGGAGCCGAGGTGCAGTTCCACGGCCACCGCGGCCATGATCGCCGCGGCCGTGAGGAGACGGTAGGTCGCCGCCCCGAGGCGGCGGGCGGGCGGCACGACGGCGGTCGGGGGGACGAAGGAGGGGGGCATCAGCTTGACGATGCCCGGGATCGCGGGAAGCTCCGGTATGTCCCGAGGCATGAAAGGCGTCGGAGGAGGTATCTCCGGCACCTCGGGTATTTCGGGGGTCTCGGCGGCCATGCCCTCACGGTAGGGAGGGTGGACATAGGGGGCGATTCGGGTAGTCCGAATGGGTTACGGATCGCCGTGCGGTGAGAAGCCGTCGCTGGCCGCCGCCCGCCGTCGCCCCGGGCCCGTACCGCTACCGCGTCACTCCCGCCCCACCAGCGTCAGCAGCGTCGCCTCCGGCGGGCAGGCGAAGCGGACCGGGGTGTAGCGGTTGGTGCCGCAGCCGGCGGAGACGTGCAGGTAGGACGTGCGGCCCTCGGAGGTGTGGGTGGACAGGCCCTTCACCCGGTCGGTGTCCAGGTCGCAGTTGGTGACCAGGGCGCCGTAGAAGGGGATGCAGAGCTGGCCGCCGTGGGTGTGGCCGGCCAGGACCAGGGGGTAGTCGTCGGCCGTGAAGGCGTCCAGGACGCGCAGGTACGGGGCGTGCACCACGCCCATCGAGAAGTCCGCCGCGGTGGACGGGCCGCCCGCCACCCTGGCGTAGCGGTCCCGCTTGATGTGCGGGTCGTCCAGGCCCGTCAGCTCCACCGAGAGGCCCTCGAGCTTCAGGGTGCCGCGCGTGTTCGTTAGGTTGAGCCAGCCGGCCGCGTCGAAGCCGTCCCGCAGGTCCTCCCACGGGTTGTGGATCACCCCGACGGCGGGTGCGTTGCCGTTCAGGCCGTGCCGGCCGCTGGTCTTCTCCAGCAGGTAGCGGGCGGGGTTGCGCAGCTTGGGACCGTAGTAGTCGTTGGAGCCGAAGACGTACGCCCCCGGGAACTCCATCAGCGGGCCGAGGGCGTCGAGGACCTCCGGCACGCCTTCCGGGTCGGACAGGTTGTCGCCCGTGTTGATCACGAAGTCGGGGCGCAGCCCGGCGAGCGAGCGCAGCCAGCGCTGCTTCTTGCGCTGGCCGCCGACCATGTGGATGTCGGAGACCTGAAGGACGCGCAGGGGGCGCATGCCGGAGGGCAGGGCCGGGACCGTCACCCGCCTCAGGCGGAAGGAGCGGGCTTCGAACCCCGCCGAGTAGAGGAGACCGGCGGCCGCGACCGCCGTGATGCCCAGGGGTACTCCGTATCGCGCGCGCATGTGTCCATCGTCTCAGGCCCATGCCGTGCGGCGGAAATCGCCCGTGGGCCGCCACGGCGCCAACGCGCGGGCCCCGTCCGGGGGTCGGCGTACCGCCTGGCTCCGTAATCGGCGCGCGGGAGCCTTGCCGTACCTGCGACAATCAAACTCATGACCACGCTCAAGTCGAAGCTGCACGATGACCTCAACGCCGCGATCAAGGAGCGTGACGAGCTCCGCTCCTCGACGCTCCGGCTGACGCTCGCCGCGATCACCAAGGAGGAGGTCGCGGGCAAGGAGAAGCGTGAGCTCTCCGACGACGAGGTCCTCAAGGTGATCACCAAGGAGGCCAAGAAGCGCCGGGAGGCGGCCGAGGCCTTCGCGCAGGGTGGTCGCCCCGAGTCGGCCGAGCGGGAGAAGGCGGAGGGCGAGCTGCTCGCCGCGTACCTGCCCAAGCAGATGTCCGACGAGGAGCTGGACCGGATCGTCGCCCAGGCCGTGGAGGAGGCGAAGACCGCCGGCGCGGAGGGGCCGCGGGCCATGGGCGCGGTCATGAAGATCGTGAACCCCAAGGTCGCGGGCCAGGCCGAGGGCGGCCGTGTCGCCGCCGCGGTCAAGAAGCTGCTGGCCGGCTGACCCGGCCGGTCCTCGGGGACGGACCCGGGTACGTACGACGAAGGGGCGCCGGCCATCAGCCGGCGCCCCTTCGCTGTGTCCGAGGCGGAGGACGGCGCTCCCGCCGCCCTCCCGTCAGGCCACCTGCCCGTCAGCCGTGGCCTCCTCCGTTGCCGTTGCCTCGCGGTCCGCCGTTCTGGCCCTGGAAGAAGCCCTCCGGGAGGGTGATGGACGGGTTCGGGAAGGGGCCACGGCCGTTGTTCCCCCCGTTGTCGCCGCCGTTCCCGTGCTCGTCTCCCCGGTCCCTGCCCTTGTGCTTGTCCTGCTCCTTCACGGGGTCCGGGATGTTCACGAGGTTGAAGGACGGGGCGTCCTTGCCCGCCAGCGCACCCGACATCATGTCGCGCCAGATCGGGCCGGGGACCTGGCCACCGAAGACCTTCGCATAGGTGGTGCCGCCGATGGTGATGTCGACCATGCGCCGCTGGTGCGCCGGGTCGCCGACCCAGACCGCGCCCGCCATGTTCGGCGTGTAGCCGACGAACCAGGCCGCGAAGCGGAAGTCCGTCGTACCGGTCTTGCCCGCGCTGGCCCGGTCGCCGAGGCCGGCCTGTGTGCCCGTACCGTCCTCGACCACACCCTTCAGGAGCGTGTTGATCGTGTCGGCGGTGGTCTCCGACATCGCCCGAGAGCAGGTCGACTTCGGGACGGCCAGGGACTTCTTCTGGTTGCCGGTGGTCTGAGTGATCGACTCGATGGCGATCGGGGTGCAGTACGTGCCGCGGGAGGCGAACGTGGCGTACCCGCTCGCCATGGTCAGCGGCGACACCTCCTGGGTGCCGAGCGCGATCGACGGGTTCTGCTCGATCGGCGTGCCGTCCGCGCGTTGCACGCCCATCTTGTTGGCCATGTTCTTCACCGGGCAGATGCCGATGTCGCTGATCAGCTGCACGTAGTAGGTGTTGACCGACTTGGCGGTCGCCTCCTTCATGCCGTACGGGCCGACCTCCGACTCGTTCTCGTTGGTGAGATCGTAGCCCTTCGTGTTCACCCAGTTCTTGCCGTCGCAGGCGGCGACCGGGCTCGGGTACGGCATCTTGTAAGGGGAGGAGTACTCCTGAGTCGCGGGCTTGCCGCCCTCGATGGCCGCCGCGGCCACGATCGGCTTGAACGTGGAACCGGGCTGGTAGCCCGCGCCACCGCCCATGGCCTTGTCCACCGAGAGGTTGATCTGGGTCTCGTTCTTGCCGAAGCCGTACGGACGGGACTGGCCCATGGCGAGGATCTTGCCGGTGCCGGGCTCGACGATGGTTGCGGCCGTGGCCACGGCGTCGCTTGCGTTGACGTGGTCGTGGACGGACTTCTCCAGGGAATCCTGCGCCTGGGGGTCGAGCGTCGTGCGGATCGTCAGACCACCGCGGTTCCAGATCTTCGCCCGGTCCGTCCGGGTCTTACCGAACACCGGGTCGTTCATGAACACTTCGCGCACGTAGTCGCAGAAGAAGCCCGCGCCCCTGACCGCCGTGATGCAGCCGTTGCGCGGCTGGGTGACCTTCAGGCCCAGCGGCTCCTTCTTGGCCTTGTCGGCCTCCGCCTGCGAGATGTCGCCGACACTGGCCATGCGCTGCAGGACGACGTTGCGCCGCTTGGTGGCCTCGGCCTCGTCGTTGACCGGGTCGTAGCGGCTCGGGGACTGGACGATGCCGGCGAGGAGTGCCGCCTCGGGCAGGGTCAGGTCCTTGGCGTGCTTGGAGAAGTAGCGCTGGGATGCGGCCTCGACGCCGTAGGCCTGCTGGCCGAAGAACGTGATGTTCAGGTAGTTCTCGAGGATCTTCTTCTTGCCCAGGTCCTGCTCGACCTGGATCGCGAACTTCAGTTCCTTGATCTTGCGGCCGATGGTCTGCTGCGTGGCCTCCGCGACCTTCGTCGGGTCGTCGCCGGCCTCCTCGACGAAGACGTTCTTCACGTACTGCTGAGTGAGTGTGGAGGCGCCCTCGGAGACCCCGCCGCTCTGCGCGTTCTTGTTGAGCGCGCGCAGTACGCCCTTCAGGTCGATCGCGCCGTGCTCGTAGAAGCGCGAGTCCTCGATCGCGACGAGCGCCTTCTGCATGTACGGCGAGATGTCCTTCAGCTGGACCACCGTACGGTCGCGGGAGTAGACCTGGGCGATCTGCTCGCCCTTGTTGTCCAGGATCGTGGTCCGCTGACTGAGCGGCGGACGCTTGAGATTGGCCGGGATGTCGTCGAACCCCGTGGCCGACCCCTTGGCGGCCAGGCCCAGCGCACCGGCCGCGGGCAGTGCGATGCCCGCCATCACGGCTCCCGCGAGCACACTGACACCGAGGAACTTGGCGGCCTGCTGCGTTGGCGACAGACCACCGCCCGAGCGCTTCTTTGGCATGGGGGCAGCCTAATCCGTAGTGATGTGCGATCCGACGGAGCGGGGCTCCTCGGAATGTTCGAATGCAGGATCGTGACATCCGGGGGCGTTCGTGCAGGCGACACCGCAACGCACAGGGTGACCTCCCGGACGCGGCACGCCGCCCCGGCTGTCGAACATGGGCCCCTGGTGCGGCGTGAGGCACGGCAACGTGAGGGGTCTACGTTCTCATTCGCCGGACACGCGTATATGCCTTGGCCTAAGCTGCTCTCGACTGTCACAGCGGTGCGGCCACGCATCCATACGTCCGGCGGCTCCGAAACGTTCCGACTCCGTTCGACTTTTCTGGTCGGGTGGTCCGGATGGTGTCGGGGCGCGCGGTCGAGGCGTGTGGGATACCTGCCCGAATTCACCCTGTGTGTCATCCGGTGTCCGTTGCCGCGCACCGTAACTGCCCTACTGTGCCGGGAATGTCGCGCATGTCGCCAGCTCACTCCCCCGGGTGATCTGCCGCTTACCCATAGTCCGATCGGGCCATTCAAGATTGGGCCCGCTGGGGGTGTTGCGCCGTGCCCACCTTCCGTAACGTCCTCAACTGGCGGCGGTGAATATGCCGCTGCCGCCGTGGGGGAGCCTCGATTCGGGAGAGGACGGCGCCGGTATGGGCTGGGTTACCGACTGGAGTGCGCAGGCGGCCTGTCGCACTACCGATCCGGATGAACTGTTCGTTCAGGGAGCAGCGCAGAACAGGGCCAAGGCGGTGTGCACCGGATGCCCGGTTCGCACCGAATGTCTCGCCGACGCGCTCGACAACCGCGTCGAGTTCGGCGTCTGGGGGGGAATGACGGAGCGTGAGCGCCGCGCACTGCTGCGCCGGCGGCCGACCGTGACCTCCTGGCGCCGGCTGCTGGAGACCGCGCGCATGGAGTACGAGCGGGGCGCGGGACTGGTGTCCCTCGCCGACGACCAGGTGTACGAGGACTACGCGGCGGTCGGCTGAGCGGCGGGGCTGAGGCGTCGTCCTTCCTGGGCGGGCCGCGGTCGTCCGTGTGTTCGTGAGTCCGCTTGTTCGTAAGTCCGTGTGTTCGTGAGTCCGTGTGCCCGCGGTTGTCCCGCCGCGGGAAGGGACCGCGGAAGCCCCCGGCGGGCGCGCGTCAGGCGCCCGGCTCGGGCAGCTCGTGGCGGTGTTCCGCGAGCCGGTTTCCGATGTCCCGCAGCCCCACGAGGTCGTGCACATCCCCGGGCAGCGCGGCCACTTCGGCCACCGCCACCTCGGGATGCAGAGCGGTGAAGCGGTCACGCGTGCGCTGCTCACGGGAGAGCAGCTGCATGCGCTCGGCATGCAGCCTCAGCAGGCCCGCGGTGACCTGGTCGACGGACGGCTCCGGTTCGAAGTCGTCGCCGGCGGGCGCCTCGGAGTCCGCGGGAGGCGCACCGGAATCGGGATGAGCAGCGAGAGAGTCTGAACTGCCGTACGTTGCGGGAGAGTTACGAAGTCCAGCTTTCCCGTCCGGCTGATCCACAATGCGGGACTCCTCAAGATTTTCCGCGGCGGCGAGCGCCCGCTCGGCCGACAGTTCACCGGCGCCGCTGCCGTGCACCCGGTTGAGCACCAGACCGGCCAGCGGCATCTTCTCCGCGGCCAGCCGCTCCACGAAGTACGCGGCCTCGCGCAGCGCGTCCCGCTCCGGGGCCGCGACCACCAGGAACGCGGTTCCCGGCGCCTGGAGCAGCTTGTACGTCGCGTCCGCGCGGGTACGGAAGCCGCCGAAGGTCGTGTCCATCGCGGCCACGAACGTCTGGACGTCCTTGAGCAGTTGACCGCCCAGCAGCTTGCCGAGCGTGCCGGTCATCATCGACATCCCGACGTTCAGGAACTTCATCCCCGCGCGCCCGCCCAGCTTCGCCGGGGCCGTCAGCAGCCGGATCAGGCGGCCGTCGAGGAAGGAGCCGAGCCGCTTGGGCGCGTCCAGGAAGTCGAGGGCCGAGCGGGACGGCGGGGTGTCGACGACGATGAGGTCCCACTCGTCCCGGGCCCGCAGCTGGCCCAGCTTCTCCATCGCCATGTACTCCTGCGTGCCCGCGAAGCCGGCGGAGAGCGACTGGTAGAAGGGGTTGGCCAGGATCGCGGCCGCCCGCTCGGGGTCCGCGTGCGCCTCGACGACCTCGTCGAAGGTGCGCTTCATGTCGAGCATCATGGCGTGCAGCTCGCCCTCGCCCTCGGTGCCCTTCACCCGGCGCGGGACGTTGTCCAGGGAGTCGATGCCCATGGACTGGGCGAGCCGGCGGGCCGGGTCGATGGTCAGGACGACCACCTTGCGGCCGCGCTCGGCGGCGCGCAGGCCGAGAGCCGCCGCGGTGGTGGTCTTGCCGACCCCGCCCGAGCCGCAGCACACCACGATCCGCGTCGTCGGGTCGTCGAGCAACGGGTCGACCTCGAGCGCGCGCGTGGGCGCCAGGTGACGGACACCGTCGTGCGCGGGGGCGGAGGAGCGCGAGGTCTCCCGCGCGGGTGCCGGGTCCGGGCTCATGACATCCCCTGCTTCCGCAGCTCGGTCGCCAGTTCGTACAGGCCCGCCAGGTCCATGCCCTCGGCGAGCAGCGGCAGTTCGTGCAGGGGCAGACCCAGCTCGCTCAGCACGGACCGCTGCTCCTCCTCCAGCGTGTAACGCTCGGCGTACTCCTCGGCCTGTTCCAGCAGCGGACCCACCAGCCGCTCGGCGTTCTGGCCGCGCCGCGCCCCGCCGAGCCCGGCGGAGGACAGCGACCGGGCGAGCGCGGTGCGCGAAGCGGTCCGTACGAGTTCCAGGTCGCCCGCGTCCAGCACCTGCGGGCGCTCCATGTTCACGATGATGCGCCCCACCGGCAGCCGGGCGGTGCGCAGTTCGGCGATGCCGTCGACGGTCTCCTGGACCGGCATCTCCTCCAGCAGCGTCACCAGGTGCACGGCGGTCTCGGGCGACTTCAGCACCCGCATCACCGCCTGGGCCTGATTGTGTATCGGGCCGATCTTCGCCAGGCCCGCCACCTCGTCGTTGACGTTGAGGAAGCGGGTGATGCGCCCGGTGGGCGGTGCGTCCATGATGACGTAGTCGTAGATGAACTGTCCGCCGCGATCCTTGCGCCGCACCGCCTCGCACGCCTTGCCGGTCAGCAGGACGTCTCTGAGTCCGGGCGCGATGGTGGTGGCGAAGTCGATGGCGCCGAGCTTCTTCAGGGCCCGGCCGGCACCGCCCAGTTTGTAGAACATCTGGAGGTAGTCCAGCAGGGCCAGTTCGGGGTCGATGGCCAGCGCGTACACCTCCCCGCCCCCGGGAGCGACGGCGATCTTCCGTTCCTCGTAGGGCAGCGCTTCCGTCTCGAAGAGCTGTGCGATGCCCTGCCGGCCCTCGACCTCGACGAGGAGCGTCCGCTTCCCCGCCGTGGCCAGGGCCAGCGCGAGAGCGGCGGCGACCGTCGTCTTTCCGGTCCCGCCCTTGCCGCTGACGACCTGGAGCCTGCTCACGTATTCGAGACTAACCAGTCCGCGCTCGGGTCACGCGGGAGGCTGTGGACAACCGGCGTCGTGGTCGGCCCGTGGCCCGCCGGCGGCAGCGGATACAGTCGGCCACATGACCAAGTGGGAATACGCAACCGTGCCGCTGCTCGTCCATGCCACGAAGCAGATTCTGGACACCTGGGGCGAGGACGGCTGGGAGCTCGTCCAGGTCGTGCCCGGACCGAACCCCGAGCAGCTGGTGGCCTACCTGAAGCGGGAGAAGCAGGCATGAGCGCGGTCGAGGCGAGGCTGGCGGAGCTGGGTCTGAGGCTGCCGGAGGTCGTGCCGCCGCTGGCCGCCTACCAGCCCGCGGTGCGGTCCGGCGTGTACGTCTACACCGCCGGCCAGCTGCCGATGGTGGACGGCAAGCTCCCGGTCACCGGCAAGGTGGGCCTGGAGGTCACGCCGGAGGAGGCCAAGGAGCTCGCGCGCACCTGTGCGCTGAACGCCCTGGCGGCCGTCAAGTCCGTCGCGGGCGACCTGGACCGTGTCGCGCGCGTGGTGAAGGTCGTGGGCTTCGTCGCCTCGGCGGCGGACTTCACCGGGCAGCCGGGCGTCGTCAACGGCGCCAGCGAGCTGCTGGCCGAGGTCCTCGGCGACAAGGGCGTGCACGCGCGCAGCGCGGTCGGCGTGGCGGTGCTGCCGCTGGACGCGCCCGTGGAGGTGGAGATCCAGGTCGAGCTGGAGCCGTAGTCCGGGCCCGGAACCGGCTCTGACCTCGGCCACCTCTCGAACATTCGCTCACCACGGGATAGCCTCCGCCCATGGCGAATGGGCAGTGGTTTCCCCCGGAATGGCCGGACCGTATCCGCGCGCTCGCGGACGGCAGCCTCACACCGGTCACGCCGAAGCGCGCGGCCACCGTCATGCTCCTGAAGGAGACCGGTTCCGGCCCCGCGGTGCACATGCTGCGCAGACGCGCCTCCATGGCCTTCGCCGGAGGCGCGTACGCGTACCCGGGCGGCGGCGTCGATCCCCGTGACGACGACCACCACGTCCGCTGGGCGGGGCCCACGCGCGCGTGGTGGGCCGACCGGCTCGGCGTCGACGAGAAGGCGGCCCAGGCGATCGTCTGCGCGGCCGTCCGCGAGACGTACGAGGAGGCCGGCGTCCTGCTCGCCGGACCCGGCGCGGACAGTGTCGTCGGCGACACCACGGGCGCCGACTGGGAGGCCGACCGCGCCGCCCTGGTCGCCCGTGAGCTGTCGTTCGCGGAGTTCCTGGACCGCCGGGGCCTGGTCCTGCGCTCGGACCTGCTGGGGGCCTGGACCCGCTGGATCACCCCCGAGTTCGAGTCCCGCCGCTACGACACCTGGTTCTTCGTGGCCGCGCTGCCCGAGGGCCAGCGCACCCGGAACGCCTCCACGGAGGCCGACCGCACGGTGTGGATCGCGCCCGCGGAGGCGGCGGCCGCGTACGACCGGGGCGAGCTGCTGATGATGCCGCCCACCATCGCCACCCTGCGCCAGCTGGCGCCCTGCGGCAGCCCCGCCGAGGCGCTCACCGCCGCACGGTCCCGCGATCTGACCCCCGTGCTCGCGCGGGCGCGCCTGGTGGACGACGAGGTGGTCCTGACCTGGCCGGGGCACGACGAGTTCACCAAGCACATCCCGAGCGGCACGGCCCGCGCGTGAGCCGCCGCTCCCGCCCGGCCGACGTCGAGGAAGGCCCTCTCGCATGACGGACGCAGCAGCGCTCCCCGGTCAGCCCCGGGGCGGTGTACTGGCCGGCCCCGCCACCGCGCGGGCCGTCAACGTCCTCGCGCCCAACGCGTCCCCCATGACCCTGGACGGCACCAACACCTGGATCGTCTCGGAGCCCGACTCCGACCTGGCCGTGGTGGTCGACCCCGGGCCGCTGGACGCGGGTCACCTGGCCCGGGTGGTCGCCACCGCCGAGGAGGCGGGCAAGCGGATCGCGCTGACCCTGCTGACGCACGGCCACCCCGACCACGCCGAGGGCGCCGCCCGCTTCGCCGAGCTGACCCGCACGCGCGTGCGTGCGCTCGATCCGGCCCTGCGGCTGGGCGACGAGGGCCTGGGCGCGGGTGACGTGATCAAGGTGGGCGGGCTGGAGCTGAGGGTCGTACCGACCCCCGGGCACACCGCCGACTCCCTCTGCTTCCACCTGCCGGCCGACCGCGCCGTGCTCACCGGCGACACGATCCTGGGCCGGGGCACGACCGTCGTCGCGCATCCCGACGGCCGTCTGGGCGACTACCTGGACTCGCTGCGGCGGCTCAGGTCCCTCACGGTCGACGACGGCGTCCACACGGTCCTGCCCGGCCACGGACCGGTCCTGGAGGACGCCCAGGGCGCCGTCGAGTTCTACCTCGCCCACCGGGCCCACCGGCTCGCCCAGGTCGAGACGGCCGTCGAGTCCGGCCACCGGACCCCGTCCCAGGTCGTCGCGCACGTGTACGCCGACGTGGACCGCTCCCTGTGGCCCGCGGCCGAGCTCTCGGTGCGCGCCCAGCTGGAGTACCTCCGGGAGCACGGCCTCATCTGACGGCCGACGACGAGCCCCGTCCCGCCGCCGACGACGAGGGCCCCGTCCCGGCCGGGAACGGGGCCCACAGGACCGCGGACGGGTCAGCGCGAGCGCTTCGCCAGGCGCTCCACGTCCAGCAGGATCACCGCGCGGGCCTCCAGGCGGAGCCAGCCGCGCTGGGCGAAGTCGGCCAGGGCCTTGTTCACGGTCTCGCGGGAGGCGCCGACCAGCTGGGCCAGCTCCTCCTGGGTGAGGTCGTGCACCACGTGGATGCCCTCCTCGGACTGCACGCCGAAGCGGCGGGAGAGGTCCAGCAGCGCACGGGCGACACGGCCCGGGACGTCGGAGAAGACCAGGTCCGACATCTGGTCGTTGGTCTTGCGCAGGCGCCGGGCCACGGCGCGCAGCAGGGCGCCGGCCACCTCGGGCCGCACGTTCAGCCAGGGCTGGAGGTCGCCGTGGCCGAGCGCCAGCATCTTGACCTCGGTCAGCGCGGTCGCGGTCGCGGTGCGCGGGCCCGGGTCGAACAGCGACAGCTCGCCGATGAGCTCGCCGGGGCCCACGACGGCCAGCATGTTCTCGCGGCCGTCCGGGGACGTGCGGTGCAGCTTGACCTTGCCCTCGGTGACCACGTAGAGCCGGTCGCCCGGGTCGCCCTCGTGGAACAACGAGTCGCCTCGTGCGAGTGTCACCTCCGTCATGGAGGCGCGGAGCTCCGCGGCCTGCTCGTCGTCGAGCGCCGCGAAGAGCGGATTGCGCCGCAGAACGTCGTCCACGAGTTCTCTCCTTGTCGACCTGCTCAGAGGATCTTGCTCCCCCGTGTGCCAGGGGTCCGTGTTCCCCATTTTGCCGGACGGTCCAAACAGTGTGATCTGTCACAAGGATGCCGCACAGGTGTGCCCGTTTACGCGGCAGGGGGCCAATCGGGGTCCGATCTCCGGGGTCCGGAGCGGATGTCGGTGCTGGGCTTTAGGCTGGCCGGGTGTCCAAATCGCCGGTGAGAGCGCAGGCCGAGGGGGCTGGGCGGGTGGTTGTACGTGAGGATTCCGCTGTGGGCGAACAAGGGCCCGACGATGGAACGAACATGGCAAAAACGGCGAAAAAGGCACCCGTGAAGAAGGCAGCGCCTCAGAAGAAGACGGCCCCCGCCAAGAAGGCCGTGGCCCCGAAGAAGGTGACGGTCGCGCCGAAGAAGGCCGGCGCCGCCGTCAAGAAGGTCGCGCCGGCGAAGACGCTCGCCCCGAAACCGCCGAAGAACGAGTCGCGCACGGCCCTGGTCCGCCGGGCCCGCCGTATCAACCGCGAGCTCGCCGAGGTGTACCCCTACGCCCACCCCGAGCTGGACTTCGAGAACCCCTTCCAGCTCCTGGTCGCCACGGTCCTGTCGGCCCAGACGACGGACCTGAGGGTCAACCAGACCACGCCCGCGCTGTTCGCCAGGTACCCCACCCCCGAGGACCTCGCCGCGGCGAACCCCGAGGAGGTCGAGGAGATCCTGCGGCCCACCGGCTTCTTCCGGGCCAAGACCAAGTCGGTGATAGGCCTGTCCAAGGCGCTGGCGGAGGAGTTCGGAGGCGAGGTCCCCGGGCGGCTGGAGGATCTCGTCAAGCTCCCCGGCGTCGGCCGCAAGACCGCCTTCGTGGTCCTCGGCAACGCCTTCGGACGGCCCGGACTGACCGTGGACACGCACTTCCAGCGGCTGGTTCGGCGCTGGCAGTGGACCGAGGAGACCGACCCCGACAAGATCGAGGCCGCCGTCGCCGCGCTCTTCCCCAAGAGCGACTGGACGATGCTCTCGCACCACGTGATCTTCCACGGCCGCCGTATCTGCCACGCCCGCAAGCCCGCGTGCGGTGCCTGCCCGATCGCCCCGCTCTGCCCGGCCTACGGCGAGGGCGAGACGGACCCGGAGAAGGCGGGGAAGCTGCTGAAGTACGAGAAGGGCGGCTTCCCGGGCCAGCGCCTCAAGCCGCCGAAGTCCTACCTGGACGCGGGCGGTAAGCCGGCACCGCCGCTGGGGGCCGGATGACACCGGCGGAACGATCTCGGTGCCATCGGGCGTTGGACACGGCAGGACGGCGAGGGGAACGGGGGTGGCGATGACGCGGGCGAGTGAGGCGAGCGGGACGCAGGGCGGCTCGGTGGCGCTCAGCACGGAGGGGCTGCCCGGCTGGCTCGGGCCGGTCGTGCGCGTGGCCGAGACGGTCCGGCCAATCCAGCTGAGCCGCTTCCTGCCGCCGGAGGACGGCGCGGGGCGCCAGTCCGCCGTCCTGATCCTCTTCGGCGAGGCCGAGCGCGGACCCGAGCTGCTGCTCATGGAGCGGGCCGGGTCCCTGCGCTCGCACGCCGGCCAGCCGGCGTTCCCCGGCGGGGCGCTCGACCCCGAGGACGGCGACCCGCAGGGCGAGGGCCCGCTGCGGGCCGCGCTGCGCGAGGCCGAGGAGGAGACCGGGCTCGAGCCGGGCGGCGTCCAGCTGTTCGGCGCGCTGCCCCGGCTGTACATCCCGGTCAGCGGCTTCGTCGTCACACCCGTACTCGGCTGGTGGCGCGAGCCCAGCCCGGTCGGTGTCGTCGACCCGGCGGAGACCGCACGCGTGTTCACCGTGCCCGTGGCGGATCTCACGAACCCCGACAACCGGGCCACGACCGTCCACCCCAGCGGCCACCAGGGTCCGGCATTCCTGGTCGAATCGGCCCTCGTGTGGGGCTTCACCGCCGGGATCATCGACCGCCTGCTCCACTACGCGGGCTGGGAGCGGCCCTGGGACCGCGGCAAGCAGGTCCCGCTCGACTGGCGGTCGTGACAGGGTGGGCACCGCGTCGGTGCTGCCGGGGGGCGGAACTCCAGGAGGACACAGGCCGACCTGGGGTGATCGGAACATGATGAGGCGAGGCTCGACGCGGTGAACGTGCTGGACATTTTGCTGCTGATCGCCGCCGCGTGGTTCGCGGTCGTGGGCTACCGCCAGGGATTCGTCGTCGGCATCCTGTCGGTGATCGGCTTCCTCGGCGGCGGACTCCTCGCCGTGTACACGCTCCCGGTCATCTGGGACGCGATGACGGACAACACACCGGTCAGCACCACCGCGGCCGTCGTCGCGGTCATCGTCGTGATCGTCTGCGCCTCGGTCGGCCAGGCCCTGACCACCCACCTCGGCAGCAAGCTGCGCGTCTACATCACCTGGTCCCCGGCCCGCGCCCTGGACGCGACCGGCGGCGCCCTGGTCAACGTCGCCGCCATGCTGCTGGTCGCCTGGCTGATCGGCTCGGCCCTCGGCGGCACGACGATACCGACGCTGGGCAAGGAGGTGCGCAACTCCCGGGTGCTGCTCGGGGTCTCCGAGGTGCTGCCCGCCCAGGCCGACACCTGGTTCGCGGACTTCACCTCCGTCCTCGCGCAGAACGGCTTCCCTCAGGTCTTCAGCCCGTTCGCCAACGAGCCCATCACCGACGTACAGCCCCCGGATCCGGCGCTGGCGAACAGCGCCGTGGCCCTGCGCGCCAAGCAGTCCGTCGTCAAGGTCATGGGCACCGCGCGCAGTTGCGGCAAGGTGCTGGAGGGCAGCGGCTTCGTCTTCGGGAACCGCCGCGTCATGACCAACGCGCACGTCGTGGGCGGGGTCGACGAACCCACCGTCCAGATAGGCGGCGAGGGAAGGAAGTACGACGCCAAGGTCGTCCTGTACGACTGGCACCGCGACATCGCCGTGCTGGACGTGCCGGACCTGAAGGCGCCGGTCCTGAAGTTCACCGGCACGGACGCGCGCAGCGGCGACGGCGCGATCGTCGCCGGCTTCCCGGAGAACGGGTCGTACGACGTCCGTGCCGCGCGTGTACGCGGGCGCATCACGGCCAGCGGCCCGGACATCTACCACCGCGGCACCGTGCGCCGTGACGTCTACTCGCTGTACACGACCGTGCGTCAGGGCAACTCCGGCGGGCCGCTGCTCACGACCGACGGCAGGGTGTACGGCGTGGTGTTCGCCAAGTCCCTCGACGACGCCGACACCGGCTACGCGCTCACGGTCGACGAGATCCAGCAGGACATCGCACAGGGTCGTACCGCGAACCAGCAGGTGGGCAGCGACAACTGTGCGTTGTAGGGCGCGCCCGCCGGTGCCGGGTCAGCCGCGGCTGTGACGCAGGCGTACTGAGACCCAGCGCGCTCGGCGGCGCAGGATGCGGGGAATGCCCACCCGTGGGTCCGTGTCCGTCAGCTGCGGAGTTCCGCGCTGATGGGAGTTGGGACCGCTCACCGAACGGCGGGTGCGTGCTACGTCGTTGTAGTCGTGCGTCCAGCCCATACCGGGACGTCTGCCCCCGCCCCAAGGTCGATAACCGCCCGCGGACTCCCCAATTGGCCTATGCGCCGGGCAATTGGCAGTTCGCAGGACAGCTGTTCACGTTCGGATACCGGGCGCATCGGCCGGGTCACCGATCCGGCTCGGGGTCTTTCAGCCAGTTGACCAGCTCCGTCGAGAACGCCACCGGGTCCTCTTCATGCGGGAAGTGGCCGAGGCCGTCGAAGAGGCGCCAGCGGTAGGGGGCTTCGACGTACTCGCCCGAGCCGGCCGCGCTGCGGGTGCGCTGGACGGGGTCGAGGGAGCCGTGCAGATGCAGCGTCGGCACGCGCACGGGCCGCTTCATCCGCCGGTAGAACTGGATGCCGTCGGGCCGGGCCAGGGAGCGCACCAGCCAGCGGTACGGCTCGACGGAGCAGTGCGCCGTCGAGGGGATGCACATGGCGCGGCGGTACGTCTCCACCGCCTCGTCGTCCGGCAGCCGCGGCCCCGACCAGTCCCGTACGAGCCGGGCCACCAGGGCGCCGTTGTCGGCGGTGAGCTGCCGCTCGGGGATCCAGGGCCGCTGGAACCCCCAGATGTACGAACTCGCCGCCGTCTGCCGGACGTCCCCGAGCATCGCCGAACGCCAGCGCCTGGGGTGCGGCATCGAGGCGACCGCGAGCCGCCGTACCAGCTTGGGGCGCATCGCGGCCGCCGTCCACGCCAGGTAGCCGCCGAGGTCGTGGCCGACCAGCGCGGCGTCCGGCTCGCCGAGCGAGCGGACCACGCCGGTGATGTCGAGGGCGAGGTTGGCCGGGTCGTAACCGCGGGGCGTACGGTCGCTGCCGCCCACACCGCGCAGGTCCATCGCGACGGCCCGGAAGCCCGCGTCGGCGAGGGCGACCAGCTGGTGCCGCCACGTCCACCAGAACTGCGGGAAGCCGTGCAGCAGCAGGACCAGCGGTCCGTCGCCGAGCTCGGCGATGTGGAAACGGGCGCCGTTGGCCGCGACGTCCCGGTGCGTCACCTTCCTGCCGCCGGGCAGGTCGATCCGGACGACCGGGGTCGATTGCGTCGAAGGGGTGGCGGGCTCCGTCATGAGGTCGAGCGTGCCACAGCCTCGATGGCCGCGGGGGAGCGGTCCTCCAGGGCGGCGGGCTCCGGGCGCGGGTGCGGCTTGGCCTTCTGGAGGACCCCGGCCGTCGCCTTCATGGACGCGGCGACCTTCTGCGGGCCCTGGCTCTTCTTCGCCTTCTTCGCGAGGAGCACACCGATCAGCGCCAGTACGCCGGCGATCAGGAAATTGGCTGCGAAGGACAGCAGGAAGCAGAGGGCGAGGTTCCAGTTGCTCCAGGTGCGAATGCCGTACGCCAGCGCGAAGTTGAGCATCGGCAGGGAGAACAGCAGCAGCGCACCGGCCAGGCTGAACACGCCGCCGCTGGTCGCGCCGCGCCTGAAGTCCCGCTTCAGCTGGGCCTTGGCCAGTGCGATCTCGTCGTGCACCAGCGCCGACATCTCGGTGGTCGCCGAGGCGAACAGCTGGCCGATGCTGCGTTCGGTGCCGACCGGGCTGCCGTCGGGTGCGCTCATCGCGGTCTTCCTCTCCTGCCTGACTTCGGACTGCGTTCCGTTCGGCCTCTGTCCGGCTGCTGTCACTGCCTGACTTCTGCCCGACTGGGAACGCTCCTGTCATTTGTACCGTCCCGTCAGATCATGCCGGACCGCCGTCCTGCTCGCCTGCCCTGCCCGGCACTTCGGCAAGCCCGTCCTGTTCGGCGGTCTTCGCCTCGGCGAGCCGTCGGTGCTCGGCGGCCTTCCGCTCGTGAATCTCGGCCATGCGCAGGTGGTAGGCGGGGTCGTCCTGCTCGTAGACGTCCGGGATGCCGTCGAGGTCGTCGTCCCGCTCCTCGGAATCGCACAGCCTCCGGTAGCGGGCGTTGCGGATCTTCAGCAGGACGGTCGCCAGAATCGTCGCGATCAGGGAGCCGACGAGGACGGAGGCCTTGACCTCGTCGGTGAGCGCCGCGTCGCCGGTGAAGGCCAGTTCGCCGATGAGCAGGGAGACGGTGAAGCCGATCCCGGCGAGCGTCGCCACGGCGAACAGGTCGGCCCAGGCGAGGTCCTCGCTGAGCGACGCCTTGGTGAAGCGGGCGGTGAGCCAGGTCCCGCCGAAGATGCCGACCGCCTTGCCGACGACCAGTCCGAGGACGACGCCGAGTGTCTCGGGCCGGGTGAACACGTTGGCCAGCGCCCCGCCCGAGATGGAGACGCCCGCGCTGAACAGGGCGAACAGCGGCACCGCCAGGCCGGCGGAAAGGGGCCGTACGAGGTGTTCGACGCGTTCGCCGGGGGAGGTCCTCTCGCCCTCGTGGGGGGCGCAGCGCAGCATCAGGCCCATCGCGACGCCCGCGATGGTGGCGTGGACGCCGCTGTTGTACATCAGCGCCCAGATGACCAGGGCGAGCGGCATGTACACGTACCAGCCGCGCACGCCCTTGCGCAGCAGCAGCCAGAAGACGACGAGACCGGCCGCCGCGCCGCCGAGAGCGGCGAAGTTCAGGTTTCCGGTGAAGAAGACGGCGATGATCAGGATCGCGAACAGGTCGTCGACGACGGCGAGCGTCAGCAGGAAGGCGCGCAGGGCGCTGGGCAGCGAGGTGCCGATGACCGCGAGCACGGCGAGCGCGAAGGCGATGTCCGTCGCGGTCGGCACCGCCCAGCCGCCGAGCGAGCCGTCCGAGACGAGGTTGGTCAGGGCGTAGACGACGGCCGGTGCCGCCATGCCGCACAGCGCGGCGATCACCGGCAGGATCGCGGCTCTGCCGTCCTTGAGGTCTCCGGCGACGAGTTCGCGCTTGAGCTCGATCCCGGCGACGAAGAAGAAGACGGCGAGCAGTCCGTCGGCGGCCCAGTGCTCCACGGAGAGGTTCAGGCCGAGGGAGGCGGGGCCGAGGTGGAAGTGCCCGACGCTCTCGTAGCTGCCGCGCAGGCCGGGGATGTTCGCCCAGAGCAGGGCGGCGACCGCGGCGAGGAGGAGGATCACACCACCGACGGTCTCGGTGCGCAGCGCGTCCGCCACGAAGTTCCGCTCGGGCAGGGACAGGCGTCCCAGGAACTTGCGGGCTGGGGTGTCGGTGCGGGGCGCGGCCACGGGAACCTCCGGTCGGTGGGCATGACGGAACACATGCCGACCAGACTTCCCGGCGCACCTGAGGGTCTTTTTCTGTTGTGGTGTCCGCCTACTTTACCCAAGGCGGCCGAGTGGGTCCGGCGCCTTCCCGGGGATGCGGGGATGCGAAAGGGGCACCCGGCTGTCCCGTCGGGTGCCCCTTGACGCCGTACTCAGTCCTCGCCCGTCTTCTGGGCGTTCCCCGCTCAGTCCTCGCCGGGCGACGTGGGGAGCTTGGCCTGGATGAGGTCCATGACGGTGGAGTCGGTCAGCGTCGTGACGTCTCCGAGCTGCCGGTTCTCCGCCACGTCGCGCAGCAGGCGCCGCATGATCTTCCCGGAGCGGGTCTTCGGCAGCTCCGCCACCGGCAGGATCCGCTTGGGCTTGGCGATCGGGCCGAGCGTCGAGCCGACGTGGTTGCGCAACTCGCCGACCAGGGTCTCGGTCTCGGTGACCGCGCCGCGCAGGATCACGAACGCGACGATCGCCTGTCCGGTCGTCTCGTCCGCGGCGCCGACCACGGCCGCCTCGGCGACCGACGGGTGGGAGACGAGGGCGGACTCGACCTCGGTGGTGGAGATGTTGTGGCCGGACACGAGCATCACGTCGTCGACGCGGCCGAGCAGCCAGATGTCGCCGTCGTCGTCCTTCTTGGCGCCGTCACCGGCGAAGTACCGGCCCTCGAAACGCGACCAGTAGGTGTCGATGAAGCGCTGGTCGTCGCCCCAGATGGTGCGCAGCATCGACGGCCACGGCTCGGTGAGCACCAGGTAGCCACCGCCGCCGTTGGACACCTCGTTCGCCTCGTCGTCCACCACGGTGGCGGAGATGCCGGGCAGCGGCCGCTGGGCCGAGCCGGGCTTGGCGGCGGTCACACCCGGCAGCGGGGAGATCATGATTCCGCCGGTCTCGGTCTGCCACCAGGTGTCGACGACCGGGGTGCGGTCGCCGCCGATGTTCTTGCGGTACCAGATCCACGCCTCCGGGTTGATCGGCTCACCGACCGAGCCGAGGATCCGCAGGGAGGACAGGTCGAACTTCGCGGGGATGTCGTCGCCCCACTTCATGAACGTACGGATCGCGGTCGGCGCCGTGTAGAGGATCGTCACGCCGTACTTCTGCACGATCTCCCAGAAGCGGCCCTGGTGCGGGGTGTCCGGCGTGCCCTCGTACATCACCTGCGTCGCGCCGTTGGCCAGCGGCCCGTACACGATGTACGAATGCCCGGTGACCCAGCCGACGTCGGCGGTGCACCAGAACACGTCGGTCTCCGGCTTGAGGTCGAAGACCGCCCAGTGTGTGTACGCCACCTGCGTGAGGTAGCCGCCGGAGGTGTGCAGGATGCCCTTCGGCTTCCCCGTCGTGCCCGAGGTGTAGAGGATGAACAGCGGGTGCTCCGCCTCGAACGCCTCCGGCGTGTGCTCGGCGGACTGCCCGTCGACGATCTCGTGCCACCACAGGTCCCGGCCCTCGGTCCAGGCGACCTCCTGGCCGGTGCGGCGGACCACGACCACGTGGTCGACGTTGTCCACGCGCTCGACCGCCTCGTCGACGGCCGGCTTGAGCGCGGACGGCTTGCCGCGCCGGTAACCGCCGTCGGAGGTGATGACGACCCTGGCGTCGGCGTCCTGGATACGGGTGGCGAGCGCGTCCGCGGAGAAGCCGCCGAAGACCACCGAGTGCGTGGCACCGATCCTGGCGCAGGCCAGCATCGCGACCGCGGTCTCCGGGATCATCGGCATGTAGATCGCGACCCGGTCGCCCTTCCGGACGCCGAGTTCGAGCAGTGCGTTCGCGGCCCTGGACACCTCGTCCTTGAGCTCGGCGTAGGTGAGGGCACGGTGGTCGCCGGGCTCACCCTCGAAGTGGATCGCGACGCGGTCGCCGTGCCCGGCCTCCACGTGCCGGTCGACGCAGTTGTACGCCACGTTGAGCGTGCCGTCCTTGAACCACTTGGCGAACGGCGGGTTCGACCAGTCGAGCGTCTCGGTCGGCTCCACGGCCCAGGTCAGCCGGCGGGCCTGCTCGGCCCAGAATCCCAGCCTGTCGGCCTTGGCCTGCTCGTACGCGTCCGCCGTGACGTTGGCGTTCGCAGCCAGGTCGGCGGGCGGCGCGAAACGTCGCTCCTCCTTCAGGAGGTTGGAGAGTGAAGAACGCTCGTTGTCTGCCATCGTCGCACACCGTCCCAGTGGTTTAGACCAATCAATACGCCCGATTCTCCGAGGGCCCCGGGGTGTCGGTCAACCCCTCCCATCCTGACACCCGCTCATCCACGGGTCACGCACGACGATCCCTGGAGGTTCACTCCTGGAACGCTTTCTCGCTCGTAGTGTCCGATGTGTCGCTCAATGTGAGGGGTGGCGCCGCCGCCTGCGGAGTCTCCGTCGTTGAGACCCGGGTGAAGGTCTCCTTGCCGTCCGCCCCCGTGAGCAGGTACGCCTCGGCCTCGCCCACATGAAAGTACATCCCGTGCAGTTCCAGCGTCCCCTCCCGCAGGGCGCGGGCTACCGAGTCGTGGGCGCGCAGGTGCTCCAACTGCTGTACCACGTTGGTGAGGCAGAGCCGCTCGACCGCGTCGGCGGGCGGCCGGCCGGCCGGCCGGGGGTCGCGGCGGCCGTCGTCCGCCATCCGCTCCAGACTGGGCAACCCGTGCCGCAGCCACCGTCCGAGCGGCGTACGGATCTGTCCGGAGCCGGAGCCGGAGCCGGAGCCGGAGCCGGAGTCTGAGGCGAGGTCAGGGCCCGAGGCGAGGAGTGCCTGCATGGCCCCGCAGCCGGAGTGGCCGCACACCGTGATGGAGCGGACCCCGAGCACGTCCACCGCGTACTCCACGGCCGCCGCCACCGAGTCGTCCTCGCCCTGGCCGGGCGGCGGCACGAGGTTGCCCACGTTCCGCACGACGAAGAGGTCGCCGGGACCACTGGAAGTGATCATCGACGTGACCAGCCGCGAGTCGGCGCAGGTGAGGAAGAGTTGGGACGGGCGCTGCCCCTCCCGCGCCAGCCGCGCCAGTTCCTCGCGCAGCCGGGGCGCGGTGCTGTGCTGGAACGCGCGGATGCCGTGCGCCAGCCGGTGACCGCGGTCGCCGGGTGCCGGTGCCGCGCTCCCGCACTGGTGGTTGCGCCAGGGCGTCCAGGGTCGGCAGCGGCACCGGACGCCGTCCGGCGCGGCGGGCTCGGCGATGCGGGCCCCGGCACGACGGCCGGTGAGTTCGACCGAGCCGCCCTGCGCGGTGTGCGTCCGCTGCCAGTCCTGAAGTGACTCGTACGCCGCGTGATCCATGAACGAGCCGTCCAGCCGGACGACCACGTCGGCTCCCGGCGGCACGAGGTGCAGGGCCCGGCTGAGCCGTGGCACCGCGAGGAACGTCAACTGCCCTCGTACATGTACGTGATGGACTCCCTTCCGCTCTTCGTGCGTGATGCGGGTGCGGGTGAGGCGGCGCAGGGCGACGGCGACGGCCACGGCGATGCCGAGCGCCACGCCCTGGAGGACGCCGAGGGCCGCCACGCCGAGGGCGGTGGCGGCGTACACCGGCACCTCCTGGTGGCGGGTCACCGTGCGGATGTGGTGCGGGGACACCATCTGGATGCCGACGGCCATCACCAGGGCGGCGAGCGAGGCGAGCGGGACGAACTCCAGCACCGGGACCATCAGCAGCGCGGCGATCACCACGAGAACGCCGTGCAGCATCGTGGAGTTCCGGCTCACGGCGCCCGCGCGCACATTCGCCGTACTGCGCACGGCCACCCCGGCGACCGGCAGGCCGCCGAGCGCGCCGGAGACGACGTTGGCGGCGCCCTGGCCGAGCAGTTCCCGGTCCAGGTCCGAGCGGCCGACCCGGGTGGCCGTTCCGGCGCGGCCCGCGACCAGTTTGTCCACGGCGACCGCGCCGAGCAGCGACTGCACACTGCACACCAGCGTGGTGCCGAGCACCGCGGCGACGAGCCCGAGCACCGGACCCTCGGGCAGTCCGGCCAGGGCGTGGCTGCGCCAGGACGGCAGATCGACCCTGGGCAGCACCAGCCCGGTGAGGGAGGCGACGGCGGTGGCCCCGGCGACGGCGACGAGCGCGGCCGGCACCTTGCCCAGCAGGCGCCCCGCCCGCCCGGGCAGGCGCGGCCAGGTCAGCAGCACCGTCAGGGTCAGCGCGCTCACGGCGAGGGCCGCCGGGTCGAGGCCGGCCAACTGGGCGGGCAGGGCACGGAGATTGTCGAGCACGGAGCTCTGCGGGCTGCCGCCGAGGACGATGTGCACCTGGGCGACGGCGATGGTCACCCCGATCCCGGCGAGCATGCCGTGCACGACGGCGGGGCTGACGGCGAGCGCGCCGCGGGCCACGCGCAGGCAGCCGAGGGCGAGTTGGGCGAGACCGGCGAGAACGGTGACGGCGCAGGTCGTACGCCATCCGTAGCGCTGGATCAGATCGGCGGTGACGACGGTGAGTCCGGCGGCCGGGCCGCTTACCTGAAGCGGTGAGCCGCCGAGCCGTCCGGCGACGAGTCCGCCCACCGCGGCGGCCACGAGGCCGGCCCGCAGCGGGGCGCCGGTGGCCAGGGCGATACCGAGGGAGAGGGGCAGGGCGATCAGGAAGACCGCGACGGAGGCCGACAGGTCGGCGCCCGCGAGGTGGAAGCGGCGCGGTCGCCGGGGCGGGCTGTGGGGTGGGTGGGAACGCTCTGTGCGGGCGGACTTCGCGGTGTGGGCGGGGACGCAGGCCGGCATGTTTCCCGTCTCCTCGGGGTGGCACGGTCGCGGAACTCTCGGCTGACTCGACTTTCGGCTGACTCAGCGGGACTTGATGGGAACGGCGGATCAATGCTGAGTAAAGCGATCGTAATGCCACGTAAAGGCCACACCTCGATTGTCAACTCGAATGGGGCAGCAAATCACCTCGTTGAGTGAAGTGGGCTTTTTATCGGCTTGTCATACTAATTCCTTTTCCGGTCCATGCGATCTTGACGGCGCTGTCGGCCCGTCCGGCACGTCACCAGCACACGCCGTCTCGGCGTCGGACGAGAGAAGGAAGAAGGTGCGCGGAACATGGCCACCAATCAGAGGATCGCCGTGGGCATCGCCGTCGCCACGGTCTGCGCCTCGTCGCTCGCCGGTTGCGCGAGCGGCCCCGAGGCGCCGAGGCGGGGTGCGCCCGGCGCCCCTCGGAAGGGCCCGCAACTGCCCGGGGGCATCGTCCGCCTGATCGGCGACGGGTCCACCGCGTACACCGGGGCGCAGCCGCACCTGCCCAGGCCGGAGCGGCTCAAGGCCGGTGAGAGGCCACCGCAGTTCGTCGTGTTCTCCTGGGACGGGGCGGGGGAGGACAGCCAGAAGCTGTTCTCCCGCTTCCGCGAGGTCGCCAAGGCCAACAACGCGACCATGACCTACTTCCTCAGCGGCGTGCACCTGCTCCCGCGGGGGAAGCGGGACCTGTACCGCCCGCCGCAGCACGCCCCGGGCAGCTCCGAGATCGGCTTCAGTGACGCGCAGGGCGTCGCCGACACGGTCGGGCAGGCGCGTCTGGCGTGGCTGGAGGGCAATGAGATCGGCACGCATTTCAACGGTCACTTCTGCGGCCCCGACGGCGGAGTCGGAACGTGGTCGGTCGACGAGTGGAAGAGCGAGATCGCCCAGGCCAAGCAGTTCGTGAAGACCTGGAAGTCCAACACCGGCATGAAGAACGCGGCTTCGCTGCCCTTCGACTACGAAAAGGAACTCATCGGCGGCCGCACCCCGTGCCTGGAGGGCCAGAAGAACTTCGTCAAGGCGGCGAGCCAACTGGGCTTCCGCTACGACAGCAGCGGTGTCAACAACCAGGTGTGGCCCAGGAAGAGGGACGGCCTGTGGGACCTGTCGATGCAGCTGGTGCCCTTTCCCGGGCAGCCTTTCGAGCAACTGGCCATGGACTACGACTTCATGGTCAACCAGTCCGGCACGCAGACCCAGGGCGACCCCGCCAAGTTCGACTACTGGGGCAAACAGATGCGCGACGGCCTGCTCAAGGGCTTCTACCGGGCATACGACGGCAACCGCGCCCCGCTGGTGATCGGCAACCACTTCGAGTCCTGGAACGGCGGCACCTACATGCGCGCCGTCGAGGACGTCGTGAAGGAGGTGTGCAACAAGCCCGACGTGCGCTGTGTCTCCTTCCATCAGCTGGCCGACTGGCTGGACGCCCAGGACCCGCGGGCCCTCGCCGAGCTGCGGACCCTCAAGGTCGGCGAGGCTCCGGCGCGGGGCTGGGCGTCCTTCCTGCCGAGCCGCCCGGCCCCGGCCCCCAAGGGCGTGCCCGGGGCGCCCGAGCCGTAGCGGTGCTCACGCCGGGGCGGTGACGCCCTCGCCGAGGACGAAGCCGGGGTCGATCTGCGCCGCGAGGTCGGTCCCGGTCCGCTCGTTTCCCCACGAGGCGGCGTTCTTCAGGTGGAAGTGCACCATCTGGCGGGTGTAGCGATCCCAGTCGCGCAGCTCGTACGTGGCGTCGGCGGCGACCTGGAGCAGGCGCAGCGCGCGGCGGTCGGCGTCCTCCAGGAACTCGAACCGGGGCGGCCGGCCCTTCTCCATGGCGCGCACCCAGTCGGAGTGCCCGACCGTCACGAGCAGGTCGTCCCCGACCTCGGCGCGCAGGAAGTCGAGGTCGTCCTGTCCCTGCACCTTGTTGCCGACGACGCGCAGGACGACCCCGTAGTCGCGGGCGTACTCCTTGTACTGGCGGTAGACGGAGACCCCCTTCCGGGTCGGCTCGGCGACGAGGAACGTGATGTCGAAGCGGGTGAACATCCCGGAGGCGAAGGAGTCCGAGCCCGCCGTCATGTCGACCACGGCGTACTCGTCGCGGCTGTCCACCAGGTGGTTCAGGAACAGCTCCACCGCCCCGGTCTTGGAGTGGTAGCAGGCGACCCCCAGGTCGGCGTCCGTGAAGGGGCCGGTGACCATCAGACGCGCGGCACCGCCGTCGAGTTCCACCGGGTGCGCGCAGGCGTCGTAGAGCGGGTTGTCCTCGCACAGGCGCAGCAGACGCGAGCCCTCGCCCGGCGGGGTCGTCTTGATCATCGTCTCGGTGGAGGTGATGCGCGGGTTGGTGCCGCGCAGGTAGTCCTTGATCAGCGGCAGCCGGTCGCCCATCGCGGGCAGCGCGGCGGCCTGCGGCTCCTCCAGGCCGAGCGCGGCCCCCAGGTGCTGGTTGATGTCGGCGTCGATCGCGACGACGGGCGCGCCGGTGGCCGCGAGATGGCGGATGAACAGGGAGGACAGAGTGGTCTTGCCGCTCCCGCCCTTCCCGACGAAAGCAATTTTCATGTTCACGAAGCGTAGCGGCATGGTTGCCCAGGGTGGTGATGTGCGTGAAGAAGACCACTCCTTCGTGGGGCGGGGTGTTCGGGCCCGTAGGGTCGTACTCATGAGTACGACAGGAGCGGCCGCCGATCCTCCCCCAAGCTCTCGAACGAGCGCGAGCAGGGAGGACCCCCTTGCGGCCCTGGGCGCGCTGCCCGGTGTGGCCGGGTCCGTGGAGTCCGTACGCAAGGCCGTGGACCGCGTGTACGGGCACCGGGTCATGCGGCGCAGGAGCAACGAGGTCACCTCCGAGGCGGCGCTGCGCGGCGCGCGCGGCTCCGCGGCGCTGTCCGGTGCGGACTGGGCCCTGGAGGAGGTGCGCCGGCGCTCCGACTTCAGCGGCGACGACGAGGCGCGGGTGGTGGGCGCCGCCCTGAGGCTGACGGCCGAGGCCGGCCAACTGCTGTCCATCTGGCGGCAGTCGCCCCTGCGGGTGCTGGCCCGGCTGCATCTCGTGGCCGCTGCTAGCCAGGAGGGGGCGGTCGGACGGCCGCGTCAGGAGGGCGAGGACGTCGGTGAGCCGCTGATCGAGCTGCCGCCGCCGAGCGCCGCAGAGGTCTCCGGACGCCTGGAGGGTCTGTCGGAACTGATCATCGCCGGCAGCTCCGCGCCCGCCCTGGTGACGGCGGCCGTGGTGCACGGCGAACTCCTGGCGCTGCGCCCCTTCGTCTCCCACAACGGGCTGGTCGCCCGGACGGCCGAGCGCATCGTCCTGATCGGCAGCGGTCTCGACCCCAAGTCGGTCTGCCCTGCCGAGGTCGGCCACGCCGAACTGGGCCGCGCGGCCTACCTGGCCGCCCTCGACGGCTATGTCTCCGGCACCCCGGAGGGCATGGCGGCCTGGATCGCCCACTGCGCAAGGGCGGTTGAGCTGGGTGCGCGCGAGTCCACGGCGGTGTGCGAGGCGCTCCAGCGCGGGGCGGCGTGACGGACTCGGAAACAGGGTTGCGGCGGTACGAGAACTCGTACCGCCGCTGGCATGACCGCCGAGTTACCAAGCGTCCTCGATATGTCGCCCATCAGGTCGGGATCTTTGCCCGTCACCTGGTGCGGCTGGCCCGTAATCGACGGGTCGACGTCGCGTGGGTGCTCGGTGTTCATGCTCGGTCCGTGGGGCCAATTGAGCTTTAAAGGTGATCCTTTCGGATGTCCTTTGGTCTCTCGGGCCGTCGAATCCTTTGTACTGCAAGCGAGGGGCAAGCGGAACCCCTGGTTGCACTTCTTTACTTTCGGGTTCAAACAGGAACTAAACGGGCACGCGAGTGCCGCGCGGGATTTTCCGGCGGCCGGGCGGCGGATCAGGCGAGCGAGTTCCGGCGCCGGCTCGTGTACCAGACGAGCCCCGCGGTGGCCGCCGCCGCGCCTATGGCCGCCGCCGCGACCAGGGCCGGCCGCGGCGGTACGGAGAACGCGGGCAGCCGTTGCTTGAGCCGCACCGGCCGGTGGAAGTCGAGGATCGGCCACGCGCGCGCGACGGCCTCCCGGCGCAGTGCCCGGTCCGGGTTCACGGCGTGCGGATGCCCGACCGACTCCAGCATCGGCAGGTCGGTCACCGAGTCGCTGTAGGCGTAGCAGCGGCTGAGGTCGTACCCCTCGGACTCGGCCAGCTCGCGGATCGCCTCAGCCTTGGTCGGGCCGTAGGCGTAGTACTCCACCTCGCCGGTGAAGCAGCCGTCCTCCCCCACCACCATCCGGGTGGCCACCACGCGGTCCGCGCCGAGCAGTTCGCCGATCGGCTCGACCACCTCCGCGCCCGACGTGGACACGATGACCACGTCGCGGCCGGCGGTGTGGTGCTCCTCGATGAGGGACGCGGCCTCGTCGTAGATGATCGGGTCGATCAGGTCGTGCAGCGTCTCGGCGACGATCTCCTTGACCTGCCGCACGTTCCAGCCGCGGCACAGTGCGGACAGATACTCGCGCATGCGCTCCATCTGGTCGTGGTCGGCGCCGCCGGCGAGGAAGACGAACTGGGCGTACGCCGTTCGCAAGACGGCCCTGCGGTTGATCAGTCCGCCTTGGTAGAAGGACTTGCTGAAGGTGAGCGTGCTCGACTTCGCAATGACCGTCTTGTCCAGATCGAAGAAGGCCGCCGTGCGGGGCAAGGAGTGGTTTTCCACGCCCCTGAGCATAGGGGCAGCCCATTCGGCGTAAGGTGGGCGCGTGGGTTTGCCTGAGAGGGCTCTCGGGTACACCATGGAAGTCACGGATCGTTCGCGACCGTGCCAACCCGGTCCGACTCCTCCCCCCCCGAGTCGGCCGTGGAGACGACCCCCGCTCTCCCCCCCGGCGGGGGTCGTCGCATGTCCGGGTGGGTTTCTCCCCTTCTGTCCGCGATTGCCGAGCCGGATCGGCCGCATCGCGCGGGTTCAAGGGATTTCCATGATCCGTCACGTTGTGTAGTCGCAACGCTGCTCTGTGGAAGTCGTACGGGAACCAGTACAGGGGTCACCGGTACGGGTGATGGCGATATTCACAGCCATCGAGTTGTCCACAGTTTTTGACCAAGATCCACACGATTTCCCGGATCACTGCACCGTGATTCCGACGCGCACCGCTTCCGGCGAGTTCATGGCCGGTTCCGATTGTCCGGGCGCGTGCGGCCGGTTCGTATCGGCCGCCCATAGGAAGGCCGGTCGCCGGTTCTTCTCATGTTCGGGATTCGCGGGGCCGCACGGGCCGCGCGCAAGAAGCAGCGAAGGGGGTTCGACCCGTGGCCGGAACCGTCACACACGATCCACCGCCCGATGCCGGAGGGCTCCAGGGCAGACCGCTGATCGTCACCGAGGACGCCGGGCTCCTCGACGACCTGCTGCGCCTGTGCGCCGCGGCCGGCGCCACACCCGAGGTCCACCACGGCCTTCCCGAGCGCAGAGGCGGCTGGGAGGCGGCGCCGCTGGTGCTGGTCGGTGACGACGCCGCCCGGCGGGTGCGCGGAGCGGCGCGCCGGCGCGGAGTGGTGCTGGTCGGCTGCGACCAGGACGACTCCGGGATCTGGCGGCGCGCCATCGAGATCGGCGCCGATCACGTGCTGGTGCTGCCCGACGGCGAGCAGTGGCTCGTCGACCGCATCGCCGACGTCGCCGAGGGCGTCGGCCGTCCCGCGCTCACCGTGGGCGTCATCGGCGGCCGCGGCGGGGCTGGCGCGTCCACGCTGGCCTGCGCGCTCGCCGTCACCGCCGCGCGGGAGAGCCTGCGCACCCTGCTCGTGGACGCCGATCCGCTGGGTGGCGGCCTCGACGTCCTGCTGGGCGGGGAGACGGCCGAGGGGCTGCGCTGGCCGGCGTTCGCCGCCTCGCGCGGGAGAGTCGGCGGCGGCGCCCTGGAGGAGTCGCTGCCCGAACTGCACTCGCTGCGCGTGCTCAGCTGGGACCGCGGCGACTGCGTGGCCGTACCGCCGCAGGCCGTCCGGGCGGTGCTGGCCGCCGCCCGGCGACGCGGCGGCGCCGTGGTGGTCGACCTGCCCCGCCGGGTCGACGAGGGGGTCGCCGAGGCCCTCGCCCAGATCGACCTCGGCCTGCTCGTGGTCCCCGCCGAGCTGCGAGCCGTGGCGGCCGCGGCACGGGTGGCGTCCGCGGTCGGCATGGTCCTGCGCGATCTGCGGGTGGCGGTCCGGGGGCCGTACGCGCCCGGGCTCGACGACCGCGAGGTCGCCCGGCTGCTCGGTCTGCCGCTGGCGGGCGAGGTGCCCGTGGAGTCCGCGCTGCGGCGCTCCTGCGAGGGCCGGACCCCGCCCGGCGCGACGGCGCGCGGACCGCTCGCCCGTTTCTGCACCGCCTTCTGGGAGCGGGCGCTGATCGAGGCGGCCGCCGCATGAGGACGGTTGCCGAACACCTGCGAACGGACCCGCGGACGGCCCCGGCGGATGTGCTCCGCGAGCCCGCGCCTGCCAACGGGTCCCGGATGCCGGCGGAGTTGCTGGACGGCGTACGGCGGTGGCTCGCCGAGAGCGGGGCCGAGCCGACACCCGCGCGGGTCGCGCAGGCCCTGCGCGAACAGGGCCGTGTGCTCGGGGACGCCGAAGTGCTGGGCGCGGCCGAGCAGTTGCGTTCCGAGCTGATCGGCAGCGGTCCGCTGGAGCCGTTGCTGGCCGATCCGTCGGTGACCGACGTCCTCGTGTCGGCCCCGGACCGGGTGTGGGTGGACCGGGGCGGCGGACTGGAGCGGGCCGCCGTCGCCTTCCCCGACGCGGCGGCCGTACGGCGCCTCGCGCAGCGCCTGGCCGCCGTGGCCGGCCGCCGGCTGGACGACGCCCGGCCGTGGGTCGACGCCCGGCTGCCCGACGGCACCCGGCTGCACGCGGTGCTGCCTCCCGTCGCCGTCGGCTGCACCTGCCTGTCTCTGCGGGTCGTACGACCGCGCGCGTTCACGCTGGAGGAACTGGTCGCGGCGGGCACGGTGCCGCCCGGCGGGGACCGCGTGCTGCGGGCACTGATCGAGTCCCGGCTGTCCTTCCTCATCAGCGGGGGGACCGGAACCGGCAAGACCACGCTGCTCAGCGCGCTGCTCGGGCTGGCCGGGCCCGGCGAGCGGATCGTCCTCGCCGAGGACTCCGCGGAGCTGCGACCCGACCATCCGCACGTCGTCCGCCTGGAGACCAGGCCCGCCAACCAGGAGGGCGCGGGCCTGGTCACCCTCGAGGACCTGGTGCGGCAGGCGCTGCGGATGCGGCCGGACCGGCTGGTCGTGGGCGAGGTGCGCGGCGGCGAGGTGGTCCATCTGCTGGCCGCGCTGAACACCGGCCACGAGGGCGGATGCGGCACGGTCCACGCCAACGCGGCGGCGGACGTCCCCGCCCGGCTGGAGGCGCTGGGCACCGCCGGCGGGCTCGACCGGGCGGCGCTGCACAGCCAGTTGGCGGCCGCGCTGTCGGTCGTGCTGCACCTCGTGCGGGACCGCTCCGGACGGCGGCGGATCGCCGAGGTGCGGGTGCTGGAGCGGGACGCGTCGGGACTGGTGCGGACCGTGCCGGCGCTGCGCTGGGGCGAGGAGGCGTTCGTGGCGGAACGGGGGTGGGAGCGGCTGCGGGGGCTGCTCCGGACGGAGAGCGGGAGAGGGGGCGACGACCGCGATGGATGACGGGTTCTCGGGCCCGGCCTGCGTGGTCGCGGGCGCGGTGTGTGCCGGGGCGGCCGTGTGGCTGCTGGGCGGCCGGTACTCCGCGGCACGGCGGGCGCGGTCGCTGCTCGCCGGCGGCGGGCCGCAAGGCACGGGGCCGCCGCTCTCGGGCCGGGTCCTTCGCGGACTGGCCCAGGTTCGAGGGGGGTTGCGCGCCGAGTGGTGGGCGCCGGCCGCCGGGATGGTGCTCGCGGTGCTGGGTGCCTCGGTGCTGCCGGTCGTCGCGGGGGCGGTGGGGGTGCCGCTGCTGCGACGCACCCGGCTGGCCCGGGCGGCGCGCCGACGGCAGGAGCAGCGGGCGGACGCCGTGATCGCCCTGTGCGGGGCACTCGCCGGAGAGGTGCGGGCCGGGCGGCAGCCGGGCGAGGCGCTGTTGTGCGCCGCGCGGGACTCGGGTGGGCTCGGCGACGCCCAGGCGGCGGTGCTGGCGGCGGCCCGGTTCGGCGGGGACGTGTCCGCGGCGCTCGCCGGGGCGGCCCGGCAGCCGGGCGCCGAGGGCCTGCGCGGCCTCGCGGCCTGCTGGCGGGTGGCGGTGGACCAGGGCGCGGGCCTGGCGGCCGGACTGGACCGGCTCGAAAGCGCACTGCGGGTGGAGCGCGACCAACGCGCCGATCTACGGGCCCAGTTGTCCGGGGCCAGGGCCACGGCCGTGATGCTCGCCGGCCTGCCGGCCCTCGGACTCCTGCTGGGCACGGCCATGGGAGCCGATCCCTTGCGCGTGCTGCTGCACACGGGAGCGGGACTGGGCTGCCTGGTCATCGGTGGCGTGCTGGAGGGCGCGGGGCTGTGGTGGGCCCTGCGGATCGTGCGAGGGGCGGAGGCGATGTGAGCGCGGGTGTCGTTGTCCACAGGTTGGGGATGGCCGCGGGGGCGGCGGTGCTCCTGTGGCTGTCGGTGAGATGGCTGGAGGCGGTGAGCCGGGAGCGGCGCGCGCGGCGGCGGATGGCCGCGCTGCTGGGGCCGGAGCGTTCGGCGGTGGAGGCATGGCGCTCGCACTCACGGCTCCTGGCTGCCGGTGCCCTGCGGCGGTGGCTGCCGGCGGTGGGTGTGGCCGGGGCCGGGTGGGTGCTGGCCGGCGGGCTCACCGGGCTCGCGCTCGGGCTGGCCGGGGCGGCCGGGATGTGGCAGTGGCGGCGGCGGACGGCAGGCCGCCCCGAAGCGGAGTCCGACGCGGCCGAAGCCGCCCGTCAACTCCCGCTCGCGTCGGATCTGCTGGCGGCCTGCATCGCGGCCGGTGCCGGTCCGGTGATCGCCGCCCAGGCCGTCGGGGAGGCCCTGGGCGGCCCCGTCGGGGACGCACTGGCCCGGGGTGCCGCCCAGGTGCGGCTCGGCGGACAGCCGGCCGACGCCTGGCACGGACTCGCCTCGATACCGGGGGCCGCGGCCCTGGCGCGGCTGCTGGAGCGGGCCGACGAGTCGGGCCTTCCCGCCGCCGGACCGGTGGCTCGGCTCGCGGCCGACGTCCGCGCCGACCGGGCGCGCACCGCGACGGCCCGGGCACGCCGCGCGGCCGTGCTGGTCACCGCGCCGGTGGGGCTGTGCTTCCTGCCCGCCTTCGTCGCGGTGGGCGTGCTGCCCGTGCTGATCGGCCTCGCGGGCGGAGTACTGAGCGGAGGTGGTGGCTGAGGGCACTGACGGAACGGATGCGGGAGCAGCGGGTCGACGATCGACAGGCAACAGCCGACCAACAGGCACGGCCGACCAACAGGCACGGCCGACCAACAGACGCGGCCGACCAACAGGCCGAGACCTTACGGGGGTTGAAATGTACGGAAAGGCGCTGGCACGGCTGCGTGCCCTGGCGCGCAGGGACGCGGGAATGGTGACGTCCGAGTACGCGATGGGGATCATCGCGGCGGTGGCGTTCGCGGTGCTGCTGTACGAGGTGGTGACGAGCGGCCAGGTCAAGACGGAGTTGCAGGACATCGTGAAGCGAGCGCTCAGTGCGCGGATGTGAACGGGCATGGGCACACCGGGCCGAACGGCATGGCGCCGACGCGGGGTTCGTGACGGCGGAGGCGGCCATGGTCCTGCCCGTGCTGGTGCTGGTGGTGACGACGCTGGTCTGGGTCCTGCTGGTCGTGCTCGCGCAGATCCAGTGCGTGGACGCGGCCCGGGCAGGGGCCCGGGCCGCCGCCCGCCAGGACCCGGACGGCGCGGTCACCCGAGTGACCCGGGACGTGGCACCGCACGGGGCGGAGGTCACGGTGACCCGCAGGGGAGACCGCGTGCACGTGGTCGTCGTGGCCGACCCGCCGGGGCTGGGGGTGCTGCCCTTCCGGCTGAGGGAGGAGGCCGTGGCGGAGGCGGAGGACACGCTCGGGGCGCGCGCAGAGCGGGGGACGGGGACATGAGGCGAGGGACGGGGACATGAGGCGGAGGACGGGGAGATGAGGTGCCGCAATCCGGCCCTCCGCGGCTTACGCGGGCTCATCGGTGGCGGACGTGGCGGACGCCGTCTGTCCGACCGCGGCTCCGCCACCGTGTGGAGCGTCGGGGCGATCGCCCTGCTCTGCGTGGTGTTCGGTATCGGGCTCGTTCTGGGGCAGGCGGTGGTCGACCGGCACCGCGCGGCCGGAGCCGCCGATCTCGCGGCCCTGGCGGCGGCGGGCCACTGGGCCGAGGGCGGTGCCGCCGCCTGCGCCCGGGCGGACGAGGTGGCCCGGGCACAGGCCACCCGGCTCGTCCGGTGCGCCGTCGTGGGCGACACCTCGGACGTCACGGCGGCGGTGGACCGGGGACTCTTCACCGCGGAGGTGAGGGCGAGAGCGGGACCGGCTGCCCCGGCGGACGCTCCGGTGGGACCGGCGGGGCCCGGGGAGCCCGTGGCAGGGGCGGTGGGGCCCGGGGAGCCCACAGTTGGGCCCGTGGGGTCCGGAGGGCCCATGGCAGGGTCTACGGCCCCCGCGGGATCCACGCCAGGCACGGCAGGGTCTACGGCGTCCGCGGGATCCACAGCAGGGCCCACGGCCCACACAGGGCCCGTGGCCCCCGGGCCTTTCACTCGCGTGGGCTAAGCCTCCGCCTCCCTCTCCGTCTCGGCCTGCACCTCTGCCTTCGCCTCCCTCTCCGTCTCCGCCTCCTTCTCCTCCGGGGCAGCCTTCAGCAGCACCGTCAGCAGGCGCACGGCCCCCCTCTTGTGCAGCGGGTCGTTGCCGTTGCCGCACTTGGGGGACTGGATGCAGGACGGGCAGCCGGAGTCGCACTCGCAGGAGGCGATGGCCTCGCGGGTGGCGGAGAGCCAGGCGCGCGCGGTGTGGAAGGCGCGTTCGGCGAAGCCCGCGCCGCCCGGATGGCCGTCGTAGACGAAGACCGTGGGCAGCAGCGTGTCGGGGTGCAGTGGGACGGACACGCCGCCGATGTCCCAGCGGTCGCAGGTCGCGAACAGGGGCAGCATGCCGATCGACGCGTGCTCCGCGGCGTGGAGGGCGCCACCGAGGATCTCCGGGTTGATCCGGGCCGCGTCCAGCTGGTCGTCGGTGACCGTCCACCACACCGCGCGGGTGCGCAGCGTACGAGGAGGGAGGTCGAGTTTCGTCTCGCCGAGCACTTCACCCGTGATGACACGTCTGCGCAGGAAGGAGACCACCTGGTTGGTGACCTCGACGGAGCCGTAGCACAGGCGGCCGTCGCCCCAGGGCACCTCGACGTCCGTCTCCAGGACGGAGATCGCCGTCGTGTCGCGGGCGACCGTCGTGTACGGCGGGGCGGCCTCCTCGACGAGGGCGACCGAGTCGTCCAGGTCGAGGGAGCGCACCAGGTACGTACGGCCCTGGTGCAGATGGACGGCGCCCTCGTGCACCGTCGTGTGTGCGGCGCCCGCGTCGACCGTGCCGAGCAGCCGGCCGGTGCCGGCCTCGACGATCTGCACCGGCCGTCCGCCCTCGCCGCGGATGTCGGTGAGGTCCGCGGCCCGCTCCCGGCGGGTCCAGTGCCAGGCCTTCGTCCGGCGGCGCAGCAGCTTCGCGGCCTCCAGCTGCGGCAGCAGCTCCGCGCAGGCCGGGCCGAACAGTTCGGTGTCCTCCTCGGTGAGCGGCAGCTCGGCGGCGGCCGCGCACAGGTGCGGCGCGAGGACGTAGGGGTTGTCGGGGTCGAGGACCGTGGACTCGACCGGCTGGTCGAACAGGGCCTCGGGATGGTGGACGAGGAACGTGTCCAGCGGGTCGTCGCGGGCGACCAGCACCGCCAGGGCGCCCTGACCGGAGCGCCCCGCGCGGCCCGCCTGCTGCCACAGGGAGGCGCGGGTGCCCGGGTATCCGGCGATCAGCACGGCGTCCAGGCCGGACACGTCCACGCCCAGCTCCAGGGCGGTCGTGGCGGCCAGGCCCAGGAGCTCGCCGGAGTGCAGGGCGCGTTCCAGGGCGCGGCGCTCCTCGGGCAGGTAGCCGCCCCGGTAGGCCGCGACGCGCCGGGACAGCGGCCGGTCGATCTCGGCCAGCCGCTCCTGGGCGATCACCGAGATCAGTTCGGCGCCGCGCCGGGACCGTACGAAGGCGACCGAGCGCACGCCCTGAAGGGTGAGGTCGGTCAGCAGATCCGCCGTCTCGGCGGTGGCGGTGCGCCGGACGGGCGCGCCCCGTTCGCCCCGCAGCTCGGTCAGCGGGGGCTCCCAGAGGGCGAACACCAGTTCACCGCGGGGCGAGGCGTCATCGGCCACCTCCACCACGGGCACTCCGGTGAGGCGGCGGGCGGCCACGGCGGGCTCCGCGGCGGTCGCCGAGGCCAGCAGGAAGACCGGGGAGGCGCCGTAGCGCGCGCACAGCCGGCGAAGGCGGCGCAGCACCTGGGCGACGTGGGAGCCGAAGACGCCCCGGTAGGTGTGGCACTCGTCGACGACCACGTACTTCAGGGCCCGCAGGAAGGAGGACCAGCGCGGGTGGGAGGGCAGGATCCCGCGGTGCAGCATGTCGGGGTTGGTCAGGACGTGGTTGGCGTACTGGCGGATCCACTCGCGTTCCTCGGGCGGGGTGTCGCCGTCGTACACCGCGGGGCGTACGGCCTTGCCCAGCGGCCGGGCGAGTTCCTTCACCGCTCGGCACTGGTCGGCCGCGAGGGCCTTGGTGGGGGCCAGGTACAGGGCGGTGGCGCCGCGGCCGTTGGCCGCCTCGGAACCGTCCAGCAACGTCGAGAGCACCGGGACGAGGTAGGCCAGCGACTTGCCGGACGCGGTGCCGGTGGCGACGACGACGGAGTCGCCGTCCAGGGCGTGTTCCGCGGCGCGCGCCTGGTGCGCCCACGGGTGCTCGATCCCGCACGCCTGGACCGCCGCGATCACCTCCGGCCGAATCCGGTCGGGCCAGACGGCATGGCGCCCCGCGCGCGGGGGCAAGTGCTCCGTATGAGTGATGCGCGCAGCCCGGCTCTGCCCCGCGGCGAGCCGGTCGAGAACCGCGCCCGGCGCCAGGCGGGTTGCGGGGGCAGCCGGGGATCGATCGGATCGGTGATTCTTGGCCATCGGCACCGAGTCTGTCACCGGCGTGCAGGACAATGGGACCAAGGCGTCGTGCACGCCTGCCGGTAAGTGATTGAATGCCATCGCGGCTGGCGAACCGTCCCGGGGGCTTCAAGCCGAGGTGTCCCGAGGGGCGACCGCTCGATAGCAAGGTGCTGGAGGATCCGTGGACCTGTCCCTGTCGACCCGTACCGTCGGCGATCGTACGGTCGTCGAGGTCGGTGGCGAAATCGACGTATATACCGCGCCCAAGCTGCGCGAGCAGCTGGTCGAGCTGGTGAACGACGGGAATTTCCACCTCGTCGTCGACATGGAGGGCGTGGACTTCCTCGACTCCACCGGGCTCGGCGTGCTGGTCGGCGGCCTGAAGCGCGTGCGTGCCCACGAGGGCTCGCTGCGCCTGGTGTGCAACCAGGAGCGCATTCTCAAGATCTTCCGTATCACCGGTCTCACCAAGGTGTTCCCGATCCACACCTCGGTGGACGAAGCGGTGGCGGCGACAGACTGACCACCGGCCCCGGGCCGGTGACCGGGGCGTAAGAGTCCAAACGGGGGGCCGGGCATTTCGGCGGCCCGGTCCTCCTACAGCACGCCCGTAGCTCCGAGGGGGATGCATGGCCACCGTCGAACTCCGCTTCAGCGCGCTGCCCGAGCACGTCAGGACCGCCCGTCTGGTGGCGGCAGCGGTGGCGCGCAGGGCCGGAGTGGACGAGGCCGTCCTCGACGAGGTCAGACTCGCCGTCGGCGAGGCCTGTTCCCGGGCTGTGGGGCTGCATCGCAACGGCGGGATCTCGGCACCGGTGAAGGTGATGCTGACCGAGGAGGAGAAGCAGTTCTCCATCGAGGTCGGCGACGAGGCCCGGCACGCGCCGTACCACGCCGGGGACGCCCCTGGCGCGGTGGACGAGGCGGAGGCCGAGGAGGACGAGATGGGCCTCGCGGTCATCAGCGGACTCGTCGACGACGTGAAGGTGTCGGCAGGGGAGCACGGCGGGTTGATCAAGATGACCTGGCCGACCACATCGCCGGTCGCGACGCTTCCCTGACGCGCACCTCACCCGTTCGGCACCTCACCCGTTCGGCGCACCACACGAGGGCCCTGCTTCGGCAGGGCCCTTCTTGTTGCACGACCGCTTCCACCAGGTACATTGAATTCGTGAATGAATTCACGACCGGTCGGCAGATCATTTGATCAAGCATTGATCGAGGGTCAATGGTTTTGAACCATTACCTCTTTCGGGTTCCGTGGCGTGACGTCGATCATTTGCTGAAGAGCAGGTGAAGGGCAATTCGGTTTGCCGCGCTCTGTTTTGATCAGGTTCCGCTACCTACAATCCGTCCACATCTTGAGCTCAGCCCAAGCGTCAAGGAGGACGAATGGCGGGGCTTTCTACCCCTCATCAGTTGGGCCACCCCACAACCTTCGCAGCTGCAGTGCTGACCAACGACAATCGGATCATCGTGGCGGTCATCGCGGCCGTCGCGCTGGCCGCGCTCGTGGTCGCAGGCGTCCTGGTGCGCCAGGTGCTCGCGGCGGGCGAGGGCACCAGCAGCATGAAGAAGATCGCTGAAGCGGTCCAGGAAGGCGCGAACGCCTATCTGGGCCGCCAGTTGCGCACGCTCGGCGTATTCGCCGTGATCGTGTTCTTCCTGCTCATGCTGCTGCCCGCGGACGACTGGAATCAGCGCGCCGGACGATCGGTGTTCTTCCTGATCGGGGCCGCCTTCTCGGCGGCCACCGGCTATATCGGCATGTGGCTCGCCGTGCGCAGCAATGTACGTGTCGCCGCGGCGGCCCGTGAAGCGACCCCTGCGGAAGGTGAGCCGGAAAAGGATCTCACCGCCGTCTCGCACAAGGCAATGAAGATCGCTTTTCGCACCGGCGGCGTCGTCGGCATGTTCACGGTGGGGCTCGGCCTGCTCGGCGCCTCCTGTGTCGTGCTGGTGTACGCGGCCGACGCGCCGAAGGTGCTGGAGGGCTTCGGCCTCGGTGCCGCGCTGATCGCGATGTTCATGCGTGTGGGCGGCGGCATCTTCACCAAGGCCGCCGACGTCGGCGCCGACCTGGTCGGCAAGGTCGAGCAGGGCATTCCGGAGGACGATCCTCGCAATGCCGCGACCATCGCCGACAACGTGGGCGACAACGTCGGCGACTGCGCGGGCATGGCGGCCGACCTCTTCGAGTCGTACGCCGTCACGCTGGTCGCGGCGCTCATCCTCGGCAAGGCGGCCTTCGGCAACGACGGGCTCGCCTTCCCGCTGCTCGTGCCGGCCATCGGTGTGATCACCGCCATGATCGGGATCTTCGCGGTGGCGCCGCGCCGCGCCGACCGCAGCGGTATGAGCGCGATCAACCGCGGTTTCTTCATCTCCGCGGTGATCTCGCTCGCCCTGGTCGCGGCCGCCGTCTTCGTCTATCTGCCGTCGTCGTACGCCGGACTCACCGGTGTCACCGACGCGGCGATCAGGGGCAAGGACGGCGACCCGCGGATCCTCGCCCTGGTCGCGGTGGGGATCGGCATCCTGCTGGCCGCCGTGATCCAGCAGCTGACCGGCTACTTCACCGAGACCAACCGGCGTCCGGTCAGAGACATCGGCAAGACCTCGCTCACCGGTCCGGCCACCGTCGTCCTCGCCGGTGTCTCCGTGGGCCTGGAGTCCGCGGTCTACACCGCCCTGCTGATCGGCCTCGGCGTGTACGGGGCCTTCCTGCTCGGCGGTACGTCGATCATGCTGGCTCTGTTCGCGGTGGCGCTGGCCGGCACCGGGCTGCTCACCACGGTCGGCGTGATCGTCGCCATGGACACCTTCGGCCCGGTCTCCGACAACGCCCAGGGCATCGCCGAGATGTCCGGCGACGTCGAGGGCGCGGGCGCCCAGGTGCTCACCAACCTGGACGCGGTGGGCAACACCACCAAGGCCATCACCAAGGGCATCGCCATCGCCACCGCCGTCCTCGCGGCCTCGGCGCTCTTCGGGTCGTACCGGGACGCCATCACCAACGGCGCGCGTGACGTCGGGGAGAAGCTGACCGGTTCGGGTGCGCCGATGACCCTGATCATGGACATCTCGCAGCCCAACAACCTGGTCGGTCTCATCGCCGGCGCGGCGGTCGTCTTCCTGTTCTCGGGGCTGGCGATCAACGCGGTGTCCCGGTCGGCGGGTTCGGTGGTCTACGAGGTGCGCCGGCAGTTCCGTGAGAAGCCCGGGATCATGGACTTCAGCGAGAAGCCGGAGTACGGCAAGGTCGTCGACATCTGCACCAAGGACGCCCTGCGCGAGCTCGCCACACCCGGGCTGCTCGCCGTCATGGCGCCCATCTTCATCGGGTTCACGCTCGGTGTCGGTGCGCTCGGCTCCTATCTCGCGGGCGCGATCGGCGCGGGCACGCTGATGGCGGTGTTCCTCGCCAACTCCGGTGGCGCCTGGGACAACGCCAAGAAGCTGGTCGAGGACGGCAACCACGGAGGCAAGGGCAGCGAGGCCCACGCGGCCACGGTGATCGGGGACACGGTGGGCGATCCCTTCAAGGACACCGCCGGCCCCGCGATCAACCCGCTGCTGAAGGTGATGAACCTGGTGTCGCTGCTCATCGCGCCCGCGGTCATCAAGTTCTCCTACGGCAGCGACAAGAGCCTCGGCGTACGGATCGTGGTCGCGGTCCTGTCGCTGGCCGTGATCGTCGGCGCGGTCTACATCTCCAAGCGGCGCGGTATCGCCGTGGGCGACGACGACAACGCCGAACGGGTCTCCAAGCCGGCCGATCCCGCGGTGGTTTCGTAGGCGTCTCATCCCGGGCCCAGCTCAGGAGACGGGCGGGGGGGGGGGGGGGCGGCCCCCCCCCCCCCCGGGGGGGGGGGGGGGGGGGCGGGGCGGGGGGGCGGGGGGCGGGGGGCGCGGGGGGGGGGGGGGGGCCCGGGGGGGGGGGCGGGGGGGGGGGGGGGGCGGGTCCCGCGGGGG
>NZ_JBSFJL010000025.1:0-129236 GCF_053598035.1 Streptomyces sp. NPDC001204 | reverse complement strand
CGGTCAGACCCCCACCCTGCGCATACCGCATAGGAACGGCATACCGCAGGGATCACCACCCGTCACCACCCGACGCTAAGCCGAAAAGCTCAGTAACTGCGTGACAACGCCGACGCACAGCGGCGAACAACTGCGGATGTCTGCGGACCGTCGCAGCAGGTGAAAGATGTACCAGCCCGAGGTCAAGCGGCCAGCAAACTTCCTTCGGGACGAAGAAGTCTCGTCGCCAAGGGGTGGTGGGAGGGGGGCGGTGCGCTGGCGCGACTGGGGTCCCGAGGCAAACCCGGGGACCGTTCAATTCCCGCCCCCCTTGGCCGCCGCGCCCGTCAACGAGGACACCGAAGCGGCCCATCGTGCCAGAAGCTAACATCCACCGCTGACAACGTCCTGGCGTCGGTCAGTGCCACCCGCCCAGTCGTGCCAGAACGGTGCCAGATGATGCGGGGAACCACGGGGAATGGCGGGGACTCTGCAACCAGCCAGCAGGCGCCGTAGCCGCTCTGGCACAGCTCAGCCCAGCAGCCAGCAGCAAAAAAACCCGAGCTTCCCAAGCTCAGGGCTCCGGCCACCGGATACGCGGTGGCCGTCTGACGCGTGATTCTGTAGCTTGCCCCCATGACCGACAACCGAAGGGGCAATGCCGCGTAGGCGCCCGTCAGCCCTGCGGGGCGACCTCCCTATCCGCCCCTGGAGGCGGCGACGGTACCCGTTCATTGATTGCCTTTCAGGATCTTGCACAGCTGACCTGCGTCGGCTAGAGCGGACCCGCTTCTGGCCCGAAGCCACAGAAGAGGCGTTCTGGCACTGGCAGGCTTATGCCCATGGCCCCCTCAGACAACTTGTAGACCCCCTCACAGGTCCCGACTGCGGCATCCCTGAGTGCGGGTGTTACGGCGCCGGCTTCCGTGAGCACCTCGAAGCCGTGCTTCACGCGCTGCCCAGGAAGAGTGCTCGTGAGTTGCGTGCCCTCGTGTGGGCCCTCGACGGGAAGATTCTGGCAAGGGCCAAGGTCATCCCGGCTGACAGCCTGGACGTGCCGTGGTGGCGAGGTCAGCTCTAGGACCATGGGCGGCCGTCTGAGTTTCCGTCTCATTCAGCCCCGTTCGCCGTTCAGTCGAGACTCCCAGCCGTCTCCACGTCGACAGCCAGCCGCCCATGGACGCAGGTGAACGCCCCCGTACACACCCCACGACCCCACCACCACAGTTGGAAAGCGTGCCCCATCCGTGCCCGATCGTGCGGGGAACCCCGGGGAACCACGGTCGCGAGCGGGCATCGCATAGCAAGTCGGCCCCTGACCGATTCGCCTGGTCAGGGGCCGTTCACCTGCGCGGTGGGTGTGGGATTTGAACCCACGGTGACTCGCGCCACGACGGTTTTCAAGACCGTGTACCGCTGGACTCGCCCATTGATCTGCTGGCCTGTCGGATCACCGCCACGCAGCGGGAATGTTCGCGAGCTGCTTCTCGAGGTCCCAACCGGTCGGCCTGCACTCGGGCGAGTGCCACTTGCCGCCACTAGCCAGCCAAAGCCTGCGCGACTCCCGGACCCCTGACAGTCTGCAATCCTCGACACTGGCCTCGCTGTAGCAGCACGGACAAATGACGAAAAGGGCGCAGCCGTACTCGTCGTACAGAACGGTTCCGTCGTCGTATTCGCAGATCCGGCAGGCGGTCTCGGTCTTGCCTTCCATGATCACCTCAATGGAGCCTGTCGACCGGGAACCCGGGTCGTTCCCGGTGAGCCCGGTTCCGGCCGCACGCTCGGCGAACCCCGGGTCGCCGACGAGGTCCCAGGGGTAGGCGTATCCGACGGTGCCCACCGGCCGCGTGCTCACCAACGCGGCCTCCGCTTCTCGTACTCGGGGCGGAAGCGCTTCATGTAGGCGGTGTCGTTGCGGCTGCGGATGCCACACCGCAGGTACTGCTCGTGCAGCCGGGCCAGCTCGTCGCGGTCGAGTTCGATGCCCAGACCGGGGGTGTCGGGCACCGCGATGGAGCCGCCGGAGAAGACGTAGGGGTTGTCCGCGACCACGTCCTCGGACCGCCAGGGCCAGTGCGTGTCCACGTCGTAGGTGAGGTTCGGGGTGGCCGCGGCGAGGTGGACCATGGCCGCCAGGCTAATGCCCAGGTGGCTGTTGGAGTGCATGGAGAGCCCGAGGCCGAAGGTGTCGCAGACGGCCGCGAGCCGCTGTGAGGCCCGCAGCCCGCCCCAGTAGTGGTGGTCGGAGAGGACGACGTCCACGGCGCCCAGGGCCAGCGACTCCGGCAGGTCGGCGAAGCCGACCACGCACATGTTGGTGGCGAGGGGCATCGGCGCCCGCGCGGCCACCTGGGCCATCCCGGGCATGGTGGGGGTGGGGTCCTCCAGGTACTCCAGTACGCCGTCCAGAGCCTCGGCCACCTTGTGAGAGGTCTCGACGGTCCAGGCACAGTTGGGGTCCAGCCGCAGCGGATGGCCGGGGAAGGCCTCGCGCAGCGCGCGGATCGCCTCGATCTCCTCTTCCGGCGGCATCACGCCGCCCTTGAGCTTGATAGAGCGGAACCCGTAAAGGTCCACCATCCGGCGCGCCTGCGCCACGATCCCGGCCGGATTCAGAGCCTCGTTCCAGGGGTCGGCCTCCTCGTCCGGGTAGGGCGAGCCCGGGTGGGTGGCCCACTTGTAGAAGAGGTAGGCGCTGAATGGCACCCGCTCGCGGGCCTTGCCGCCGAGCAGGGCCCACACCGGCTGTCCGGTGGCCCGGCCCTGGAGGTCCAGGCAGGCGACCTCGATCGGCGAGAAGGCCCGCGCCAGCGACTTGGCCGCGCTCGACGGGCCGGTCAGTCCGTGCGCGTCCGGGCTGTCCTGGCCGCCCACGGCAGCGGCGACGCGCCGCTCCAGGCCGAGGAGGTCGAAGGGGTCGCCGCCCACTGCGGCGCCGACGGCGGAGCGCAGCAGGCGCAGCAGGTTCTCGTCGCCGGTGGTCTCGCCGAGGCCGGTCAGGCCCGCGTCGGTGGTGACCTCGACGATGGCCCGCAGTGCGTACGGCTCATGCACACCGGCCGAGTTGAGCAGTGCGGGATCGCGGAAGGCGACCGGGGTGACGGTGACGTCGGTGATGCGCATCGCCGGCCTCACGCCGCGGCCGTGTCGAGCGAGGCGAGGGCCGCCCGGCCGCGGGCGATCAGCTCCTCCAGTCGCGCCACGTGCTCCGGTTGCGGATCGACCAGCGGCGGGCGCACCCCGCCCATGGCGAGGCCGCTCAGCCCCGCACCGGCCTTGATCAGGGCCACGGCGTAGCCGGGCACCAGGTCGCGCAGCTCGGCAAAGGGAAGGTAGAAGTCGCGCAGCAGCACGTCCATCGAGGCCCGGTCGCCGGCGCGATAGGCCTGATGGAAGCGGGCGGCGATGTCGGGGGCGCAGGCGAGCGTCGCCGAGGAGTAGTTGGAGACGCCGATGGCGTCGTAGGCCACGGCGCTCAGCTCCGCGGTGGGCAGGCCGTTGAGGAAGCCGAACTCCTTCGCGCGCGGGTGGCCGCTGGTGCGTACCGCGGTCACGATCCGCAGCATCTCCGCGACGTCGCCGATCCCGTCCTTGACGCCCACGACGGTGGGCTCGTCCAGCAGTTCGACGGCGGTCTCCGGGCTGAGCACGGCATTGGCGCGCTGGTAGACGACGGTCGGCAGCTTCGTCGCCGCGACGACGTACCGGATGTGGTCCAGCAGGCCGCGCGGGGTGGAGGAGACCAGGTACGGCGGCATCAGCAGCAGTCCGTCGGCGCCGGACTCCTCTGCTATGACGGCGGTGGCACGTGCCTGGGCGGGGCCGCCGCCCGCGCCGGCGTACACCGGCACCCGGCCGGCCACGGCCTCGACCGCCGTCCGCACGACGGTGCGGAACTCCTCCAGGGACAGCGCGGTGAACTCACCCGTTCCGCAGGCCACGAACACCGCGGCGGGGTCGGCGGCGAGGTGCGCCTCCAGGTGCTTGCAAAAGGCGTCGGTGTCGACCCGGTCGTCTGAAGTGAAGGGGGTGAGGGGGAAGGAGAGCAGGCCCTGAGGGAGCATGGGTTTCCTATCGTGCGGTTCTGAAGGTTGCGGGAGGCTGCGGGGGGGTGGCGCCGGTCCGGCGCTAGCCCTTGACCGATCCGGTGAGCAGGCCACGCTCGAAGAAGCGCTGCAACACCAGGTAGACGAGGACGCTCGGCACCATGAGGACGAGGGCGGCGGCCAATCGGACGCCCTGTCCCAGCTCCTGGCTGGACTGCAGACTGGTGACCACAAGGGTGAGCGTGTAGAGCCGGGGCGACTGGGCCACCAGCAGCGGCAGCAGGTACTGGTCCCAGATCATCAGGAAGCCGAAGACGGCACAGGTGCCCAGTGCGGGCCGGCACAGCGGCAGGATGATCCGGAAGAAGATGGTGAACTCGCCGGCGCCGTCGATCCGGGCGGCCTCTTCGAGTTCGACCGGAATGGTCTTCATGAAGCCGGTGAGGACGAAGATCGGCAGCGCCCAGCCGACCAGCGGCAGGATGAGGCCGCCGTAGGAGTCGAGCAGCGAGCCGCCGGTGAACGGCTGCGGGATGTGCCCGAGCACCAGGTAGGTAGGGATCGCGATGATCTCCTCGGGCATCATCATGGTCGCCAGAATCAGTGCCATCACCAGGCCTATGCCGCGGAACTTCTTGCGGGCCAGCGCATAGGCGGCCAGCGCGCTCACGGTGACCTGGAGGGTGAGGCCGACCGCGACCACGATGAGCGAGTTGAGCAGGCCGCGGCCGACACCGAAGTGCCACGCCGTGGTGAGATTGCTCAGGGTCGGGTGCTGCGGGAAGAGGGTGACCTGCCCGGTCTTGACGACACCGCCGCTGAAGGCGGTGGAGACCAGCGTCCACAGCGGCAGCAGGAAGACCAGCAGGACGAGCGCGTACAGCGGGACGCGTACGGCGGTGCGCGCCACCGCGCGCCGGGGCATGCGCAGCCCGAGGGCGGTTCCGGGATCGCTCATGACTCCTCCACCCGGCTGCGCCACCACCGCAACAGACCGGTGGCGATGACGGTCGCGATCAGAAGCAGGGTGGAGACAGCCGACGCGTAGCCGAGGTTGTTGTTCTGGATGCCGTTCTTGTAGACGTACGTGATGACCGTCTCGGTGGAGCCGGCCGGACCGCCGCCGGTGAGTACGTAGATCTCGGTGAAGACCCGCAGGCCGCGGATGACGCCGAGGGTGAGCACGATGCTGGTGACCGGGCGCAGCGCCGGAATGGTGACGTGCCACAGGCGCTGCCAGGCGCTCGCACCGTCGATGGCGGCCGCCTCGTACAGCTGGCGGTCGATGCCGGCCAGACCGGCCGCGAAGATCACCATGTCGTACGGGGCGGACTTCCAGACCTGGATCAGCATCACCGAGGCGAGCGAGCTGTGCGGGCTGGTCAGGAAGGGCAGCGGGCCGATGCCCACACTGCCCAGCATGCTGTTGACCGAGCCGTACTGGCCGGGGAAGAGCAGGGTGCCCCACAGCTCGGCGACGACCACCATGGCGGTGACCACCGGCAGGAAGGCGGCGGTGCGCAGGATCTTCAGGTGCCGGGCCGGCCCTTCCAGCAGGAGAGCCAGCAGGAACCCGACCAGGATCGAGGCGGTGACCACGACCACCGCGTCAAGCAGGGTGTGGCCGACGGCGGCGCGCAGGTCGGGGTCGTCGAAGGCGGTGCGGAAGTTCTCCAGTCCGACCCAGTGGTTGCCCAGGTAGGGCTGGACGTTGAAGAAACCGAGATAGGCGCCCCACACGGTCGGGACGAACTTGAAGACGCCGATCGCCAGCAGGGCCGGGGCCAGGAAGGCCCACGGCATGATCCGCCGCGCGACCGCGCGGCGGGCCCCCCGCTCCGTGCCGGTGGCGCGGGGCACGGGGACTGCCGTGGTGGTGTCATCGCGAGCTGGGCGGGTTCGGACCGTCATGTCAGCCGGCTGCCACGCCCTGCTGCTTGAGCAGCGTGTTGAACTTGTCGTTGAGCTGATCCAGTGTGGCCTTGGGGCTGGAGCAGCCGGCGACCATCTTGTTCAGCGCGTCCGAGGTCGCCTGTCGCAGGCTCTCCCAGTTGGGCAGGTAGACCGGCTCGTAGTGACCGCTCTCCTGGTAGAGCTTCTGGGCGAGGGCCCACCGCGGGTTGTTGCCGTGCACGGCCGCGCTATCCACATTTTTGTTGACCGAGAGCCTCACGATGGAGGCAGTGGGGACGGCGGTCATGCCGATCTTCTGGGCCTCGGGGGTGATCATGTATTCGGCCAGCTCCTGGGAGTGCTTCGGAGCCTTGGTCCCGGCCATCAGGTAGATGGAGGTGCCCTCGGCGAGCACGTCGGAGCCCCCGTTCGGGGCGGCCGGTGGCGCGATCACCGAATACTTGTCCTTGACGTCGGAGTCGTCCATGGTCGCGAAGGCGTAGGGGCCGGTCAGGTAGAGGCCGGCGACGCCGGTCTGGAAGACCTTGTTGGTGTCGGCCGTGACGTCGTTGAGCGCGCTGGGCTGGACGACCTTGTCGGTGCAGAAGAGGTTCTCGAACCAGGTGGCCGCCTGGACCGCCTGAGGGGAGTTGATCGTGGCCGTGTACTTGCCGTTGCCGGCGGACTTGACGTAGTCGCCGCCCGCCTGCCACAGGAAGGTCGACCAGAACCAGGAGATGTAGCCGCGGGTGGTCGAGCCGGGGACGGCCAGGCCGTAGGTGTCGGCTTTGCCGTTGCCGTCGGGGTCCTCGGTGGTGAAGGCCTTCGCGGTGGTGGCGAGTTCGTCCCAGCTGGTGGGCTTCTTCAACCCGAGCTTCTTCGCCCAGTCGGACCGCTCGAGGAGCACGTTGGCCTGGGCCGAGAAGGGTATGGCGTAGTACTTTCCACTGACGTCCTGGGCCGACTTCCAGGCCTGGTCGTTGACCTCGTCCTGGCCGGCGATGGAGTTCTTGTCCACCTCGCGGATGATGCCCTGCGAGCGGAAGGCGCCGAGCTGTGCGGCGTCGTTGACGACCACGTCGGGCAGCTGGTGGGCGGCGGCGGCCGCGTTGAGCTTGGTCTCGAAGTCGGTCAGCGTCATGAAGAGCTTGACCTTGACTCCGGTCTTCTTGGTGAATGCGTTGAAGACCGCCTGGTAGGCCTTCTCGGAGTCACCGGCGCCACGCACCCAGACATTGAGGGGGGCGTCGCTCTCCGCGGTCGGACCGGACGAGCCGCCGCAACCGGTGAGCGCGGTGGCGGTAAGACCTGCGAGGGCAGACAGCGTTACCGCGCGGTGACGTCCGCGTGGGAGGGTGCGCATAATGCCTACTCCGCTCTGTTCATGTTTCTGAACAAGATTCATGGGGTCGAATTGGCGAGGAACTTACGGCACGGCCGGTGAGCGGTCAAGGAATGTGTCCGTAAGAATCTGGGCAGAGTTGAGCGCTCGATACGGTGCCACGTCGCGCTCCGGCCCCGGCATCCAGACGTCTTGACGCGACTCCGCACGGCGACCTAAGTTTCAAAAACATGACACGTGTTCATGTACGTGAACAACATAAGGCGCTTCGCTGCGCCGCCACCGTTCTCGGCACCGCGGTGCTGAGCCTCGTCGCCGTCTACGCCTCCGCAGCCCCCGGGCAGGCCGACGCCCGGCCCCCCTTCGACCAGAAGCTGATCGGCACCGCGGTCGCCGCGCCGCTGATCGCCTTCCCCTTCGACCAGGTGCGGCCCGGCACCAACCCGGCCGTTGTCGGTGCCTCGAAGAACTTCTACTTCCTCGCCCTCACCGCGAAGCTCTCCCCGGCCACCCGCGCCTCCGACGGGACCCAGGTGCGCGACCGCCTGGTGGACCAGGTCCACAACCTGGTCGCGGGCGGCCACGAGCCGGACGCCAACGGCGGTCTGGAGGGCTGGTCCCACAACGCCGTTGCCCAGGGACTGGCCCTGGTCCACGCGACACCCTCGGTCTGGGCCCACCTGAACCACACCGACCAGGATCGCGTCGGTCTGCTGATGCGCTCCCTGGCGATCGCCGCCAACTGGTCGTTCAACGACCCGAACAACTTCTACACCGCGCTCGACCAGGTCGGGAACTTCCAGAAGACCTACAACGCCAACTATCGCGAGGGCTACGTAGGGGTCGCGATCGCCGCCGACCTGTACTTCGGACCCGACCAGCTCAACAAGGTCTTCGCGGACTTCTCCTACGACGCCTACGTCCGCCGGCTCACCGACGCCGGATTCACCAGCATCCTGGCCACCTGGGAGAAGACCGGCAAGGACGCCATGGAGAACGGTGCCGCCGACTGCTGTGGTGGCAACGGCGTCGGCGTGCGCAAGCCCTTCGTCTACCAGGACGTGCCGCTCAACGACCCGGTCGGCATCTTCGAGAAGCTCGCCGACTTCACCTACGACCACCAAGTCAGCAGCAGCGTGGGCAACGGCAAGGCCTACATCGCCGACGGCACCACCAGCCCGTACGAGGGCCAGAGCGGCATGCTGCACGAGTTCGACTCCAGCGACTCCAAGGGGCTGCGCAGCGATGCGCTCTACTCCTACGAGGGTTGGATGAACAGCGTCACCACCCGGGCCACCATGACCGTCCTCGGCGCGTGGGGCCAGGGCCCGAGCCAGACGGCGGCGGTCGAGGCGCTGATGCGGGTCGGCTCGGGCGACCTGATCTACAAGATGGAGCACGGTTACCAGGGGTATGCCAACGGTGCGCCGCAGTTCGTCAGCGAGACCGCCCCGGCGAGCAACGGGCCGTCGATCAAGGGCTGGTTCTTCGACAAGGCGGTCTGGCAGACGCTCCTGGCCCACGCCAAGTAGCAAGTAGCCGTCTGCGGAACCACCACCGCTCCGCCCGACCGCCAGGGCAGCGCGCCGGCAGGTGGCACCTGCCGGCGCGCTGCCCTGGTCGGGGCGGGGCACCCCCGAACGAAAGGGATACGCGATGAGTCGGCAGGCTGTCCGGGAGACCGTCCTGGTCACCGGTGCCGGAGGAATGATGGGGCGGATGAGGCGGCCCCGGCTGCGGCGTCCGGGCCGTACGCTGCGGCTGCTCGATGTCGCCGAGCAGCACCCGCCCGGGCCCAGTGAGCAGGTGGAGGTCGTCACCGGGTCGGTGACCGACCCGGAGCTGCTGCGTGAGGCCTGCGCAGGGGTAGACGCGGTCATCCACCTTGGTGGGCTGAGCCGGCGCTCCTCGTGGGCGGAGATCCTGAACGTCAACGTGGACGGCGCACGATGCCTGCTGGAGGCCGCCCGCCACGCCGGGGTGCCCCGGGTGGTGCTCGCCTCCAGCCACCACGCGGCGGGCTTCTTCACCCGCGACGACGCCGGACCGGAAGGACTGCCCGCCGACGCCGGGCCCCGGCCCGACACCCCGTACGGGTGGAGCAAGGCCGCGGTGGAGGCGCTCGGCCGCTATTACCATGACCGGGCCGGCATGGACGTGATCTGCTTGCGGATCGGTTCCTGCTTCGAGCGTCCGCCCGGCCCGGCGACCCGCTCGCTCCCGATGTGGCTCTCCCCGGCGGACGGCGCGCGGCTGCTGGAGGCCTGCCTGGCCGCTCCAGCACCGGCCTTCCGCATCGTGTGGGGAATCTCACGCAACACCCGGCGGTGGCTGTCGCTCGCAGAGGGCGAGGCGATCGGCTACCACCCGGAGGACGATTCCGAGGCTTACGCCGCCGAGCTGATCGCCGAGCATGGCGAGCCCGACCTCAGCGATCCGCTCCACCGGCAGCTGGGCGGTCCCTTCTGCCTCTTCCCGATGGAGGACTCATGAGCGGCATTCTGGTCGACGGGCTGATCCCCGGCCTGGTCTCGGTCACCTTCCGCACACTGTCCGCCGAGGCGGTCATCAGCCTGGCCGCAGAGGCCGGACTCGGCGCGGTCGAATGGGGTGGCGACGTGCACGTCCCCGCGGGTGCCTTCGCCACGGCCGAGCGGGTGCGCGAACGCTCGGCCGACGCGGGCCTGGAGATCGCCGCCTACGGTTCCTACCACCGGGCCGGCCAGAGCGACCCGGCCGACTTCGCAGCGGTCGCCGACACGGCGGCCGCGCTCGGCGCGCCGACGGTGCGCGTCTGGGCCGGCGTCCACGGCTCCGCCCAGACCGGCCCGGCAGAGCGGGCCGCCGTGGTGACGGGCATCCGGTCGGCGGCCGACGCGGCTGCCGCGCGGGGGTTGCGGATCGCGCTGGAGTACCACCGCAACACCCTGACCGACACCCTGGAGTCGGCCCTGCGGCTGCTCGACGAGGTGGACCGGCCCACAGTGCTGCCGTACTGGCAGCCCGCCCGCGGCGCCGCCGTGGGGCCCTCCCGGGCGGAGGTGGCGGCGCTGCTGGGCAAGGGGCTGCGGACGGCGCACGTCTTCTCCTGGGCGGCCGACGGCACCCGGCTTCCGCTGGAGGCCCGGGCCGACCTGTGGCGGCCGGTCCTCGCCGACCTGACGGGCCCGGCTGCGAGCCTCGCTTCGGGCAGGCGCCGGTATGCACTGCTGGAGTTCGTCGCGGGCGACGAACCGGCGGCCTTCGCCCGCGACGCGGCGACCCTGTGCTCCTGGCTTGCCCATCCGGAGATCTGACGCCGCGAGCCGGGCAGCCCCACGGGGCCGCCCGGCTCGCGGCCGCTCCGTCCGGGCCCGCTGGCCCGGACGGCTGTGGCGTCAGCGGTCCGACTCCAGGACGCCGCCGTTGGCGGCACCGGACGTCTCGATCTCGTCGAAACGGAGGCGCATGGCGCCCTATCGGGCCTTGAAGATGTCGACGGCGGCCTTGGTCACGGCCGCAGCGAACTCCCGACGCTGGTCGAGCGTACGTCCGGAGAGCAGTGCGACGGACATGTTGGGCATGGCTTGCCTCACAGTGGGTGCAATGAACGGGGCGCATGACATGTTCAGTACAGCGGAACACGGTTCCGCAAAAGAGAACACGGTATTTTCGCCTGGACCCCGGGACAGAACCCAAACAGAACCCACAGAGACGGAGGGCGGATAGGAGAGAGCCAGAAGCTGCTGGTCGCTGCCGCCATCGCACAGGCCCGGGTTGTCCCCGTACTGCGCTGCGCGGGACCCGACACCGCGATCAGGACATCGAGCCGCCGAATCGAGGCCGGCATCGGCGTCGTCGAGCTCACCGCGACCACATCCGGGTGGGATGCCGCACTGACCACACTGCGCGCCGAGCACCCGGACGCCCTGCTCGGCGTGGGTCCTCCGCCACACCGCAGCTCATCGGCCACCTGGCGCACGACGTCTCGCCGGACGCCGCCGCGCCCACCGCCGCTCAGCACCGGGCCTCCACCCGGCGCGTCCCGGCCTACCTGGGCGGGTTCGAGGGCAGCACCTGGCAACAGCTGGGATGCCCGCTGGGCCGCGGCGAGATCACCGCCACTGGCCTGGACCCCAACCGGACCGGGCAGAAGTACAGCGCCGGCGTCAGGGCACTGTTCTGCCTCCGCGTCGTCCAGCCGACGCTGCTGGTGGTGAAGAAGCACAACTTCAACGGATTCGCCGACCAGTTCATCGCTGCCCAGAACGATCCCCTGCTGGAGAAGTACGCCGCTCAGGTCGCCCACCATGATTTCTCCTGGCCCCACAAACGCCAAGCGCTCTTCGACGTGTGCTACCTGCTCGCGGTGCAGGGCGTCGGCTTCGTCGTCCTCACCCCGGCGGCCCTACTCCACCACGCCCACGAGTCACGCACAGCGAAGGCCGCCCTGCGACCCGGCAAGAAGGACGCCAACGTCTTCGCCGGCCACGCTGCCTGGAACGTCCTGCACGCCATGGGCCATTTCCCGCCCAGCACACCCGCCACCCTGCGTCAGGCCCTGCACCGCGGCCAGCTCACCCTTGACGAACTCGTCGACCGCCGCAACATCCGCAACCAGGGCCTCCGCCGGCTCCTGCTCGACTACTTCACCGCCGCAAGTCCGACACTGACTACGCCTCCCTGGTCAACCTGGTCTGCAACGTTGTAGGTGCCGGATATTGCATCCATGCTGGCCACAAGCCTGATGTGCGGTCAGCGGTGCATAGCTGAGGCGTCAGCCTCCCGCGGGGGGAAGTCCTCTTGGAGCACGCCCGGGCCGGCTGCGAAGATAGGCGGCTGTGCCGTTGCGACTGCCGTATCTCGCCCTGTCGACAGCGTTCAGCTTCATACAGCTGCTGCCGATGAGCGATCGTCACAAAGACCTGGAGATCCTGGCGCTGCGCCACCAACTCGCCGTACTTCAGCGACAGGTGGACAAGCCACAACTGACGTGGCCCGACCGGGCGCTGCTCGCGGCTGCTCCACCGCCTCCCCCGGGCACGGCTTCGCCGGCTCCACCTGATCGTCTCGCCGGAAACCCTACTGCGCTGGCACCGCGACCTGCTACGCCGCCGCCACGCGAAGGAATCCCGCCCCAAGCCCCCGGGCCGACCCCGCACCGTCCGCTCCATCCGCGTCCTGGTCCTGCGCCTGGTACAGGAGAATCCGCAATGGGGCTACCGGCGCGTGCACGGCGAACTCGCCGCGCTCGGCATCAAGGTCGCCGCCTCGACCGTGTGGAGCATCCTCAAGGAACACGGCATCCCACCCGCACCCGAACGGGAGCACACCACCTGGGCCGCGTTCCTGCGCTCCCCGGCCGACGCCATCCTGGCCGCCGACTTCTTCGAGGCCAAGACCCTCACCGGCGCGACCCTGACCGTGTTGGCGGTGATCGAGCACGCCACCCGCCGCGTGCGGATCCTCGGCGTCACCGCACAGCCGACCGCGGCTTGGATCACCCAGCTCGTGCGGAACCTCGCCATGGACGTCCAGAACGCCGGAACGAAGGTCGCCTATCTGATCCGGGACCGCGACGTGCGCTACCCGCCCGGCTTCGACGCCGTTCTGGCCGGCGAGGGCATCGAGGTATTGAAGACCGGGGTGAGGATGCCCCGGATGAACGCGATCATGGAGCGCTGGATCCGCCCCTGCCGGGCCGAACTCCTCGACCGCGCTCTCATCTGGGACCAGGCTCACCTGCTGCATGCACTGAGTGAGTACGAGGCCTTCTACAACGAGCCCCGGCCCCACCGCGCCCTCGCGGGCGCCGCGCCCCTGCGTCCGCTGCCCGAACCGATCGTCGAACCCGGCCGACTCGCCCACCTGGACGTCCGCCGACGCGACCGCCTCAGCGGCATCCTGCACGAGTACCAACATGCCGCGTGAACAGCGCGGATGTGGTTCTCGGCACCTACAAGGACATTGACCGGGCCGCCGCCCTCCTGGCGGACCAGCCGGAGGGCTTCGTGGATCCCGACGCGGTCCGTGAGGGGCGCCGACTCGCATGAGCACTGTTCTGCCGCACGGTCGCCGCTGGCGCCCGTGAGGCAGAACGGCGGTAACGGCGCCTGCGGCGCAGGGCGCGTCTGCCGGTGTACCGACTCGTCCGCGCTGCGATCCGAAGACGCGGACGAGCCCCCACGGGCAGTAATTCTCACCGAGACGGCTACCCCTGGAGCCACGGCGGGATGGGCTGGCCGGTCATCTGCCGGTACTGCCGTGCGACCGCGTCCGGCGCGCCGGCGTGCGCGGTGCGGATCAGGTCCCCGAGCCACGGTCCGATGTCGTGGCGTCGTTCTTCAGGCAGTTCAGGCACCGTGTTCGAGACGAAGAGCAGCGGGATGACGGCGTCGGCGAACCGGCCGCCCTTGATCAGGATGTGGGCGAAGACCGCGGTGTTGCGTATGTAGCCCTCGCGGTGAGCGTCGGGGTCGGCTTCGAGGAGCTCCTGGAACCAGTCGGTCGCCAAGCGGCAATGCTCGAGGGCTTCGTCCTGCCGTCCCGCGTCCGCGAGCCTTGCTGCGTGGTCGCTCACCCGGGCTGCCAGGTCGGGCAGGTTGGCGTCCGGGTCGACCTGGAAGCGCCCGTAGGCGATTTCGATGGCCTCTGCCGAGTACGGGAGCATCTCGGCGTGGCGTTCCGCTTGTTCGAGCCACAGCGCATGCCAGCTGGCGGCGATGGGCAGGTCGACGGTGTCCACTGGTCCGCCCTTCAGGGCGTCGGCGGCGCCCACGGCCTCCAGCGAGTAGCCGAGGGCTTCGTCGACGCGGCCCGACTCCATGAGGCGTGACGCGTGGGGGATCAGCGCGCGGACGAGGTCGGCGACGCTGTCCGCGGTGCGCTCGCGCCGTGCCCTCTCCCGGTGCAGGGCGATCGACTGTTCTGAGTAGCGGAGGAACTCAGATGACGATGCGTTGGCTTCCTCAACCAGCAGCAGGTGCAGTCGGAGGGCCGAGATGAGCGGCGACAGGTGCGTGCTGCGGTCCTCGGCGGCCAGCTCACGGCGGACGAGGACTCCTTCTTCGGACACACGGAGGGCTTCCGTATGGCGGCCCAGTTCCGACAGGCGCAGCGCGTGCCGCGCGAGTTCCTCGGCGAGCCGTTGACGGTAGGCGCCTGGGTCCGTGTGCGCCAGTTCCTTCAGGGCCTCGACGGCTTCTTTCGAGTACGGCAGGGCGTCGAGCTGGTGGCCGGTCTGCTCGAGCAGGTCCGCGTGGTCCCGCAGGGACGCGGGGAGTTCCGGCAGGAGCCTCGTGCGGTCCAGCCGGACGAGGTCGCGGAGTCCGGCGAGGGACAGCTTGGACAGCGTGAGGGCCTCGTCGTTCCGGTCGAGGGTCGAGAGGAGTTGGGCGTGACGGGCGGCGGCGGCGTTCAGGTCCTGCAGGGATGGCAGGTGCACGACGCCGCCGGGCCGGAGTGTGAGTTCACGCAGCCCGTCGAGCGCGTCCTGGGACCAGCTCAGCGCCTCTTCGTGGCGTCCCGCGTCCGCCAGCCAGCCCGCGTGGTTGTAATGGGCTCGGGCCAGCTCGGGAAGGTACTCGTCCCGGTCCTGCTTGGTGAGGGTCATCAGCCATAGGATCGTCATGTTCGAGTGGGCGAGCGCCTCGTCGAGGCGACCTGACTGGGCGAGGCGGACCGCGTAGTTGCCTTCCGCGTAGGCGGCTTCGGGCAGGTACGAGGAGACGTCCTGTGGCGCCAGTGCGAAGAACCCGTGGAAGGCTTCCTCGGACAGGGCCAGCGCCCGCTCCCTCTGGCCGACGTTCGCGAGGCGGTGGGCCAGACTCCCGCGGATCCGGGCACGTCCAGCGTCATCCGCGCTGGCCAGGCGCCGCTCCAGCAGCCTGTCCGCGACCGCGGCCGCCGCGGGAGCCCACTCGCTGCGCTGCTCGGGCAGCAGCGCGTCGACAGCTTCAAGGACGTCCAGGTCGATGTGCGCGTGGGCGGCGAGCGCGGCCACGGCAGCGCTGCCCACCTGCAGAGCGAGCGCCGGCCGGGCGATCAGGAGCGGGTACAGCTGTGTCCGCGCCAGGTGGGGCCATCGGCCGGCGGCCTCGACAAGGGTGGTCAGCGCCCGGCGGGTCCACACGGGACCGGCGGCCTCCGCGGCCGGGTCGGTGCTGCCTGTCAGGGGCAGAAGCCGGGCGGGGGCTTCGTCGGACCACAGATCGGCGGGGAAGTCGTAGGTGTGGCCGGGGGTGAGCAGCGCCAGGTAGTCCTCGCCGAGGCGGTCCGGGTACAGCGGCTGCAGCACCGTGGAGGGGGCCTGGCCCGGGGCGCCCGTATGCGCGGCGGCCGGGTAGCAGCGCGCGTGGTCCTTCAGCATCGTCCCCGGCGATTCGGTGCTCTCGACGGCCGCCTGGAGAATGGCCTGCTTCCCGTCGGCGTAGCTGAGCGGGCCGGTGAGCGTGGCGGTGTAGACGAGTTGCCCCAACGCGTCCGCGGTGACCGTGAGGGGCTCCTCGCGGCGGCCGCGAAGGGACAGCCAGTGGTCACGCTCCCGTGCGAGGAGGTACGCCGACACTGCTGCGGGTTCTCCCGGCGCGGTGTCGCCCTGGCGGGCCGCGAGGACCGCGCCGAGTGCGGCCATGTGCACGGACAGGATGAGCTCGTACTCGTCTCGGGCCGACAGGTCCGGCGGAGGAAGCGCCGCTCCTGCTTCGGGTACGCCCAGCAGTTCCGCGAACCGGTCCCGGGCGGCGGCGAACAGCCCTTCCCGGGACACCAGCGGGTCGCTCTCCACCGGCGACAGTTCGAACCGTTCCGCGCGGATGCCGAAGTCGCGCTCGACGCGATACGTGATGTTCTGCCACCACACCCCGCTGGGCCGGGCGAGCAGCAGGACACGGACCCGGATGCCTCGGCCGGCTCCCACGCTCGTGTCCGCGAGCAGCGTCAGCAGGTCCTCGGTGTCCCACCGCTCTGCGTAGTCCACGACCACCAGGACACCGGCCGCGTGGTTCAGGCCGCCGGGGACGTTGAATGCCGGCGGCGCCTGCCGGTCCCGGTGATGGAACGCGCCCAGGACGATCCAGCCCTGCGCACGCCACTCCGCCGCGAGCTGCATCGCGAGCCGCGTCTTGCCCTGACCGCCGGGTCCGTGGACCAGGCACACCCGCAGTGCGCCCTCCGTGTCACGCCACCTGCGGGCCTGCGCGCGCTCCGCCAGCCGGCCCGCGAAGTTCACCGTCGCGGCGCCGGCGTGCAGGAGCGCGCTCGGCCGCACCGGCTCCGCCTCCGCAGCCGGGCCGCGTTCAGGGTTGGCGAGCGGCCACGGCGCGAGCCGGTACGGCTCACCGCCCTCGTACACGACCATGTCACCGGTGGCCTGGAAGATCCTGCCGAACCCGGATACGACAGCCCGCTGCTGCACCCGCGCACCGCCGGCATCCCCGGGCGGGGGCCCTTCCACGGCACTCACTTCGATCTCCGGTGGATCGTGATGTTCCCGCCAGCCTGGTTCACCTTGCTACCGCCGGACGCGACAGCCGACTGATGGACGCCTCCCGCCTCTTGCGGCCCTCCCAGGTGACGGTCCAGCGCATCGACCAGGACCTGCAACTCCTCCGCGAAGCCCGCGTCCCGGTCGGCGCGTTCCGCCACCGCGTCGCGAACCCGCCGGAACGTCCGATCGCTGACCGTGCCGTCCTCGCTCGAGGTCTCCGTGACCAGCGTCTCCAGCGCCGGGTCCCCGGGCAGGTTCCGGGTCACCAGTTCATGGATGGCGTCCATCCCGGTGTCGAGAACCTGATCGACCTCCTCGTCCGCCCGTCCTGCCACCCGGCGCAGCTTGCGGACCAGGTACCCGACCACGGCCCCCGCCAGCAGCTCAATGCCCGTCATCGAACCTCCCCCAGAACGAAATTCGACGCATAGTTCGCGCATGCATACCCACCAAGACCACCGGGGCCACCTCTGGACGGGCAGGTGCGCCGGCACCCGTCGCGCCGCCTCCGGCCCCCTACCCGTGGCGGCCGCCCGGCCCGCACCGCCCCCGACCCGCAGTCTCACGCGCGAGCAGCAAGATCCGCGAACCCGCCCCGCACCGGCGATCAGAGGCTGGTCACTTCGATGTCAACCATGTACCACCAGCAGACGAAGAACGTTCTTTGTTCCTACAGCCCTCAGAAGCTTGGCTTCTTCTAGACCCTGAAGTCGGTTGCCTGGAGGCATCGTTGCGCTCCAGGCAACCCGAAATAACGGCTACACACTGTGATGAGCTGGAGTCTTCGCGCTACTTTCTGACACCCAAGGGGAGTCTCGCCCGGACCAGTCGTGGACCAAACGGCGCCGAGGGACATCACCCCACGATCCGCCCGCTCATGAGCGCCGCGAGTCCAGGACTTCCTGGGACCGGCTCGAGACGACGGCCGAGCCGCCCCCGCGCGACCTCGTCGTCGAGTTCATGGGGTTCCACATCGGGTTCCGGCATGGATGACGGGGGCGGCGACCGATTCGGGGACACCGCCAACTGTCCGCCCGGCGAGAGAAGCTGCCCGGAAGATTTCAAGTCCAGTGAGACGGTCGCCAGCCCCCGCTGCCATACCGCTACTCCCCACCCCGTGCGCCTCCCGCCCTACGCTGCCGGTGATCCTACTGAGGGGGAAGGAGCCCTGAAGGACCTAGTCGCCATCAGGCCAGGAAGGCCCACACCGTCAGGCCGATCACGGTACAGCGAGCCTGAGGTGACTCAGCTGGGCGAACACCCTTCCAAGCTCCCAAGCCCTTCACCGTGGCCCACTCCGCCAGCCTCACGCGACGCGTGACCACCCGTCTATCACCTGCGGAAACAGCTCCGGTCACGCCGAGCGAAGCTCTGCCGGCGCATGGCGAAAAGCAGCGGAAGCGCTGACCGACGGCGAGACGTGAACTGTGGCTCCTGTGTACGGGGTTGGGGCCGGCGGGCAGAGTATGGGCACGGCGAGGACGAGGGGGAACGTCATGGGCAGCGAGCCGCTCGGGGGCTCCCGCATCCTGTCGGAACAGAACGGAGAGGCGGCACTGCACCGGCTGCGGGCCATGACGGTGTCCCACCGCAGGGCCCAGCGCCTGGCCAATGCGCGCATGGGGGTATCGGTTCTCCTGGCCGTGTCCGGCCTCGTCACCGTCTTCGTGCCGCATGTCAGCGCGTCCGTCACGGTGGTGGGCGCGGTGTGGGCGGTGGCGCACTCAGTCGGGCTCACACAGTGGGAGAGCAGCGAGGCCCGTCGCGCGGCGTTGTTGCAGGAGTCGTTCGACGTTCGGCTGTTCCACCTGGAGTGGAACAGCGCCATGGTGGGCTCCCCGCCCGCGTCACACCTGATCAGCAGTCTCAGCCGGCGTTACTCGGGTGAGGAGGCGGAGCTACGTGACTACTACGAGATCCCCGAACTGCTGCACCCTTATGACGTGGTCGCCTGCCAACTGCAAAATCTCGGGTGGGGCGCGCGGGTCCGCCGCCGTTACGCGCGGACGGTGCTGGCAGCGGTCCTGCTCTGGCTGGGTGGCGGTCTCGTCGTCGGCCTGACGACGCGTATGGAGGTGCTCGACCTGGTGCTGCTGTGGTACGTGCCGTCGCTCGGCGCGGCGATGATGGGTCTGGAGGTGTGCCGCACCCAGTGGCAGGTCGCCGCAGAACGGGAGCGGGTGATGGAGCTACTGGAGGCCAGGGTCGCCGCGGGCGGTGACACCGGCGCACTGATGGGTTTCGCCCGGCAGGTGCAGGACGTGATCTTCCATTCGCGGCAGCGGTACACGCGCGTGCCGGACTGGTTCTTCCGCCGCTTCAAGAGCACGGACCGGGCCGATTTCCAGGCCGCCATGGACGACGTGGCACGTCTCGTCGCCCGCCGGACGCCCCAGCCTGGCTGACCGGCCGGCGTCCGGCTGGAGTGGATCGCGCGCGAACGGGACACGGATCAGGGGAATGCACGGTGGAGAACGCGGACAGCCTCGCCTCTCTGTTCGAGAACGACGAGCTGGCGTCCAAGGCGCTGGTCGACTGGGCCCACAAGGTGCATCGGGGCCTGGTTCGGCCCCACGTGCCCCGGTGGCGACCGCTGGGCCAGGGTGCCAGCGGTGCCGGGCTGACGGCCGTGGTGGCCAGCCGAGGACCGGGGGTCATGGTGGTCAAGGTGTCCCCCCACGGCCAGGGAGGCGAGGGGCATCCCCACGCGGAGGCCCGCAAGACGGCTCAGAACCATGTGCCGACGTTGCACGGTTCATGGCCGGTGGAGGACGGGCGCGTACTGACGTTCCAGTCCCCCGCGACCGGCAGCCTGGACGACTTGTGCGCCATGGCGTCCCTGGGGAACGACCTGCCGGCCGGTTGCGCGTACCTCACGAGGTGGCTGCTGACGGAATGGAACAACGGCCCGGGGGGCGGCACGTCCGACCACCTGCCTGTCGGTGAGCTGCTGCGCCAGGAACTCGGAGCGCTTGTCTCCCGCGGTGGCTCGGCACTCGCCTACGGGTCACGGCTCGGGGGCTTGGAGGCGGACACGCCGTGGATCAAAATCAACGGCCTGGACCTGCCGAACCCTCTGGCGCTGGCCCAGGCGGACGCCGGGCACCCGAAGCTGGACGTCATGCGGGGACGGGCGCACGGCGACCTGCACCTGCACAACGTCCTGGTGCCCGTCCGGGAAGGCAGGGCCCGGTTCGAGAAGTTCCAACTCATCGACCTGGCGACGTTCTCGCAGAACGCCCCGTTGTCGCGGGACGTAGCCACGCTGCTCCTGTCCGCCGTGGAACCGACCGTCCGGGAACAGCCGACGGAGGAAGGCGATGCCCTGCTGCACTATCTGGTGCGACCCCACGAGGATTCCCTGCGCCAGATCAAGCCGGCGACGAAAGACATCGTGCAGACAGTGCGGGACACCTGCGAGGAGATCTTCGCGGGCGGCCTGTACGACCTGTGGCACCGCCAGTTCCTGCTCTCCCTGATCGTGACCGGTCTGCAGGGCAGCACCTACGAGAACATGGGCGACGGCGGCCGGTGGTGGTGTTTCAGGCTGGCGGCGCGCGCCGGTGGTGAGCTGCTGCAGCGGTTGGGCACCCCGATTCCGCCGGGCGTGACGATCACGGGACCGGAACCGGCCGGGCGGTACGTGACGTGCGGTACAGCGGTTCCGCCGGAGCGGTGGACCGGCGCCGCCGCAGCGGCGGACCGCGCGGTGCGGGCCGCGTCCGTGTCCCGGGGAGCCACCACGGATCGGTCGGAGGAGCTCCGCGAACTGGAAGCGTACAGCCACACCGCCGTCGCTGCGGCGGGCCACCAGGGTGCGTCCGGCATGCAGGCGCAGCCCCTGGACCTCACGGCGCTCGCTGTCCCCCGGGATCTGGAGAGAGACCTGCTCAAGCTGCTCGGCATGCGGCAGCCGATCTGCGTCGTCGGGGATCCGGGGAGCGGGAAGACGACGCTGCTGTGGCGGCTGCACCATGAGCTCTCGGCTGACCCGTTGGGCCCCCGGCCGTACTTCCTGCGGGCCGGCGACCTCCGGAACACGGCGTCCGGTGCCGGACTCGCCCTGGAGACGCTGCGCGCCGCCTGTCGTTCCATGACGGATCCCGCGGTCTTCCTCTTCGACACCGCGGACCTGCTGGTGTCGGACGCGACGGGCTTCCATGTGCTACAGGAACTGCTCACGATCGCCGCGGACAACTCCGTACGGGTCCTCATGACGTGCAGGAAGGAGGAGTGGAACGTCCTGCAGTCGCAGGTGGAGGACTTCGGCGTCCAGCAGCGCGTGCTGGGCCCCTACAGCCCGCGGGAGCAGGAAGCGGCCATCCGGTCGCACGCGCGGTACTTCTACGAGGGAGAGGCCGAGGTCTCCGTGGACAAGGTGTGCCGGGACATCGCCAACGCGGCGGTGCAGGGGCTGCCGATGCGTAAGGTCTGCGAGGCTCCCCTGACACTGCGCATGCTGTTCGAGACGTTCGCCCCCCAACCGCCCCAAGTGCAGGACATCGACACCGCGATCCTGTACGACCGGTACTGGAGCCACCGTGTCAGCCAGGACCAGCGAGCAGGAGACGCCCCCGCGACCGGCACGGGGCCGCTGCCCGATCTCACCGGGGCCGGTGAGGAACTGGCCCAGTTAATGCTGGGGGAAGGCAGGCTCGACATCTTGGGTGCGGAGGTGCTCGCCGATCGCTCACCCTCCGGCGGCCCTGGACTGGAACGCGGCCTCCAAGGGCTCGTGGCGCGGGGCGTGGTCGAACGACAGGGTGCCGGCACCACGGAGCGCTACACCTACTTCCACCAGACCCTGTTCGAGTACGCGGCGGGCCGCCGGCTCTCCCGGACTGCCGCGTCCGACGACCCGTCACTGCTGGGTGAGCTGCTGGGCTGGCTGAAGGACCATCCCGAGGACCAGTTCCGGCTCGCGGTCGCCGAGCAGGCGCTCATCCAGGCCGGCAGGGGCCGCAACCAGGCCGCCGAGGCGTGCACAGCACTGCTGACCGGCACGCTCGCCGACACCTGGGACGCCGGCACGGCGGACACACACCCGCTGCGCGCGATGCAGCTGCGGGTTTACGCCAGACTGCCACAGCCCGATGCCGCCCTGCGTTGTCATTTCACGTCGCTGATCGCCACGCTGGATCCCGACCTGGCGCGGGTCTACCTAGAGACACTGCCGACAACCCTGCACAAGGACGGTGACCGAATCGTCGATGAGTTGCTGGCCTTGTGGCGCAGCGACTCCGAGGAGTTGAGGCAGCCGGTGCTCATCGCTCTGAAGTGGTTCGCGGAGACGCTGCCCAAGAGCGTGATCACCGTCTTCGACCGGAGCTGCCCGTCCAACGCGACCCGAGGGGTCGCCTGCAAAGGCCCGCACTGTGATCCCCGGAGCTGCGTGTGGGCCTGGTTGCTGACTCTGCATAACTCCGAGATGCACAAGTTCCTCGGGGTTCTCGAGGCGCTCGCGCTGGAGAACCCCGGCTGGGTATGGCATCGGCTGCGCATGGTGGTGACGGATCCGCGGCGCGACCTACTGACGGTGGCCCGCTGCCTTCGGCTGGTGGCCCGGCCGCTCGAATGGCCGGAACGGGAACGGCCGTTCTCCGCGGTCCGGCATATCGTGCGCCACCGATGGGGCCACGGCACCAGGTTCAACAACAGCGATGTACAGGTCCAGGCGGCACTGGGACAATTGATCGCCGGCAACTGGCTGTCCAGCGGCCGACAGCCGCCGCTGGACTCCGTCCTGAGGGCCGCTGCCCGGCATCCCAAGGAATTCACGTCGTACGTGCAAGTACACGCCGTGGCGCGGATGGCGCGGCAGGCGTCCACCGAGGAGGTCGGCCACCTACTCGACGTGCTGGAGGAGGTCACCGCGCCGACGTCGCTGACTCTGCTGTCGACCTGCCTGCTGCTGCCGTTGCTGACCGCCACCCGCGCCCCGGACACGCTCGGCGGCGACACCCCGCCGAGCCGTGCCCGCGGACCGGAGCCGGCCGCCACCCAAGCGGTGCGCAGCTGGCTGGCGCTGAGACTGCGGACCCGGGACCGGGCCGCTCCCGCCGACGCCACCCACCAGTTGGCGGCAGAAACCTGGAAACGCAGCCTGGACGTGGCCACCACGGCCCGGCTGGTCGGCGAAGCGTGGCCGGAGGGCGCCGCAGGCCAGCAGCCTGATAGCGGAGGCAGTTGCGGTGCGGAAGCGGAGTTGCACCGGATCTGGCTGACCGATCCAGACGTGGCCATTCTGCTGGTCGCCGCCGCCGCGGCGGGACAGGCGCAGGCGCGGACGGCCCTGCGGCTGTGGCGCACCGAACGGGCGGGCAAGGGCCACGTCACGGGGCCTGGCAGGGGCACCGGTGTGACCCAGACGGACAAGAAGATCTCCAACTCTCTGCAGGCGCTGGTAGCGGAGCATCCCGAGCTGCTGGACGAGTTGTTCGCCGGAGGGGCCGTAGATCCCCGGCTCGATCCGGCGTGGCTGAACGCGGCGCTGCCTCAAGCCGGGACGGACATCGACCGCCGGCTGGCGGCCGCCCTACGTCGACATCGCACCGCACTCGAGGAGGTATGCGATCTCGCCGTTACGCGTGAATACGGCGCGGACAACGCCAGGACCGCCTTGCACGTACGCGGCAGGCTCATCGCCCTGGGCGTCCTCGGCCCCCCTGCCCCGGCCCGGCTGCGGGAGATGCTGGGCAGGCGCGGTCATCCGCGCCATGTCGGCGCCGCGCTGCAGCTGGTGGAGACCGTGGTCGAGCACAGTCCGAACGGCTCTCTAAACACTCCGGAGTGGCAGCAACTGGAGGAAGAGGACCTGCGTCACTTCGCGGCCGCCGACTACGTCGAGGGGCGTACCGGCCAGGGCGAGCGTGAGCTGGTGCAGGCCGCGGCCCGCCGGTGTATGACGGGTCTGCTGTGCCGCCACCACCCGCTCACCACGCAGGCGCAGGTCGGCCGGGCACGCAACGGGGCGTTGCGCCACCTGGCGACGGCCACGCAGGTCGGCGACGTGACGGTGCTCGGACGGCTCCTCGAACGCCTGGCCGACGCCGCACCGCAGGAGGCGGTGACGTTGGTCAACGCGGCTGCCAGGAAACTGCGCACGCTGTCCACGGGCAAGGTGACGACGCTGGCGCAGCGCTGGCAGAGGCCCCTCTCGCGCCTCGCCGAACGGGCCAGCCCGGAGCAGTGGAGGGAACTCGTCGAGGGTGTGTGGGACGGTCCGGTGGAACTCCTGCGCGTGCTGATCCGCAGTGGCATCCGCCACCGCACCGACGACACAGCGCGGTACCTTCTCTCGATCGCCGACAGCAACCCATGGCCCGGCGTGGTAAGGGAGACGGTCCGGATCGGCACCCTCCTCCGCAGCGAGGGCAGTCCACAGCGCTGGCTGCCGGCCCTGGAGACTCCGTCGAGCGCGCAGAAGTGATGGCCATCGACCGGGGGCCTTGGCCCAAGGCCCATCACCAAGTCCCGGACGATGCCCGGACCAGCCGCCAACCGAAGCTCACCCTGACGCCCATATCCGCAGGTCAAAGGGACCGCAGTCGTGTACCACCAGCAGACGAAGAACCTGCCGGGACGGACGTGCACCGCATCCAGCGCGGCGCCTCGCCCGACACACAGAAACCGAGCAGCAAGGCTGGGCTTGGTCACGCAACGGCTCAGGACCGCTCAGCCCTCAGATGTCCGAGTTCAACGGAGCGTAGTCAGCACCAGTCAGCGCGGGAGAGGTGAACACGGGTGATGACGTGGTCTTTTAGTCAGCACCGAACCAGCACCGGAGTCAGCACGGCACCGTTAAAATCACCCCTAAATGCGCTTCACGGACGGTCCTCACCTCGGCTCTCTTTGGGCCCCTGAATCACCGCTCCACGGGCGGTCATGGTGGCCGCACGCATAGCCAGCCGCCAGACTATGTTGGCTCGCCACATGTGCGTCTGACCTGCATGTTCCTACCGTGTGCCGACACGTACCCGTCCCCACCGCAGACGAGGAAGTGGCGCACATGGCCTCCCCGACCACCTCTCCCCCGCCCCCGGCGAACCTCCCCCGCATCGTCGCCGCCAGCCTCATCGGCACCACCATCGAGTGGTACGACTTCTTCCTGTACGGCTCGGCTGCCGCGCTCGTGTTCAGCAAGCTGTTCTTCCCGGACTCGGATCCGCTGGTGGGAACGCTGCTGTCGTTCCTGACGTATGCGGTCGGGTTCGCGGCGCGGCCGCTGGGCGCGCTGGTGTTCGGGCACTACGGTGACCGGCTGGGGCGCAAGAAGCTGCTGGTGCTGAGCCTGCTCCTGATGGGTGGGGCCACCTTCGCCATCGGGTTGCTGCCCACGCATGCGACGGTGGGCAGCGCGGCTCCGGTGCTGCTCACCGTGCTGCGTCTGGTCCAGGGCTTCGCGCTGGGCGGTGAGTGGGGCGGGGCCGTGCTGCTGGTGTCGGAGCACGGGGACGCGCGGCGGCGCGGGTTCTGGGCCTCCTGGCCGCAGACCGGGGCGCCCGCGGGGCAGTTGCTCGCCACCGGTGTGCTGTCGCTGCTGACCGCGGTGCTCTCCGACAGCGCCTTCGGCAGCTGGGGATGGCGCATTCCGTTCCTGCTTTCCGGTGTACTCGTCGTCGTCGGTTTGTGGATTCGTCTCTCCGTCGATGAATCGCCCGTGTTCCAGCAGGCGTTGGCGCAGGCCGAGAGCCGCAGGGCGGCGCGGGCGGCCGAGGACCGGACCGAGAGGCTGCCGCTGGTGTCCGTGCTGCGGCATCACTGGCGTGATGTGCTGGTGGCGATGGGGGCGCGTATGGCGGAGAACATCAGCTACTACGTGATCACCGCGTTCATCCTCGTCTACGCCACCACCTCCGCCGGCGTCTCCAAGCAGACCGCGCTCAACGCAGTGCTGATCGCGTCCGCGGTGCACTTCGCGGTGATCCCGGCCTGGGGTGCCCTGTCGGACCGGATCGGGCGCCGCCCGGTGTACCTGCTGGGTGCCGCCGGGGTCGGCCTGTGGATGTTCCCTTTCTTCTGGCTCATCGACACCGGCGGCTTCGGCCAACTCGTCCTCGCGGTGACCGTGGGCCTGGTACTGCACGGGGCCATGTACGCCCCGCAGGCGGCCTTCTTCGCCGAGATGTTCGCGACCCGCATGCGCTACTCCGGCGCCTCCATCGGCGCCCAGTTCGCCTCCGTCGCCGCGGGCGCGCCCGCCCCGCTGATCGCCACCGCCCTGCTGTCCGCCTACGGCAGCTCCACCCCCATCGTCCTGTACGTGATCGCGGCGGCCGTGCTGACGCTGATCGCGGTGGGAGTGGCCAAGGAGACCCGGCACCGCGACCTCGCCGACGTCGAGGCGTCCGCGGACGCCGGGCCCACGGCCGCCCGCACCGCCGGCGCGCGTAGCGTCTGATCCCCGCCCGCCCCCTGTTCCGGCCGGCCCCCGTACACCCGCTCGCGTACGGGGGTCAGCTCTGCGCCGGTACCGACAAGCGGTGCAGACGCAGGGCGAGTTGGATCTCCAGGGCGCGGGCCGGGGTCTGCCAGTCCCGGCCGAGCAGCCGGCCCACGCGGTCCAGTCGCTGGGCCACGGTGTTCACATGGACGTGCAGTGCGTCCTTGGTGCGGGCCGGGCTCATGCCGCACGCGAAGTACGCCTCCAGGGTGCGTATGAGCTCCGTACCGCGCCGCTCGTCGTAGGCGACGACCGGGCCGACGGTGCGGTCGACGAAGCCGCCGATGTCCCGGTCACCGGCCAGCAGCAGGCCGAGGAAGCCGAAGTCCTGGGCGGCGGCGCCGTCGCCGGTGCGGCCGAGCAGCCGCAGGGCGTCGAGGCAGCGCCGCGCCTCCTCGTAGGCGGCGGCTACGGTCTCGGGGTGGGCGGCCAGGTTCTCGACGGGGGCGGAGGCGCCCACGGTGACCGCCTCGTGCACCCCGGTGCCGAGGTGGCGGGCGGTTCTGCGGGCCAGTTGAGTGGCGTTGTCCCCGCGGCGCAGCGGCAGCAGCAGGACCGTGCCGCCGTCGCGGGCGGCGGCCAGTCCGTGCCGGGTGGCGGCCAGGTGAAACGCCGCCGACCACAGGCGGTGGCGGGCGGCGGCCTCCTGCTCGGCGTCGGCGGACGGGGCGTCGAGCCGGGCGGCGAGCACGACGTGCGTGGCGTCGAGGTCGGCGTCCAGCCGGGCGGCGCGCTCGCGCAGCAGGCGGGGATCGCGGTCACGGGCGTCCAGGAGGTCGTCGAGGAGTTCGCCGCGAACGCGCTGTTCGGCCTCGGCGGCCGACCGTCTGGCGAGCAGCAGCAGCGAGGTGACCATCGCGGCTCGCTCCAGCGTGCGCTGGTCGACGGGGTCGAGGCCGGGGTGACCGCGCAGCACGAGCGCGCCGAGCAGTTCACCGCCCGCGGCGACGGCGGCGATCCAGTCCGGACCGTGCGGCACCGCGTGTCCCTCGGCCCGGGATGCTTCCAGGGCGTCGGCGGGTGCGGCGGCGGCCTCGGTGAACTCGACGGCCCCGTCGAGCACTTGGGAGACGGCGGCGGCGACGTCGTGCACTCCGCCGCCGCGCAGGACGAGTTCGGCGAGCCGGTCGTGGACGTCGGAGGCGCGCTCGATGACGCCGCTTCGGTCACGGATGATCTCGTTGGCCCGCTCCAGGCCGGCGAGCGCCGAGCGGGTCTCGGTGAGCAGGTTGGCGCTGTCGATGGCCGCCGCGGCGAGGGCGGCGAAGGAGCCGAGCAGGGCGATCTGCTCCCGTTCGAAGACGCGGGCCCGCCGGTCGGCCGCGAACAGTACGCCGATCACCTGTGGCCCGAGCATGAGCGGCACGCCGAGGATCGCGACCAGGCCCTCGTCCCGCACTCCCGCGTCGATGGTTCCGGTGTGCTGGAAGCGGGGGTCCTTGAAGTAGTCGTCGGTGACGTAGGGGCGGGCCGTCTGCGCGACCAGGCCTCCCAGCCCCTCCCCCATGCCCAGGCGCAGTTGCTGGAAGCGGGCGGCCACCGAGCCCTCGGTGACACGCATGCAGGTGTCGCCGCGGGCGGGGTCGTTGAGGGTGAGGTAGGCGATGTCCGTGCCGAGCAGCGAGCGGGCGCGCTGCACGATCGCCTGGAGCACCGCGTCCAGGTCGCGCAGGCCGGCCAGGTCGTGGGCGGTCTCGAACAGCGCCGACAGCTCCGCCTCGCGGCGCCGCCGGCCCTCCAGTTCCGCGCGGACGCGCAGGGCGAGCAGTCTGGCCTGTTCGAGCGCGTCGATCCACTCGGGCGGCCGGCCCTCGGTACGGGCGAGCAGCACCGGCTGTTCGAAGGCGGCGGTGGGCGCGCCCCGGGCCAGCAGCTCGAGGAAGGGGGTCTCGGCGCTGCCGGCCGGAGTCCTGGCTGCGGGGCGCCGGGCGGACTGCACGTGATCGCTGGACATGCCCACAGGATCACCCATCGTCCGGTCCTCTCGTGGAGCCTGTGGAAAACCCGGGTGCGCAGAGGAACCGGGTGGCCGGTCAGTGCGCGGTCCACCCGCCGTCCAGGACCAGCGAGGAGCCGGTGACGAAGGAGGCCTGCGGTCCGCACAGGTACGCCACGGCCTCGGCGACCTCCTCGGGTCCGAGCAGCCGTTTGACCGCGCTGTCCTTGAGCAGCACCTCGGAGAGCACGCGCTCCTCGGAGATGCCGTGGGCCCGCGCCTGGTCGGCGAGCTGCGCCTCGACCAGGGGGGTGCGCACATAGCCGGGGTTGACGCAGTTGGAGGTGACGCCGTGCGGGGCACCTTCGAGGGCGGTGGTCTTGGACAGCCCCTCCAGGCCGTGCTTGGCGGCCACGTAGGCCGACTTGTAGGCGGAGGCGCGCAGGCCGTGCACGGAGGAGATGTTGACGATCCGGCCCCACTGCCGGCCGTACATGTGCGGCAGCGCGCCGCGGATCAGCCGGAAGGGCGCCTCCAGCATCACGGTGAGCACGGTGTGGAAGACCTCGGGCGGGAACTCCTCGATGGGGCAGACCAGTTGCAGCCCGGCGTTGTTGACGAGCACATCGGTCCCGGCGGCCGCCCGCTCGGCGGCGTCGAGGTCGGTGAGGTCGAGCACCAGCGGTTCGAGGGAGCCGGCGAGCGCGCCCGCCCGCTCGGCGAGCGCTTCCAGGCCCGGCGCGTCCCGGTCGACGGCTCTGACCCTCGCCCCGGCGGCGGCGAGCCGCAGCGCGCAGGCGCGGCCGATGCCTCCGGCGGCGCCGGTGACGAGCGCGGTGCGGCCGCCGAGATCGAGCGAGGGGGTGTGCGGAGCGGGGAGCGGCGAGGTCATGGGGTGACCCTAGGCAGACCGTCCGTCACACCACATATGGGCACGACCCATACTTCAGTCCAATTCCGTGGGGTTGAACCACGTGGGTGCATCGGACATGGCCTGCTTGATCCGGAACAGGCCGAACTCGTTCAGGTCCGGCAGCGCGTCCACCGCGAACCAGCCCACCTCCAGCGACTCGTCGTCGTTGACGCGTGCCTCGCCGCCCACGGCACGGCACCGGAAGGTGATGTCCATGTACTGGCAGATGTCGCCGTTGCCGTAGGTGACGGGGTCCAGCGCCTGGACCAGGACCACCCGCTCGGCGACGCAGTGCACCGCGGTCTCCTCGTGGACCTCCCGCACGCAGGCGGCCGGCTGCTCGCCCGGTTCCGGGATGCCACCGATCACCGACCACTTGCCGGTGTCGGAGCGGCGGCCCAGGAGCACTCTGCCGTCGTCGTCGAAGACGATGGCGGTGACGCCGGGCAGCCACAGCAGCTGGCTGCCGGCCGAGGTCCTGATGGTACGGATGAAGTCGGGAGTCGCCATGGAGCCGACCCTAACCGGCCGGATGCCCCGGACCATGGCGCGGTCAGGGGCATCCGGGGGGCGTACGTCCGGCGTACGGTTACATGTTCCGGGCGCGTCGCCCGCGCAGTCCGGCGCCGACGGCCCACCCGAGGCCGCCGGTCGCGACCAGTACCAGGGCGAGCTCCGGCAGGGTGCCCAGCCGGGTGGCGGGCGTCTCGGACGAGCGCAGCGGCACCTTCTGGACCAGGTAGCCGGGCACGAACATGCCGGTCTTCTGCGTGATCCGCCCGTCGGGCATGATGATCGCGCTGACGCCGCTGGTCACCGGGACGGTGACGGTACGGCTGTGCTCGACCGCGCGGATCCGGGACATGGCGAGCTGCTGGTAGGTCATCTCGCTGCGGTCGAAGGTCGCGTTGTTGCTCGGTACGGAGATCATCTGCGCGCCGGACGTGACGGTGTCGCGCACGGCCCAGTCGAAGGCCGCCTCGTAGCAGGTGGCCAGGCCCACCTTCGTGCCGTCGATGGTGAACACGCCCGGCTTGTCGCCCCGGCTGAAGTCCTGCCGGACCATCGACGTCCAGTCCTTGTTGATCGCCCCGAGCAGCGGGCGCAGCGGAAGGTACTCGCCGAACGGCTGGATCTGCCGTTTGTCGTACGTCTGGGTGGGTCCCTTGGCCGGGTCCCACAGGATCTGCTCGTTGAACAGTTCGCCGTCCCGCTCCACGACGCCGCCGACGGAGACCGGCACCCCGATCGCCCTGACGGCCATGCCGATGACGGCACGCGCGTCGGGGTTGACGAAGGGGTCGATGTCGGAGGAGTTCTCCGGCCAGAGCACGAAGTCCGGCCTGGCAGCCTTGCCCGCCTTCACCGCCTGGGCCAGCCGCTCCGTCTCGCGCGCGTGGTAGTCGAGGACCGCGCGCCGCTGGGCGTTGAACTCCAGGCCCGCCCGGGGCACGTTGCCCTGGATGAGGGCGACGGTCGCGGTGCCGTTCTCGGCCTTGTCGCTCACCAGGGGCCGGGCGGCCAACGCGCCCGCCACGGGGACGGCGACGCTCAGCAGGGCCGCCGCCGCGGCCGGACGCCGTACGGCTCCTTCGCGCCGCCCCCGCACCGCCAGGCGCACGGCCTCGCACAGGCCGAAACCGCACAGGGCGACCGCGAAGCCGAGCACAGGGGTGCCGCCCACCGCGGCCAGCGGCAGGAACACGCCGTCGGCCTGACCGAAGGCGATCTTGCCCCAGGGGAAGCCGTGGAACGGCACCCGTGCGCGTACCGCCTCGCCGGCGATCCACACGGCCGCTGCCCACAGGGGCCAGACGGGCAGCCGGGACACCACCGTGACACCCGCGCCCACCAGCGCGACGAAGACCGCCTCCACGGCGACGAGCGCCAGCCACGGACCGGGGCCGACCTCCACACCGGTCCACACCAGCAGCGGCAGCAGGAATCCGAGGCCGAAGAGGTAGCCGAGACCGAGGGCCGCCTTCCAGGTGCGTCCGCGCAGCACCCCGCCGAAGACCGCGAAGGCGGGCAGGGCCAGCCACCACAGGGGGCGCGGGGGGAAGCTGAAGTAGAGGAGGACGCCCGACAGGGCTGCTGCGGCGGCGGGCACGAGCCGGAGGAGCCTCGCCCTCCAGGGCACGGGCGCGGCCTGCGGTCGAAGCCGGTCCGACTCGTCGACGGAAGTTGCGGTGGCGGTCACTCCGGGAGTGTACGGCCGGCACTCTTCGAGGGACCGGCCAGGCCGCTCGGGCAGGTCAGGCCTTGCCGCGGGCCGACGGGTGCAGGCGGTCCCTGATCACGTGCACCGCCGTCTCGGCGTTGTCGATGGTGATCGTGAACGTATGGCCGTCCCACAGGCGCAGCACGACGCCCTCACCGCGGCGTACGACGACCGCGGTGCCCTTCTCGGGCCGCCACCGGTAGCCCCAGCCGCCCCAGTGGCGCGGGGTGACGTGGGGCGCGAACTCGGCGCCCGCGACATGGGCGAGCGGGATGCGGCGGCGCGGCAGACCGATGTGCCCGCAGCGCACCTCCAGGGACTCGTTGTCGACCCGTACGGCGACGTGCACGAAGGCGAGGGTGCCGAAGAGGACCAGCAGACCGGCCGCGATGCAGCCCACGACGGACATCACCAGCGGGGCGACGCCGGAGCTCCAGGCGGAGTCGACGGCCAGTTCGATGCCCAGTGCCATGCAGGCGGCGCCGGCCGGCGCCAGCAGCCACTGCATCCGGTTGGTGGCCCGTCCGGTCCACACCTCGGGATGGGAACTGTTCTCGGGGTGGAGGTGGTCCCTCATAACCATGAGGTTACTCAGGTTTCGCTGCGCGGGTAGCGCGTCGCACAGGGTGACGGACCCGGGCGGCCGTACCGGGACGGGGCGCGTCGGGTGGCCGGCCCGGGTCAGTGGGCCGGGGCTACCTGCTGGAGGAGGCGGCCTTCCGCGTAGGCCAGGGCCGGGGCGGGAAGGACGCCCTCCCGTCCGTTCAGCAGCACGGTCACGCCGCCCTCGGCCGCGGTCTCCGGCTCGGGCCGGGCGCCGATCCGGCGCAGCGCCTGGGCCGCGACGGCGCCCGCCGAGCCGTGCAGGGCCGGCGGCGGGCCGTCCGGGTGCCGGACCGCGGCCCGGATGCGGTCGGCGACCAGTTCGTAGTGCGTGCAGCCCAGGACGACGGTCGTCACGTCCGCGGGGGTGAGCGCGGCGGCCGCGGCGACGGCCTCGTCGATCGCCGTCTGGTCCGCGTGCTCCACCGCCTCGGCGAGGCCCCAGCAGGGCACCTCGGTGACCGGCACGCCGTCGGCGAAGTCGCGGATGAGGTTCCGCTGGTAGGAGCTGCCGGTGGTGGCCGGCGTCGCCCAGATGGCGACGGGTCCGCCGCCGGCCGCGGCCGGTTTGATCGCCGGCACCGTGCCGATGACCGGCAGGTCCGGTTCGAGAGCGGCCCGCAGGGCGGTGAGCGCGTGCACGGTCGCGGTGTTGCAGCCGACGATCAGGGCGTCCGGGCGGTACGCGGCGGCGGCCTCGGCGACGGCGAGGGCGCGCTCGGTGAGGTCCTCCGGCGTGCGCGGACCCCACGGCATGCCCGCGGGGTCCAGGGAGAGCACGAGATCCGCGTCGGGGCGCAGCCTCCGTACCGCAACGGTGGCCGCCAGCAACCCGATCCCGGAGTCCATGAGCGCGATCTTCACCCGGCCACGATAGTCGATCCCCTCGAACCGGCCGCCCGGGTGGGGCAGACTGCGCGGGTGAGCGTGATCGAGTGGAGTGCCGTCGGATCACTCGCCGCCTGGCTGTGGCTGCTGCTCTGCCAGGGCTTCTTCTGGCGTACGGACGTCAGACTTCCGCCCCACGAGGACCCGGCCCCGGGGAACTGGCCGTCGGTGTGCGTCGTCGTCCCCGCGCGGGACGAGGCCGGCGTCCTGCCGGAGAGCCTTCCCTCCCTGCTCGCCCAGGACTATCCGGGCCGGGCGGAGGTCTTCCTGATCGACGACGGCAGCCGCGACGGCACCGGGGAGCTGGCCCGCGAACTGGCCCGGCGGCACGGCGGGCTGCCGCTGACCGTGGCCTCACCGGGTGAGCCGCCCGCCGGCTGGACGGGCAAGCTGTGGGCGGTACGGCACGGCATCGGACTGGCACGCGCGCGTGGACCCGCCTACCTGCTGCTGACGGACGCGGACATCGCCCATGCCCCGGACAGCCTGCGCCATCTGGTGGCGGCGGCACGCACCGGAGGTTTCGACGTCGTCTCGCAGATGGCGCGGCTGCGCGCGGAGAGCCTGTGGGAGCGGCTCGTCGTACCGGCCTTCGTCTATTTCTTCGCGCAGCTGTACCCCTTCCGCCGGATCGGCCGCCGGGGAGCGCGGACGGCGGCGGCCGCGGGCGGCTGCGTGCTGCTGCGCGCCGAGGCCGCCGAGCGGGCGCGGATCCCGGAGGCGATCCGCCAGGCGGTGATCGACGACGTGGCCCTGGCCCGGGCCGTCAAGTCCGGCGGCGGCCACATCTGGCTCGGGCTCGCCGAGCGGGTGGACAGCGTGCGCCCCTATCCGCGGCTGCGCGACCTGTGGCGGATGGTCTCGCGCAGCGCCTACGCGCAGCTGCGCCACAATCCTCCGCTGCTGCTCGGCACGGTCGCCGGGCTGGCGCTGGTGTACCTGGTGCCGCCGGTGGCGCTGACCGCGGGCCTGGCGGCGGGCGACGCGGGGGCGGCGCTCGCCGGAGGCCTGGCCTGGCTGGTGATGGCGGCGACGTACGTCCCGATGCTCCGCTACTACCGGCAGCCTCTGTGGCTCGCTCCCCTGCTGCCGTTCACCGCGTTCCTCTATCTGCTGATGACGGTCGACTCGGCGGTGCAGCACTACCGGGGCCGCGGTGCGGCCTGGAAGGGCCGCACGTACGCGCGTCCGGACGCCGTGCCCGACGAGGGGTGAGCGGGTGACCGTTCACTTGCGGCCGGGGGTCCAGTTCATGCCCCAGCCGTAGGCGCGGTCGATGGTGCGCTGCGGACTGACCCCGCGTTCGGGCACCAGATAGCGGGCCTCCCGCTGGACCACGAGGTCGCCGCCGATGTTGGTGATCAGGGCGAGTGCGCACACCGTCGAGGGGACCGTGCACTCGTCCAGGGAGAAGTCGACGGGGGCGCCGTGCTGCGGCTGGAGGGTGACCGTGGCGTGCAGGTCGGCGAAGGAGCGGGCGCCTTCGTAGATGGTCACGAAGACGAGGATGCGGCGGAAGTCGCCGCTGTGGTCGAGGTTGATGGTGAGGTTCTCGCCGTCGGCGACGGCGCCGGTGCGGTCGTCGCCGTCGAGGTGGATGTACGGCGGCCAGTGCAGCGCGCCGAAGGCGTTGCCGAGGGCCTGGACGACGCCCTTGCGGCCGTCCGACAGCTCGTAGAGGGCGCAGAGGTCGAGGTCGAGGTCCCTGTGCATGGCCACCGCACGGCCCCGCTTGCTGCCCCAGCCGGAGAACTGTTTGCGCACCTCCCAGTTGAGGTTCACGCGCATGGCGCCCGTGGTTCCGCCCTGCTTGGTCAGCGACACCGAGGGAGCCGCCTTGGTGAGCGTCACCTTGCTCAGGCGGACCGGGGCCGCGGCGGGCGTGGGCGTGGCGGGTGCTTGCGTGGGCGTGGCGGGTGCGGGTGCGCCGAACGGGTTCGCGGGTGTGCCGGACTGAGGCATGGTGACCGGCGGCGGAAGGGGAACCGGCGGTCCGACCGGCGGCGGGGGCGTGGCCGGGAAGGGGGCCGGCGCGGGTGGCGGCGGCGCCATGGCGGGTGCCCGCGGGGCCGGCGCCGGGGGCGGCGTGTGCTGCGGCTCGTCCACGGTGATGCCGAAGTCCGTGGCCAGGCCCTCGAGTCCGCTGCCGTAGCCCTGGCCGACGGCCCGGAACTTCCAGGCGCCCTGACGGCGGTAGAACTCGCCGAGCACGAACGCCGTCTCGACGCTCGCGCCGGTGCTGTCGAACCGCGCGGCCACCGTGCCCCGGGCGGCGTCCCGGACCTCGATGTAGAGGCCGGGCACCTGTCCGAAGGTGCCGCCGTCCGCGGAGGCGGCGAGCACCACCTTCTCGATCGAGGGCTCCACGCGCGCGAGGTCGACGAGCAGGGTGTCGGTCACCTGGCCGCCGAGGGTGTCCTTGCCCTCGTACCGGACCGCGCCGGAGGGGTGGGCCGGCTGGTTGTAGAAGACGAAGTCCGCGTCGGAGCGCACCTTTCCCCCCACCAGCAGCAGCGCCGAGACGTCCGCGTCGGGGACCCCCGGACCGGGACGCCAGCCCACCTCGACGCGCAGTGCGGTGGCGGGCACCGGCGTGTTGGACCCCTTCGGCATGGACATCTTTCGCCCCCATCACATGTCGGACAAGCCGTGGCTCCGGCGGCCCGTCGGCTCGCTACCCGACCAACCTAAGCCCGATGACACCGAACTCCCATGAGAAGCACCGGAACACGCCTGGCCGACCGCCGGTAACCCAGCCTGAAGATCGGCTTATACAGCATCCGAGCCTTGCTCGATGCCCCTTTTTAGCCAAGTTCGCTCATATTGAGGACTCCACGTCACCGCCGACACGGAAAACAACCCTCTTATCGGTCTCCCCAACCAGCACATCGTGGGCTTTACTTATGGCCATGACCTCCCCCCGCTCCAGTTATGGCGGCGGCTACTACTCCGCCTCCTTCCCGGACACCCCGATCTACGACTCGCTCGTGGCCGAGCGAGGAACCCCGCAGATCGCCCCCATCCGTGTGCCGGCGCCGTACGACACGGGCAGCCACCTGACCGGCGGCGGCCCGATGAGCACCGGCAGCAACCTGCCCGCGCTGCCCTCGGCGCTGCCCGCCCTCCCGGCGGCCCCGTCCCAGCCCTCCTACGGCTACCCACAGGCGCCGCAACCCGTCCCCCCGCAGCCGGCGCCCACGGCCTACATCCCGCAACAGGCCTCCGCGCCGCGCGGGTATCCCGGCCCGCAGCAGCCGCAGCCACCACGCCCGATGGCGGGCGGCATCGGCTACGAGGCCATGCGTCCCGCCGCTCCCCGGCCCGCCCCGGCGCCCTACCAGGACCCGTACGGCAACCAGCAGTACCGCGGTTACTGATCCGCTCCGGTGCCGTCCGCTCCCCGGCTGTCCGTGCCGCCTGGCAGGATGAGGCCATGGGGAACGCGGAACTGCACGCGCTGCACATCCACCCGGTCAAGGCGCTGCGAGCCGTCCCGCTCGCGGAAGCCGTCGTCCAGCCCTGGGGGCTGGACGGGGACCGGCGCTGGGCGCTGATCGACGACGGGGGAAAGGTCGTCACGCAACGCCAGCAGCCGCACCTCGCGTTGGCCGCCGCCGCACCCGAGCCCGGCGGCGGCCTCCGCCTTTCCGCGCCCGGACGCGCCCCGGTCACCGTCTCCGTCCCCGCGCCGGGCGACACGGTGACCGTGGAGATCTTCGGCGAGAAGGTGGAGGCCGTCCCCGCGGACGCGGCCGCCCACGCCTGGTGCAGCGGCCTCACCGGGGACGACGTCCGCCTGGTCCACCTCGACGACCCCGCCACACGCCGGCCCGTCGATCCGGCCTACGCCCTGCCGGGCGAGACGGTGAGCTTCGCCGACGCCTTCCCGCTGCTGCTCACCACGCTCTCCTCCCTCGCCTCCCTCAACTCCCTGATCGCCGAGGGGGATCACGCCGGCGAGGGCCCGCTGCCCATGAACCGATTCCGGCCCAACGTCGTGGTGTCCGGCACCACCGCGTGGGCCGAGGACGACTGGTCGCGCATCGCCATCGGGGAAGTCACCTTCCGGGTCGCCAAGATGTGCGGACGGTGCGTGGTGACCACCACCGACCAGGCCACCGGAACGCGCGGCAAGGAACCGCTGCGCACCCTCGGCCGCCACCGCCGCTTCGGGGGCGAACTGGTCTTCGGCCAGAACCTGGTGCCCGAGTCCACCGGCACCATCCGGCTCGGCGACCCGGTCACCGTTCTCGAATGACGTCAGGCCACGGGCCGGGAACCCCGGAGCCCGGACCGGTCGTTGGGCCTTCGTGAGGAGTCCGTGAGAAGGCCCGGCCCGAGGTGATTTCCCTCTCTCTTCGGCCGGCGAGGGGACGAACTGCTCCGGCCGGGGTTATCACGGAGGGGAAGGGGGGTTCGGCAACCGTGCGAGCGATCAGCGGACTCTGGCGCTGGCGGCACAACCCGCTGCGGCGCAGGACCGATCTCGTCGAAGCGTGGGTGGCCCTGGCGGCGCTGCTGCTCGTCCTGGTCGCCGCCCCCGTGATCGGCTCCCTCACCGGTTCCCTCGCCCAGGACGCCCTTCAGCAATCGGTGCGCGAGCAGCGCCGGTCCCACCACCCGGTGGTGGCCACGGTGGTGCGGATACTGAACCGGCCGGATCCCGACCCCGAGATCACCACGGGACGGGAGCTGCGCAGCCGCGTCCTCGCCGAATGGACGGCCCCGGACGGCACCCGGCAGCACGGCCCGGTCACGACGGGCCTGGGGTCCCCCCACCCCGGCGACCGCTTCACGCTGTGGACGGACGGGCACGGCCGCACCGTGACCCGCCCCCTGGACTCCACGACGGCCACGACCCATGCGGTGCTGGCCGGTTGCGGCGCGGGCATGCTGGCCGCGGGCCTGGTGGAGGGGATACGCCGGCTGATCGTCCGGTGCCTGGTCCGCCGGCGGTACGCGCGCTGGGACCAGGCCTGGGACCGCGCGGGCCCGGACTGGGGCCGTACCGGCACCGGCAGCTGACGGCCTTTGGGCTCTGGTCAACCGAGCGTCCGCGCGCACGCTACGGTGGACCGGCCGACGCACTCGGCATCAACCAACCCGCGTACGACGAGGTGGGGGCACAGCAGCGCCATGGCACAGGGCACGGTCCAGGTGACGCACACCGGCACATCGCGGTGGCGGCGCCGCACGGGTGAGTACACATCGCTCGCCGCCGCCCTGGAGGCCGCGGCCGACGGTGACGTGCTCACCGTCGCCCCGGGCACCTACCGGGAGAACCTCGTCGTAGAACAGGCGGTGACCCTGCGCGGCCCGGAGGGCGCCCCGGGATCGGTGCGCATCGCCCCCACAGAGGGAGTGCCCCTGACCGTGCGCGCCTCCGCGGTCGTCCAGGACCTGTACATCGAGGGCCAGGACGCCGCCGCACCCGCCCTGCTGGTCGAGGAGGGCGCGCCGGAGCTCAAGGACGTGCGGATCGTGACCCGGTCCGCGGCCGGCATCGAGGTGCGCGGCGGCGCCCGGCCCACCGTGCGGCGCTGCACGGTCGACAACCCGGCCGGTGTCGGCATCGCCGTACTCGACGGCGGCGGTGGGGTGTTCGAGGAGTGCGAGATCGTCGCGGCCGGGCAGTCGGGCGTGGCGGTCCGCGGTGGCGCCCACCCCCGGCTGGAGAACTGCCGCATCCACCACGCCTCCGGCGCGGGACTGACGGCGACAGGCGACAACTCCGCCCTGGAGGCGGTGGGTTGCGAGATCTACGAGGTCCGGGGCAGCGGCGTGCAGATCACCGGCCGGGCCACCGCGCACCTCACCGACTGCGATGTGCACCGCACCGCCGCGGACGGTGTCACGCTCGACACCGACGCCGTGCTGACGCTGGCCGACTGCCGCATCCACGACATCCCGGAGAACGCGGTGGACCTGCGTTCCCGCTCCGTGCTGACGCTGACGCGGACGACGGTGCGTCAGTTCGGGCGCAACGGCCTGTCGGTGTGGGACCCGGGCACGCGCGTGGACGCCAACCAGTGCGAGATCTTCGACAGCACCGGCGACTACCCCGCGGTGTGGGTCAGCGACGGCGCCACCGCGGTGCTCGACTCCTGCCGGGTGCACGACGTGCCCGACGCGCTGTTCGTGCTGGACCGCGGCTCCCGCGCGGACGTCGTCGACAGCGATCTTTCCCAGGTGCGCAACACGGCGGTGTCGGTGAGCGACGGCGCCACCGCGCAGCTCGACGACTGCCGGATCAAGGACGCGGCCACGGGCGCCTGGTTCCGCGACCACGGCAGCGGCGGCACGCTCAACAACTGCACCGTGGACGGCACCCAGACCGGCGTGATCGTCACCAAGGGCGCCGACCCCACCATCGAGCGGTGCACGGTCACCTCCCCCGCCGAGGCCGGCTTCTACGTCTCCGCCGGGGGCCGCGGCAGCTTCCTGGGCTGCCGGGTGACGGGCAGCGGCGGCTACGGCTTCCACGTGATCGACGGCTGCCGTACGACGCTGAAGAAGTGCCGTACGGAGCGGTGCGCCCGCGGGGGTTACGAGTTCGCGGACGGCGGGCCGGACGCCGGGGCCGGGTCGGGCCCCGTGGTCGAGGACTGCACCAGCGACGAGAGCGGCGGCGTGCGCCCGCTCGTGGCCCGGGAGGCGGCCGTGCAGACCTCGCCCCCGTCCACCGGCCTGCTGGGCGCGATCCCCGGGCAGCGCACCACCGAGCAGGAGCCGCTGGTGACCGCCGGTGAGCCGGAGGTGCCCGCGCGGACCGCGAAGGACGTCCTCGGCGAACTCGACACGCTGGTCGGCCTGGACAGCGTCAAGCGGGAGGTGCGCGCCCTGACCGACATGATCGAGGTGGGGCGGCGCCGTCAGCAGGCCGGGCTGAAGGCCGCCTCGGTCAAGCGGCATCTGGTCTTCACCGGCTCCCCCGGCACCGGCAAGACCACGGTCGCCCGTCTGTACGGCGAGATCCTGGCCTCCCTCGGTGTCCTGGAGAAGGGCCACCTCGTGGAGGTGTCCCGCGTCGACCTGGTCGGCGAGCACATCGGATCCACCGCGATCCGCACCCAGGAGGCCTTCGAACGGGCTCGCGGCGGAGTGCTGTTCATCGACGAGGCGTACGCGCTCTCCCCGGAGGACGCCGGGCGCGACTTCGGCAAGGAGGCCATCGACACGCTGGTGAAGCTGATGGAGGACCAGCGGGACGCGGTGGTGGTGATCGTCGCCGGCTACACGGCGGAGATGGAGCGCTTCCTGTCCGTCAACCCGGGTGTGGCCTCCCGTTTCTCCCGCACCATCACCTTCAGCGACTACGGCCCCGACGAACTGCTGCGGATCGTGGAGCAGCAGGCGGAGGAGCACGAGTACCGGCTGGCTCCGGACACGGCGGAGGCCCTGCTGGCGTACTTCACCGCGGTCCCCAAGGGTCCCGCGTTCGGCAACGGCCGTACGGCTCGGCAGACCTTCGAGGCGATGGTGGAGCGGCACGCCGGCCGGGTCGCGCAGCTCGCCGAACCGAGCACGGACGATCTGACACTGCTCTACGCCGAGGACCTGCCCGCGCTGCCCTGAGAGCCGGGCCCGCCCGGCGGCTCCGGGCCGGTGTCCGCCTCTCCGGCCGGGACGTCGGGCTGCCCGTGGCGGGGCCCCGGCAGGTCCGGGCGCAGCCGGGCCAGCAGCCGGCGGCGTTCCTCGTCGAAGGCCGGGTCCGCCTGGTAGTCGGAGTGGCCCAGGATCGGGGCGGGCTGCGGATGGCGTGCGGTGCGGCCGTAGGCGAGCGGGTCCTTGAGCGGGGCACGGTCCACCTCGGGGCCGCAGTCGCCGGGCAGCCGGACCGGGCCGCCGGTCGGGCAGGTGCTCGGTGCGGCCCCGGCGGCAGACGACCCAGACGACGGCGGTGGACCACACGAGCAGGACGGTGAGCAGGAGGCGGCCCGCGGTGTCGAGGGCCTGGGGGCCGCCGGGGCCGCGGTCGAGGGCCGCCGTGGGCACGGCGATCGTCGCGGCGACCGTCAGCAGGCCCGCGGCGGTGTGCGCGGCGCGCAGCCGGGCCACCGGTCGGCGCCCGTACCAGAAGCCGGGACGGCTCAGGGATCCGTTGCCGGAGTCGTCCTCGGGCTCCGGGTCCCGGGAGATCGGCTGCTGGGACTCGTAGGCGCTCCAGGTGCGGTGCGCCAGTTACCACAGCAGCCCGGTGAGCGCGGCGGGCACCAGGGCGGCCAGGGCGAGGCGGCGGCCGGGCATGCTCCACCAGCCGCCGGCCGCGGGCGACAGGAAGCCCAGCCAGGAGTGCCGTGCGGCACACGCGTGCGTGCCCGCGCACTGCCAGGCCGTGAGGTCGAGGGCGACCTCGCAGGCGGCGACGAGCAGCACCGTCAGGGTCAGACCCGCCAGCCGCACCAGCAGTCCGCGCGCCGGAAGACGGCCGCGGTGTCGTCGCCGGTGATCCGCACCGTGCGCGGGGCGTCCAGCATCGTCTCGGGCGTGGTGCCGCCGACGCCGTGGACCAGGAGCTCCAGGGTGCGTCCGGTCGGCCCGTCAGGTGCGGCGGGGCCGTCAGCTCCGGCGGTCCCCGGTTGCCGCTGCGCACGTTCCACTGTTCGCACTTCCCCCGTGACGCCTCCGTCGGTCTGTGTCCGTGCGGACACCAGGATCGCCTCCCGTGGCACGCGGCACATCCCTCGTCACCGAATCTCCCAGATCCGGGTGACGAGAGGCGCGTACGGGAGGGCAACGATGTCATGCGCGCGTCGGTCGGGCGATGGCGCGGTGCGGACCGCCCCGTGAAAGGATGGGACGTCCGCGCACCGGAGGACATGACGGACCTTCTCGTCGTCGGCGGCTGCGCGGGGCGGGTCGGACGGCTTGAGGCGAAAGGAACCGGAGCGCACGTGAGTGAGAATCAGAACCTCCTCGCGGAGCAGCGGCGCGCACTGATCCTGGACGAGGTCCGGCGCCGCGGCGGTGTCCGGGTGAACGAGCTGACCCGGAAGCTCGGCGTGTCGGACATGACGGTGCGCCGCGATCTGGACGCGCTGGCCCGGCAGGGCGTGCTGGAGAAGGTGCACGGCGGCGCGGTTCCCGTGGTGGAGGCCAGTACGCACGAGCCGGGCTTCGAGGCCAAGTCGGGTCTGGAGCTGACCGCCAAGGAGGACATCGCGCGGGCGGCGGCCGCGCTGGTCTCACCGGGCACGGCGATCGCCCTCTCGGGCGGTACGACGACGTACGCGCTGGCCCAGCACCTGCTCGACGTGCCCGATCTGACGGTGGTCACCAACTCGGTCCGGGTCGCCGAGGTCTTCCACTCGGCGCAGCGCACCTCCGGCCGGCGGCAGGGCGCGGCGACGGTCGTGCTGACCGGCGGGGTGCGCACGCCGTCCGACTCGCTGGTGGGTCCGGTGGCCGACCAGGCGATCGCCGCGCTCCACTTCGACGTGCTGTTCCTGGGTGTGCACGGGATATCGGCCGAGGCGGGCCTGTCCACGCCGAACCTGGCCGAGGCAGAGACCAACCGTCGGCTGGTGCAGTCGGCGCGCCGGGTGGTGGTGGTCGCCGACCACACCAAGTGGGGTGTGGTGGGCCTGAGTTCCTTCGCCGCGCTGGACCGGATCGACACGCTGGTGACGGACGCGGGGCTGCCCGCGGGGGCACGCGCCGAGATCTCGGAGCACCTGCGGCTGGTCGTGGCGGGCGAGCCCGGGGACGAGACGGACGTCTGAGGGGCCGTCAGCGGGGGCGCGCCGTGCCCCGCCCGACCACCCGCCCCTTCCGCTGCCACTCCGGGGCCGGCCGGTCCCGAGGACCTGGACCGTCCGGCCGTACCGGCCCTCTCAGCCCGGCCACTCGCCGGTCGTCAGGAACGACTCCAGCGCCTGCGTGTACGGGGCGCTGTCGAGGCCCTGTGCGGTGAGCCAGGCGTCGGAGTAGTACTTGTCGAGGTAGCGGTCGCCCGGGTCGCACAGCAGGGTCACGACACTGCCCTGGCGGCCCTCCGCCAGCATTTCGGCGACGATCTTCAGGGCGCTCCACAGTCCCGTCCCGGTGGAGCCGCCCGCCTTGCGGCCGATGGCCCGCTCCAGGGCGCGTACGGCGGCCACGGCGGCGGCGTCCGGCACCTTCATCATGCGGTCGATGGCCCCGGGCACGAAGCTCGGCTCCATGCGCGGCCGCCCGATGCCCTCGATACGCGAGCCGCAGTCGCAGGTGACGTCCGGATCTCCGGTGGTCCAGCCCTCGAAGAAGCACGAGTTGTCGGGGTCGGCGACGCAGACGCGGGTGTCGTACTGCATGTAGTGGACGTAGCGCGCGATGGTCGCGGAGGTGCCGCCGGTGCCCGCGGTGGCGACGATCCACGCCGGCTCCGGGAAGCGCTCCAACTCCAGCTGCCGGAAGATGGACTCGGCGATGTTGTTGTTGCCGCGCCAGTCCGTGGCCCGCTCGGCGTAGGTGAACTGGTCCATGTAGTGGCCCCCGGTCTCGGCCGCGAGGGCGGCGGAGGCCTCGTACATCGTGCGGGGGTCGTCCACGAAGTGGCACCGCCCGTCGTGGAACTCGATCAGGCGGCACTTCTCGGCGCTGGTCGTGCGCGGCATGACCGCGATGAAGGGCACACCGATCAGCTTCGCGAAGTACGCCTCCGAGACGGCCGTCGAGCCGCTGGACGCCTCGATGACCGGGCGGCCCGGGCGGATCCAGCCATTGCACAGCCCGTACAGGAACAGCGACCGCGCCAGCCGGTGCTTGAGGCTTCCGGTCGGGTGGGTCGACTCGTCCTTCAGATACAGGTCGATGCTCCACTCCTCGGGCAGCGGGAAGCGCAGCAGATGGGTGTCGGCCGAGCGGTTGGCGTCGGCCTGCACCTTGCGGACGGCTTCTTTCAGCCAGTCCCGGTATCCGCTGTCGCTGCGGTCGACGTCGAGGGTGTCGCCGGTCCGGCGCTGCTCGGTGGTGCTCACGGCGGGCTCCTTACGCTGTGCGCCGGCGGCGTCCCGCGCGGCCGGACACGCTCGATGATAGACACCTTCAACACGCTTCTCACCTGCATAAACGCATCTTTGAGAGACTCAAGGAGACGCTTGGGAGCAGGCCGATCCGCGGCGAGGGGGCGCATGTGTGGGGGCGCGTTCGCGCGAGTGCTCCGGGCGCCACCCGCGAGCGCTCCCCGCGCACTGGTGCTCTGTGCCGAAGGCGTGCAGACTGCACCGCGGCGGGACGAAGCGCCCGCCGTGACACACGGGGATCTCGAACGAGCCGGGCCGGCTCGTGGACCAGGCGGAGCGGGAGCCGACGACACGCACGAAAGGGCGGGGAGATGGCCGAACCGGAGTTCACGGCCACGGGCGTACGCATCGACAAGCGGCTGCGCTCACTCACCCGGGCCGGACGGGTCCGGATCCGCGACGGCAGGCTGGAGCTGCTGACCAGCTACGGCAGTGAGATCGACAGCGCTCCGGTGCAGTCGGTGCGCGCGTCCCAGCCCTGGTACGCGCCGGACGACCGGGCGTTGGCCGACCTGGGCGGCGAGCGGTACCTGCTGACCCTGGGAGACCACGACCCCGCACCGGGCGAGCCGGGGCCGCCCGCGGCCCGCCGGTTCGTCGAGGCCGTCCGTCGAGCGGCGCGGCGCGGCGGCTGAGCGAGGCGAGTTGCGTGACCCCACACCGTGGGTCACGCTTGTCTCACGTCACTCAGGGTTTACCGGCGATAACGCTGCGAACCAGCCCGCCGGCCAGGCAGCAGGCGGCAATGTCACGCAGGCGTCCTGCTGCATCCGAAACGTCGTGTTCTTCCGGACCTCAACGTCGGGGAGTCGCAGCCGTGATCAGTCACCCGAGCAGGCACTGCACGGTGGAGCTCCAAGCCCTGCCGTCGCGGATCGGCCAAGTCCGCAGAATCGTATCGGCGCACTTGCGCTACTGGCATCTGGACCCTCTGATAGACCGGGCCGCGCTCGGTGTGACGGAGCTGTTGACCAACGTCCACCGGCACGCCCGGCCCGACAAGCTGTGCACCGTGGAGCTCGAACTGCTGCTGGAGCGGCTCACGGTCTCCGTGCGCGACCACGACCCTCGGCTCCCCGTGGTGGAGAAGATGGGTGACATCGCGCCGCTGGCCACCGAAGGGCGGGGGCTGGCGATGGTGGCCGCGATGAGCGAGAGCTGGGGCGCGCGGCCGGACGGCGAGCAGGGCAAGGTCGTCTGGTTCACCCTGCCGACCGCCGCCCCCTGGGTCGCGGTGCCGGCCCGGGCACCGGCGCTCGTGACCGCGGAGCGGTCGGCGCGCCGCTTGGCCGAGGCCGCCTCCGCGCTCGACGGCGTCCGGCCCGTCCGGCCGGTCCACGCTCCGGCCGGCTCCGCCGTCGTCGGTTGACCGCGTCCGCCGTGGTCGGCTGACGAGGGGGGCGGCCGGGGCGGTGACGGGCCGTAGGCCGTGACGGGCCGTAGGGCATGACGGGCCGTAGGGCATGACGGACCGTAGACGGACCGTAGGGCATGACGGACCGTAGGGCATGACGGACCGTAGGGCATGACGGACCGTAGGCCGCGACGGACCGTAGGGCATGACGGGCCGTAGGCCGTGACGGGCCGTAGGGCATGACGGGTCCTGGGCGGTGACAGGTCCTGGGCGGTGACCGGGTTGCCGTCCGGTCACCGCCCGGTGGTGTGCCGAGCCTGGCGGTGACCGACGGGCCGGTAAGCGCCGGGGCCGGAGTCGCAGTAACCGCCGGGGCCGGAATCCCACGGTGACCGCCGGGAGCCGGAGTCGCACTGACCCCGGCCCCCGGCCCCGGTGCTCACTCCGTGGCGATGGCCCTCAGCACGTCCAGGCGGGCGGCGCGCCGGGCCGGGCGCAGCCCCGCGAGCCCGCCCGCCGCGATCCCCACCAGTGCCACCACGAGCAGTTGCGCCGGCGGTACCGCGAAGGCGAACGCGGTGCCGCTCTCGCCGTCGGACGCCTTCACCAGCACCCAGCCGAGGAAGGCGCCCAGGGCGAGTCCGCCGGCCGTGCCGAACGCGGCGACCAGGACCGATTCCCAGCGGACCATGGCCCGCAGCTGGGACCGGGTCTGGCCGACGGCCCTGAGCAGGCCGAGTTCGCGGGTCCGCTCGTGGATCGCCAGGGTGAGGGTGTTGGCGATGCCGAGGAGCGCGATGAACACCGCGAGGGCGAGCAGCGCGTAGACCAGGGTGAGCATCATGTCGATCCCGGCCGCCGAGGACTGCGCGTACTCGTCGCGGGTCTGCACCTGCGGGTCGCCGTACCGGGCGGCGACCCGTTCGACGGCTGCCTTGCCCGCCTCCGCGCTCACGCCGGGCCGTAGGGAGACGGCGACGAGCCTGTCGGAGTCCTGGGTGCGGTGCGGAGCCCAGGCGGAGCGGCTGACGACGTAGTCGCCGGCGAGTTCGGACCGGCCGTAGACCGCGCGGACGGTGAAGGTCCGCGTGGTGCCGTCGGTGAAGGTGAGCCGTGCCCGGTCCCCCGTCGTCAGGCCCCGGCGGTCGGCCTCGTCGCGGGTGACGGCGAGGCCGTCGGTGCCCAGGCCGTTCAGGGAGCCGTCCACGGTTCCGAGGTCGAAGGTCCGGGCGAGCGCGACCGGGTCGGTGACGGTCAGGGCCCTCCCCTCGCCGTCGACCTCGGCGACGCCCCGGCCGAGTCCGACGGCCGTGTCCACCTCGGGCAGCCGCTGGATCGCCCCGGCCAGCCGGGGGCTCAGGCCGCTGCCGCCGGCTCCGAAGGACGGGGTGCTCACGGCGAGGTCGCCCGCGAAGGACCGGGAGACGGTCTGGTCCATGGTGGCCTTCAGCGAGGCGCCGAAGACCGTGAACAGCGACACCACGGCGACCCCGATCATCAGCGCGCTCGCGGTGGCCGCGGTGCGCTTCGGGCTGCGCAGCGCGTTGCGCCGGGCCAGACCGCCGGTGATGCCGCGCAACCGGCCGAGGGGGCTGCCGAGCAGGCGTACGGCGGTGGCGGAGGCGACCGGGCCGAGCACCACGAAGGCGGCCAGGGCGAGGACGGCGCCGACTCCGGCCGCCCATACGGACGGGGAGACCAGGACACCGGCGAGGGTCGCGGCGACGGCCGTCGCCGCGAGGACCGCTCCCGCCACGGCGCGCGGGCGGGAGGCGCCGGAGGTGTCGACGGCCGTCTCGCGCAACGCGGCCATGGGCGCGGTGCGGCCCGCCCGTACGGCGGGCGTCAGCGCGGAGCCGAGGCAGACCACGACACCGACCACCAGTGGCAGTGCCATCGACAGCGGCCGGACGACCAGGCTGCCCTCCGGGAAGGGGAATCCGATCGCCGGGAACAGCGCCTGGAGCCCGGCGGCGATCCCGATGCCGCCCGCCAGCCCGGCGGCGGACGCGGTCAGGGCGACGGCGCTCGCCTCCACGAGGGTGGCGGCGGTGACCTGCCGGCGGGAGGCGCCCAGAGCGCGCAGCAGCGCGTTCTCGCGGGTGCGCTGGGCGACGACGATCGCGAACGTGTTGTGGATGGAGAAGGTCGCCACCAGCAGCGCCACGCCCGAGAACACCAGCAGGAACGTGGTGAAGACGGTCAGGAACTGGCTGGAGACCATGTCGGTGTTCTCCCGCGCGGCCTCCTGGCCGGTGACCGCCTCGACGCCCTTGGGCAGTACGGGAGTCAGCCGCCGCACCAGCTCGGCCTGGCTCACCCCGGGTCCGGCCCGGACCTCGATGCTCGCCGCCTCCCCGGGCCGCGCGGTCAGGTACTTCTCGGCGTCGGCCTGGGTCAGTCCGGTGAAGGTCACCTGCGCCATGCCGTCCTCGCCGCCGAAGGTCGCCAGTCCCACGACCGTCACCTCGACGGGGTCGGGGGTGCGCAGCGTCGTGGTGTCGCCGATCCGCAGGCCGCCCTTCTTCGCGGCGCCGCGGTTGACGACGGCCTCGCCGGACTTCGCGGGGGCGCGCCCCTCGGCGAGCCGGTACGGATTGAGCTTCGGGTCGGTGATCCAGTTGCCGGCGAGGGTGGGCGGGCCCTGGCCGCCGATGGGCTCGCCGTCGCGGCCCAGGAGCTGGCCCGCGCCCTGGATGTCCGGGGCGGCGGCCGCGACACCGGGGAGCCGCTCGATGGTCCTCACCAGCGCGGTGTTCACCGGCCGGCGTACGCCCTGGCCCTCACCGGCCGCGGTGATGACGCCGGCGCTGCGGACGACGGCGTCCGTGCCGTCGGTCGCCTTGCCGAACATGGAGTCGAAACTGGCGCGCAGGGTGTCGCCCATGACCAGGGTCCCGGCCAGGAAGGCGACGCCGAGGAACACGGCGAGGAAGGTGCCGGCGAAGCGCCGCCGGTGGGCTCGCAGGGAGGAGAGGCTGAGGCGGAGGGAGGCGTTCACGTCCGCACCTCGAAGGCCTTCATCCGGTCCAGGACCCGGTCGGCGGTCGGGGACTCCATGCGGTCGACCAGGCGTCCGTCGGCGAGGAAGAGCACCTCGTCGGCGTGGGCGGCGGCGACCGGGTCGTGGGTGACCATGACGACCGTGCGGTCCGTCTGCCGCACCGCGCGGCCGAGCAGGCCGAGCACCTCCTGGCCGGAGCGTGAGTCGAGGTTGCCGGTGGGCTCGTCGGCGAAGACGACGTCCGGGCGGGCGGCGAACGCGCGGGCCACCGCGACGCGTTGCTGCTGTCCGCCGGAGAGTTCGGCGGGCCGGTGGTGCAGGCGGTCGCGCAGGCCGACGACCTCGACCAGCGCGTCGATCCACTCGGGGTCGCCCGGCCGGCCCGCCAGATCGAGGGGCAGCGTGATGTTCTCGGCGACGGTCAGGGTCGGCACCAGGTTGAACGCCTGGAAGACGAAGCCGACGCGGTCGCGGCGCAGCAGGGTCAGCCGGCGGTCGTCGAGACCGCCCAGTTCGGTGTCGCCGATGAACGCGCTGCCGGAGGTGAGCGTGTCGAGCCCGGCCGCGCAGTGCATCAGGGTGGACTTTCCGGAGCCCGAGGGCCCCATGATCGCGGTGAAGCGCCCGGCCGGGAAGCCGACGCTCACGCCGTCCAGGGCCCGTACGGCGGTGTCGCCGGCGCCGTGGACCTTCACGGCGTCGACGACCCGCGCGGCCGTCCTGGTGGCGGATGTGGTGGAAGAGGCGGTGGAGGCGGGCGTGGTGGTCATCGGGCACCGCCGGTGCGGCCGAACTGCTCCTCCAGCACCGACAGCCGGCGCCAGTACTCGTCCTCGTCGATCTCGCCGGAGGCGAAGCGGCGGCCGAGCACGGCGAGCGGCGAGTCGGCGGCGGGGCGCCCGTCCGGGCCGCGCCAGGGCCCGGTGTCCATGCCGCGCCAGGGGGCGCCGCGGCCGCGCCGGGCGGTACGGCGCAGGAGGGTGACGGCGCCGACGACGAGGGCCGCCCAGAACAGCGGGAAGAAGAGGATCCACGGCCCGGGGCCGCCGTCCCAGTTCGCCAGGGTCTGCATCTTGGTTCATCTCCCTTGAGGGGTCTGCCGAGAGGCTGCGGAGAGTTCTCCGTTGCTGCGTCGACAGTGGCTCGGGGAGGGGCTCCGGGTCGTCGTACGGCCAGCGGCAGTGCGGCTACCTCCCGGGGAGTACGGGGGCGTGCCGCGGCTGCTCCGTGCGGCCTGCCCCGGATCGCGGGACGGATCCGGCGCGGGCCCGCGGTCCGGCGGGCGGGGAGCCGCGGGCTACCGCGCGGGAAGTACGGGGGCGCCGGGGGCCGGGTCAGGTCAGGGCTGCCAGCGGGTCGTCCAGGACCGGCTGCCAGGCCAGTTCGGCCGCGCCGACCAGGCTGTTGTGGTCGAGGGTGCAGGAGAGGATCGGGACGACGCCGCTCTGGCCCCACAGGCTGCGGTCGGCGACGACGGCGCGCAGGCGGTCGGGGGCGGCGTCGAGCAGGGTGCGGTGCAGGCCGCCGAGGATGATCCGGTCCGGGTTGAGGATGTTCACCAGGCCTGCCAGGCCCAGACCCAGGCGGTCGACGAGGGTTTCGACGGCCCCGTGGACGGCCGGGTCGTCGTACTGGTCGCGGATCAGGTCCTCGGCCTGTCGCAGCAGGGACACCTCGGGGCCCGGTTCGCGGCCCGCGGTGGTGAGGAACGCCAGCGGGTCCGTCTCGACGTCCAGGCAGCCGCGGCTGCCGCAGTGGCAGGGACGGCCCTCGGGGTTGACGGTGAGGTGGCCGACCTCCAGCGCCAGGCCCGAACTGCCCGTGTGCAGCCGCCCGTCGAGGACCAGCGCGCCGCCCACGCCCCGGTGCCCGGTCGCCACGCACAGCAGGTCGCGGGCGCCGCGCCCGGCACCGTGCCGGTGCTCGGCGAGCGCGGCGAGGTTGACGTCGTTGGCGGCGAAGGCCGGTCCGGTGATCCCGGCCGCGCGCACGCACTGCGCGAAGATGCGCCGCACCGGTGCTCCGGCGGGCCAGGCCAGATGGAGCGGGTTGAGGGCGAGGCCCTCCGGCTCGGCGACCGCGGACGGCACGGCGAGTCCGGCGCCGACGCAGTGCAGGCCGGTCGTGCGGAGCAGGTCCGCGCCGGCCTCGACGACGGAGCCGAGCACTTCGGCCGGGTCGGCGTCGACGGTCCCGCGGCCGGGCGCGGTCGCCACGATCCGGCCGCCGAGACCGACCAGGGCGGCGCGGAATCCGTCGGCGTGCACCTGCGCGGCGAGGGCGACGGGCCCGTCCTCGGCGACCGCCAGGCGGTGCGAGGGCCGACCCTGGGAACCGGCCGCCGCGCCGGGCCGGGCGTCCACCCGGATCAGGCCCAGCGCCTCCAGTTCGGCGGCCACCGCGCCGGCCGTCGCCCGGGTCACGCCCAGCTCGGCGGTGAGGACCGCGCGGGTCGGGGCGCGCCCGGTGTGCACGAGCTCCAACGCGGGCCCGAGCGCGCCGCGCCCCCGGTCCAGCCGGGTCCTGGAGGTGCTCCCTTCCCCCGCCGTCCGGGGGTCCGCCTTGCCGCTCATGGGGGCGAGTCTCCCATGATCCGTACATCCGGTGACCAGCGACTCGTCCGGCGGGCCGCGCTAGAGGCCGCTCACCCTGAGGGTGAGGTTCAGCCGGCCGGTCAGCCCCAACTCGGCTGGTGCCGTGCCCGGATGGACGCGCGGCACCCCGTGGTACGCGAGGCGGGACGGCCCGCCGAACACGAACAGGTCTCCGCTGCGCAGTTCGACGTCGGTCCAGGGCCGGGTGCGGGTCCCGGTGTTGCCGAAGCGGAACACGCACGTGTCGCCGAGGCTCAGCGACACCACCGGCGCTGCGGACCTCTCGTCGCTGTCGCGGTGCATGCCCATGTGCGCCTCGGCGTCGTAGAAGTTGATCAGGGCGATGTCGTACGGCGCCGGGCCGGCCGCGCCGGGGCCCAGCGCGTCGGTCACCGCGCCGCGGGCCAGCTCGTCCAGCCACGCCGGGAACGGCTTGACCGGGGCTCCGTCGCCGTCGACGGCGGTATCGGCGTAGCCGTACGGGAACCAGTGCCGGCCCAGGCAGACCTGCCGGGCGGTCATCGTGCCGCCGCCGGGAGTCCGCACCGTGCGCAGGCCGGCCGGCGGGCGGGCCCACTCCCGGCAGGCGGCGAGCAGCGCGCGCTGCCGGGCCGGATCCAGCCAGTCCGGCAGGTGCACGGCACCCGGCGCGATCTGCCTGCGGTCGCGCGGGAACAGCTCGGCGTCCATGCTTCCCATCCTGCCGGACACGGCGTGAGCTGCGGCTCCGCTAGCCTTGACGAGCCATGAACGACCGTATGACCACACCTTGGGGCGAGCTGGAGCTCGCCCGGTTCCCGCAGGACCCGCGTGACCGGCTGCGGGCCTGGGACACCGCCGACGAGTACCTGCTGGGGCACCTCGACGAGCAGGGGACCGACCTGTCCGGGACCGTCGTGGTCGTCGGCGACCGCTGGGGCGCCCTGGTCACGGCGCTGGCCGCGCACCGGCCGGCGCAGATCACCGACTCCTTCCTCACGCAGGAGGCGACCCGCGCGAACCTCGCCCGGCACGGCGCGGAGCCCGGCGCGGTGCGCCTGCTGACCACGCAGGATCCCCCGCCGGGCCGGATCGACGTGCTGCTTGTGCGCGTGCCCAAGAGCCTGGCGCTGCTGGAGGACCAGTTGCTGCGCCTGGCGCCCGCGGTGCACGAGGGCACGGTCGTCGTCGGCACCGGGATGGTGAAGGAGATCCACACCTCCACGCTGACGCTGTTCGAGCGGATCCTCGGACCCACCCGGACCTCGCTCGCGCGGCGCAAGGCCCGCCTGATCCTCTGTACGCCGGACCCCTCCCTGGAGCGGCCCGCGAACCCGTGGCCGCACACCTACACCCTGCCCGCCGGCATCGGTGCCGCCTCCCGGCGGACCGTCGTCAACCACGCGGGTGTCTTCTGCGCCGACCGGCTCGACATCGGCACCCGGTTCTTCCTGCGTCACCTCCCGGACGGCGACGGCCGCCGGGTGGTGGACCTGGGCTGCGGCAACGGCGTCGTCGGTACGGCGCTGGCGCTGGCGAACCCCGGCGCCGAGGTGCTGTTCACGGACGAGTCGTTCCAGGCCGTGGCCTCCGCGGAGGGGACCTACAAGGCGAACGGCGTGCCGGGGCAGGCCGAGTTCCGCGTCGGCGACGCGCTGGCCGGGGTGCCGGCCGGCAGCGTGGACCTGGTGCTGAACAACCCGCCCTTCCACTCGCACCAGGCGACCACGGACGCGACGGCCTGGCGGATGTTCACCGGGGCGCGGCGCGCGCTGCGCCCCGGCGGCGAGCTGTGGGTGATCGGCAACCGCCACCTCGGCTACCACGTCAAGCTGCGCCGGCTGTTCGGCAACAGCCGGCTCGTCGCGAGCGACCCGAAGTTCGTGGTGCTGCGGGCCGTCAAGAGGTAGGCGCCGTACGGCGTGAGCCGATCACGCCGATGAGCCGCTCCACCTCCCCCACCATCGCCTCGCGGCCCACGCTGAGGTACTTGCGGGAGTCGACCGCCTCCGGGTGGGCCGCGAGGAAGTCGCGGATCGCGGCGGTCATCGCGATGTTGAGGGCGGTGCCGACGTTGACCTTGGCGATGCCCCCGGTGACGGCGGCGCTCAGTTCGCCGTCGGGGACGCCGGAGGAGCCGTGCAGGACGAGCGGCACGTCCAGCGCTCCGGCGAGTCGCTTGATGAGGTCGTGGTCGAGGGCGGCGGTGCGCTCGGTCATGGCATGGGTACTGCCGACGGCCACGGCCAGGGCGTCCACCCCGGAGCCGGTGACGAACGCGTGGGCCTCGGCGGGGTCGGTGCGCGCGCCGGGAGCGTGGGCGTCCAGCGGCGGCGCGCCGTTCTTGCCGCCGACCTCACCCAGCTCGGCCTCGATCCACAGCCCTTGGGCGTGAGCCCAGGCCGCGGCGGCGCTGGTCGCGGCGAGGTTCTGCGCGTACGGCAGCCGGGAGGCGTCGTACATGACGGAGCTGAAGCCGGCGTCGGCCGCCTGGCGCAGCAGGTCGTCGCTCTGCACGTGGTCGAGGTGCAACGCGACGGGTACGGTGGCGCGTTCGGCCGCCGCGGCGGCGGCGCGGGCGAGTGGCATCAGCCGTCCGTAGCGGAACATGACGGCGTTCTCGCTGACCTGGAGGACGACGGGCGTGCCGGCCGCCTCGGCCCCTGCGACGACGGCCTCGACGTGTTCCAGCGTGATGATGTTGAAGGCGGCGACTGCGGAGCGCGCGGCGGCCGCGTGGGCGACCAGCTCGCCGGTGACTGCAAGCGGCACGGTCTGTCCTTTCCGGTGCCGGATCGGGTGACGGGGTGTCAGGGAGCGAGGATCACCGAGCGGGTGAGGTGGCGGGGCTGGTCCGGGTCGAGTCCGCGGGCCGCGGCGACGGCGACGGCGAGCCGCTGGGCGCGGATCAGCTCGGCAAGCGGGTCGAGTTCACTCTCGATCCACAACGCGCCTGTGGCGCGGACCTGTTCGGCGAGTCCTTCCGGTGCCCGGCCGAGCATCCAGGTGGCCGTTCCGTCGGTGGTGACGCTGATCGGGCCGTGCCGGTACTCCATCGCCGGGTAGGCCTCGGTCCAGGACAGCGAGGCCTCGCGCATCTTCAGTCCGGCCTCGTTGGCCAGTCCGACGGTCCAGCCCCGGCCCAGGAAGGTGAACTGCGTGCAGGCGACGAGCCGTTCGGGCAGCGGAGCGGACAGGGCGGTGCGGGCGTCGACGACGACCTCGTCGGTGTGCAGTCCGAGGTGGGCGCGCAGCAGGGTGAGGGCGGTGGTCGCGAACCGGGTCTGCACCACGGAGCGTTCGTCGGCGAAGTCGAGGACCACGACCTCGTCGGCCGCGTCCATCACGGGGGTCCGGGGGTCGGCGGTGACCGCCGTCGTGCGGGTGCGTCCCTTCAACTCCCCCAGCACGTCGAGTACTTCTGTGGTGGTGCCGGAGCGGGTGAGGGCGAGGACCCGGTCGTAGGAGCGGTCGTGGGGGAACTCCGAGGCGGCGAAGGCGTCCGTCTCCCCCTGCCCCGAGCCCTCGCGCAGCGCGGCGGCGGCCTGGGCCATGAAGTACGACGTGCCGCAGCCGACGATGGCGACCCGCTCGCCCCGGGCCGGCAGCGCCCGGCCGTGGACGGCGACGTCGGCCGCGACGCGGGCCCAGCACTCGGGCTGACTGGTCAGCTCGTCCTCGACATGGCTCATGGCCCCTCCTCCTGCTCGACACAGACACGCGTTGACGTGATGCGTGTTTGTGCAAGATATCGTCGAGTTTCAAGCAAAATCAAGCATTCGGAGGAATGCCGAGTGCGCTAAGGTCACGGAGAACCCAGGGAACGGAGGAGGCGGATGTCACGCGACGCCCGCTGGAAGGCGCTGCTGGAGCTGCTCGTCGAGCGCGGCCGGCTGGACGTCGAGGAGGCGGCGGCCGGACTGGGGGTGTCGGCCGCGACGATCCGGCGGGACTTCGACCAGCTCGCCGAGCAGCAGATGCTGGTCCGCACCCGGGGCGGCGCCGTGGTGCACGGCGTCTCCTACGAGCTGCCGCTGCGCTACAAGACCGCACGCCATGCCTCCGAGAAGCAGCGCATCGCCAAGGCCGTCGCGGATCTCCTGGCGCCCGGCGAGGCGGTGGGCCTGACGGGCGGCACCACCACCACGGAGGTGGCCCGCGCCCTGGCGGTGCGCGCCGACCTCGCGTCCGGCTCCCCCGCGCTGACCGTGGTGACCAACGCGCTCAACATCGCCAACGAGCTCGCCGTCAGGCCCCAGTTCAAGATCGTGCTGACCGGAGGGGTCGCACGGCCGCAGTCGTACGAGCTCATCGGGCCGCTGGCGGACGGGGTGCTGAGTCAGGTCACGCTCGACGTGGCGGTGCTCGGAGTGGTCGGCTTCGACGTCGCGCACGGCGCGGCGGCACACGACGAGGCCGAGGCCGCCGTCAACCGGCTGCTGTGCGAGCGCGCCGAGCGCGTCGTCGTGGCCGCCGACTCCAGCAAGCTCGGCCAACGGGCCTTCGCCCGCATCTGCTCGGCCGAGTCGGTGGACACCCTGGTCACGGACGCGGCGGCGGGGCCGGAGACGGTCCGCGCGTTCGAGGAGGCGGGCCTGCGGGTGCTGGCCGTCTGACGTCGCCCGTCCCGCCGCCATGTCATATCCGCACGAAGCCCACACCGCGGACGTCGTTGCAGCCGCAGGGGATGGTCCGGCCGTCGTCCGGCGGTCCCTGGTGGGCCTTGAGCGCCACGCTCATCAGGCTCATCAGCAGATCCACGTCGGCCGAGGCGTCGAGGCGGAGGGTCACCCACGAGGAGCCCGGCACCACGCGGACCGCGGCGAAGCGCCGCAGGTCGCCCTCCAGGCGGCGGATCGCCCGGGCGGTCAGGTGGAGGTCGACGTCCCGGCCGGAGTGGAAGTGGGCGATCTCCCCGCCCGCCGAGCTGAGCGCCTGCCCGCTGCCGCAGCTCGGCACCGCCTCCGTGAGATCGGGCCAGGTTGCCAGCTGGGCGAGAGCGCGCGCGGCGAGCGTCATGGTCCCATCATGGCGCGCTCACCGTATGGCAACGGCCCCGTGAGAAAGCCTTAACCGTTCCGTGTCCGAAGGTCCGGCGCGGACCGGTGGTCCATGCCCGGGGACGGCCGTCCCCCCGGCACCGGCCCCCCTTGCCGGGCTCCCCGGAAGCCTTGGATCGCACCTGGGGGCACACTGGTCAGTGGGGGCCGTCGATGCTCACGAGGGGGTGTCGAAGGTGACACGTCGTGCGGGAGTGTGGCTGTGGCGATGGCGGCGCAATCCGCTCAGGCGGACCAGCGACGTGGTGGAGGCGTGGATCCTGCTCGTCGCCTGGGTCCTCGCCGTGGTCGGCGGTGTCCTCGCGGGCGTGCTGACGGCGGGCGCGATGCAGCGGGCGGCGGACCGGGTCCGCGCCGAGACCCACCCGGCGCCGGCCGTGGTGACGCAGGAGGCGGCCCGCGGGGGGATCCGGCCGGTGAGCAGTTCCCTGGGCTGGGGGACGGTCCGCTGGACGGACGCCTACGGCTCGGCGCACACGGGCCGGACCAGGGTCCCGGTCTCCGCGACACCCGGCGCCCACGTCACGGTGTGGACGAACGGGCAGGCGCTGGTCCCGCCGCCCGCCTCACGGGCCGACATCGCCTTCCAGACGACCCTGGGCGGGCTCTGGGCGGGTTCGACCGCCGTGGGCGTCGTCTTCGGCGGTGCCAAGCTGGCCAGGATCCGGCTCGACCGCCGGCGCTTCGCCCAGTGGGACGAGGAGTGGGCGCGCGTCGACACGCCCTGGGGCTGGAAGACGGGCTGAGGACGGGTCGCGCACCAGGGAGGGGCGCCTCTCCCCGGAACTGATCGCCGTACACTTTGAGCCCGAATGACCGGGCGGGCGGCACCGGCCCCCCGGTCCCGGCGATCAGAGCGAGGGAGTGCCCGTGCCCGGCCACCGTTCCATCACCGAGGCGGAGAAGCTCGCGCAGGCCAAGCTCGGTGGCATCCGCGTGCGCCGGGAGCAGATGGCGGCGGTCGCCAACATCTACCGGGCCGCCTCCGCGGTCCGCCAGCACCTGGAGAACTCGGTGCTGCGCGGCTCGGACCTGACCTGGACCGCGTTCGTCGTGCTGTGGGTGGTCTGGGTGTGGGGCGAGTCGGAGACCCGGCACGTGGCCGAGGAGGCCGGCATCTCCAAGGGCACCCTGACGGGCGTCTCCCGCACGCTGGAGTCGCGCGGGCTGCTGCGCCGCGCCGGGCACCCCACCGACGGCCGGCTCGTCCTGCTCTCGCTGACCGCCGAGGGCGAGGAGTTCATGAGCCGGGTCTTTCCGGAGTTCAACGAGGAAGAGGCCTTCGTCACCTCGCGGTTGAGCGGCGAGGAGTGCCGGGGTCTGGCGGAGATGCTGAGGCGCGTCGTCCTCCAGGTCGAGGAGCACGGCGAGGAACGCCGCCGGTCGCTGCTGGACGGCGCGGACCCGGCGCCGCGCCGCAGCGGGCGCCGCGCCAAGGGCTGACCCGCCAGGTTCCGCGCCGCCTCTGGTGCCCCGGGGCACTCAGGCACGGGCCGCCCCCACCAGCGCGTCGAACAGGCGCTGCTGCGCCGGATCCTCGTGCGCGGTGTCCTCGGGATGCCACTGCACGGCCGCGAACCAGCCCGTGCCGTCCACGCGCTCCACGCCCTCCACGGTGCCGTCGGCGGCCCGGGCGGTGACCGTAAGGCCCTCGCCGAGCCGGTCGATGTGCTGGTGGTGGTAGCAGGAGGCCTCCACCTTGTCGGCACGGGTGATCCGGGCCAGCGCCGAACCGGGGGCGAGGGACACGGGGTGCCGGACGTGCCGGTGGTCCTGGCCGGGGCCGCCCATGTCCTGGTGCAGCGTGCCGCCCAGCACGGTGTTGACCACCTGGAGACCGCGGCAGATCGCCAGCAGCGGCAGTCCGGACCCCAGGGCCCGGCGGGCCACCTCCAGGTCGAAGGCGTCCTGGAGGCCGTCGACGTCGTACACGCTGTCGTGGGCGTCGGCGGCGCCGTACCGGTGCGGCGCGAGGTCGCCGCCGCCGGGCAGCAGTACGCCGTCGAAGCGGGCGAGCCGCGCGGCGACGTCGTGCCCTGCGGGGTCCGCCGGATGGACGGTGGCCGGTTCGCCGCCGGCCCGCCACACCGCCTCGACCAGGGCGCGGGCGTTGACCTCGGCGGCGAAGCGCAGTGCGGAGGTGGTGGCGGAGAAACGGGCGGGGACCGCGATCAGGGGACGCACGGGGTTTCGGCTCACAGCTGGATCCAGGTGGTCTTCAGCTCCGTGTACTTCTCCAGGGCGTGGACGGACTTGTCCCGGCCGTTGCCCGACTGCTTCATGCCGCCGAAGGGGACGGTGAGGTCTCCCTCCTCGTAGCAGTTGACCCAGACGGTGCCGGCCCTCAGGGCGCGGGAGACGCGGTGCGCGGTGGACAGGTCGGAGGTCCACAGGCCGGCGGCGAGGCCGTACTCGGTGGCGTTGGCGAGCGCGACCGCCTCGTCGATCCCGTCGAAGGTCAGCACGGACAGGACCGGGCCGAAGATCTCCTCGCGGGCGAGCCGGCTGCGCGGGTCGACGCGGTCGAAGACGGTGGGCTCGGCGTAGACGCCGCCGGTCTCCGCCAGGATGCGCCGGCCGCCGGTGCGCAGGCGGGCCCCGTCGCCGGCGCCCTGCCGGACGTGGTCCAGCACACGGCCCAGGTGGGCCTCGCCGACCAGGGCGCCCATCTCGGTGGCGGGGTCCAGGGGGTCGCCCACCCGCAGCTCTCGCGCCCGCGCCACGACCGCGTCGGTGACCTCCTCGGCGATCGAGGAGTGCACCAGCAGCCGGGAGGGCGCGGTGCACATCTCGCCCTGGTTGAAGAAGATGCCCCAGGCGGCGGTGGCGGCGGCCCTCGCCAGGTCGGGGGCGTCGGGCAGGACGATGTTCGGCGACTTGCCGCCGAGCTCCAGCCAGACCCGCTTGAGGTTGGAGTCGGCGGAGTAGCGCAGGAAGTGGCGGCCGACGGCCGTGGAACCGGTGAACGCCAGCACGTCGACGTCCGGGTGGAGGCCGAGGGCCCGCCCGGCCACCGGCCCGTCGCCGTTCACCACGTTGAGCACCCCGGGCGGCAGCCCTGCCTCGGTGGCGATCCGGGCGAGCAGCAGCGCGGACAGCGGCGCGTTCTCCGAGGGCTTCAGTACGACGGTGCAGCCGGCCGCCAGCGCGGGGGCGACCTTCCAGCCGGCGAGCGTGAGGGGGAAGTTCCAGGGCACCACCGCCCCGACCACGCCGGCCGGCTCCCGGGTGACCAGGGCGAGCGCGTCCGCGGCCGTGTGCGGGGACTCGTCCGTGAGCTTGTCGGCGAGCTGCCCGTACCAGCGGAAGGTGTTGATCACGGCGCGCAGTTCGATGTCGTGGGCGTCGCTGATCGGCTTGCCCATCTCCAGGCTCACGGCGAGGGCGAGCTCCGTGCGCCGCTCCTGGAGGAGATCGGCGATGCGCAGGAGGACCCGGCCGCGGTCGGCGGGCGCCCACCGCGGCCACGGTCCGCTGTCGAAGGCACGGCGAGCGGCGGCCACGGCGGCGTCGACCTCGGCGGGGCCGGCGTCGGCGACCTCGGTCAGCACCTGGCCATTCCGGGGCGAGACCACCCGGAAGGCGCCGTCGCCGGCCTCCTCGGCGCCGTCGATGTGGTGCGCGCGAGGGGGCTGGAACTCCTTGGCCCGGTGGAGCCATTCGTCGTGGGTGACAGCGGACATGCGGTCCTCCAGACCACGTTGATCGTGCGTCGTTTCAGGGTGGGTGAGGGGGTTACGGCGTCGGCGCGCGCCGTCGCCCGACCCGTTCGTTGACCGCGCCGAGCGCCAGTACCGCCGGCACCAGGAGGGTGAGGCACACGGCCGTGCCGGTCGAACCGCCGATCAGGGTCGTGAAGTTGGCGAGGATCAGCCAGATCGCGCCCGCCAGGCCCAGCACGCCCAGCACCGGGGCGACGAGCGTGTTCCACACCCGGCTGTCCAGGCGCTCGCGGCGGAAGAAGACGACCACCGACACCGAGGTCAGCAGGTAGAGCAGCATCATCGCCAGGACGGCCACCCCGCTGAACCAGGAGAAGAGGGTCAGCACCGGGTCCTTGCCGGTCAGCGCGAACGGGACGACCAGGGCCACGGCGACCACGGTCTGCACCCAGCCGGCGGCCGCGGGCGCGTGGCGGGAGTTGAGCCTGCACAGGCCCGGCGGCAGCAGCCCGTCGCGGCCGAGCGAGAACAGGTAGCGGTTGGCGGAGTTGTGGAAGGTGAGGATGCCCGCGAACAGGGAGGTGGCGAGCAGGATCGGCAGCACCTGGTTCACCCAGCCGCCGAACTCCGCGGCGATCGGCGCGAAGACGAAGCCGGTGGAGTCCCCGCTCGCCAGCGCCTCGCCCGCGGCCGCCGACGCCTTCGAGGCACCGTAGGCGGAGATCAGCATCCAGGAGGTCAGCGCGAAGAAGCCGGTGACCACGAGCACGGACAGGTAGGTGGCCCGCGGGACGGTTCTGCTGGGGTCGCGCGCCTCCTCGCCGTAGATCGCGGTGGCCTCGAAGCCGAACATGGAGGCGACGGCGAACATCACGGCGACCCCGGGTGCGCCCCGGAGTGCCGCGGACGGCGAGAAGCTGTCGGTCACGCCGAGCCCCTCGGGCCCGCCGCCCTTGAACAGCATGACGAGTCCGAACACCAGCAGGATGCTGAACTCGGCGGTGACGAAGACGGCCAGTACGCGGGCGCCCATCTCGATGCCGGCGGCCCCGAGCACCTTCACCACGGCCATGGTGGCCAGCGCCCAGACCCACCACGGCAGGTCCAGGCCGGTGTGGTGGGCGACCAGTCCGCTGACGATGGAGCCGTACAGCCCGTACATGGCCGCCTGGATGACGCAGTACGAGAACAGGGCGAGGCCCGCGCTGCCGGCTCCGGCGGTACGGCCGAGCCCGGTGCCGATGTAGGTGTAGAAGGCGCCGGCGTCGACGACGTGCCGTCCCATGGCGACGAAGCCGACCGAGAACAGCAGGATCATGGCGCCCGCGAGCACATAGGCGGCGGGTGTGCCGGCTCCGTTGCCGATGGCTACGGAGATCGGGGCCGCCCCGGCGATCCCGGTCAGGGGGGCCTGCGCGGACAGGACGAAGAAGAGGATGCCCAAAACGCCCAGCGCATTGGGCTTGAGCGTGGCTGCGGTGGATGTGTCCCGTACGGTCCGCTCCGCGGAGGCCGTCTGACTGTCCACTCGGATCACCTGCCAGAGAAAGGAGGGTCGTTTCAGGCCAAACGAGTTGCCTCATCGTGAGGGCGGAACTATCCGTTTGACAAGGGGGTGAGGGCGGGGAATCCGTGCGGATCGGCGATTCCCACGCCGGCTTGGCCTGCGGTCCCGGCCGCGCCGGTGCGGCGTACGGGTCAGGCCTCGTCAGGCTCGACGGCGAGCTGCCCGAGCAGTTCGCGCAGCCGGGCGAGGGCCTCTTCGGTGACCTCGCGCTCGCCGAACACGAGCTGGTGCAGGACCAGGCCCTCCAGGGCCGCGAAGACCAGCCGGTACAGGCCCCGGTCGACCGGCCGGGCGAGCATCTGGGACAGCTCCCGCCGGGTGGCGCCGAAATACTCCTCGTACAGGGCGCGCAGGTGCGGCATGAGCTCGGGACGGCGGCGCGCCTCCAGCAGCAACTCGTACTGGAAGGCCTGGAGGTCCGGGCCGGACTCCACCATGTCCGACAGCCCGGCGGAGAAGTCCGCGACCCTGCCCGTGCCGGGTTCGAGCGCGCTGCTGTTCAGGGAGGAGCGCACGGCATGGGCGAGCGCCTCCTCGATCAGGGCGTCGCGCGAGCCGAAGTGGTGCACGACGAGCCCGTGCGTGACCCCGGCCTCCTGCGCCACGGCCCGGTAGGTCAGCTTGCGCAGCCCGCCGCGGGCCACCACCCGCACGGCGGCGTCGAGCAGCGCGTCCCGGCCGGCCCCGTAGTTCCGCACCCGCTTGCGCGACCGCCGACCGGGACCGGCGTCGGCGGGCGCGCCGGATCCGACGGCCCCGTCCGGCCCACCGGCGTCACCGGGCTCCGCCGACCCATGAGGTTCGTCCGCGGACGGTCCGGGTTCCACCGGCCCCACGGGGGCCGCGGAGGCGGCAGGCTCTGGAAGGCCCGCGGGCTCTCCCGGCCCACCGGGCTCGGCGGCCTCGCCGGACTTGGCGGCAGCCACAGCCCCGGTGGACGACCCCGCCGACCCGGATGACGCGCCAGGGACCGAAGCATCCCCGGACCCGCCGGAGTCGACAGCCCCGGCGGCACGCACAACGCCGGCGGCCCCCACCGGCCCGACCGGTCCGCGAGGGACCGCAGAATCCCCCGACTCGCCCGACCCGCCCGGCTCGCCCGACCCGGCGGGCGTACGCGTCCCCGCGCCCACCGCGGACCCGGCGGGCACCCCCGTCCCCGCGGTGGGCGCAGGGGCGGCGGGGCCGCCGGGAGCCGTGGGATCAGTGCTCTCCACGGGTGCTCCGGGTGCCCCGGGCGCCGCAGGCTCGCCACGCTTCGCGGGGTGTCCGGGCTCGGTCATGGCACCGACCCTATCGACCACGGGCCGCTCAGCGGCGCGGTGGACGGATGCCACGGAATTCCCAGTCGCCGCCGAGCGCGGTGGACAGCACCTCCTCGGACTCGGTGGGCTGGGCGCCGACGTCGGTCCGGATCGGGGCCGGACCGGTGACGACGTGGTTGGTGAGCCGGCCCAGTCCCTCGACCTCGACCTCGACGACGTCGCCCGGCCGGACGGGACGCGAGTTGGCGGGGGTGCCGGAGAGCAGCACGTCACCGGGGTAAAGGGTGATGGTGCGGGCGATGTCCGCGACCAGGTAGTGCATGTCCCAGGTCATCTCGTCGGTCGAACCGTCCTGGACGACCTCGCCGTTGACGTAGGTCCGCAGCCGCTTGCCGTGGAAGTCCCAGTCGGTGACCAGGCCGGGGCCGAGCGGGCAGAGGGTGTCGGAGCCCTTGACGCGCAGCATGGAACCGGCGTCGGTGTCGCGGAAGTCGTGCAGGCCGTAGTCGTTGGCGACCGTGTACCCGGCGATGTACTCCCCCGCCTCGGCCGGCGAGATGTTGCGCGCCGTCCTGCCGATGACGATGGCGACCTCGCCCTCGTAGTTGAGCCACTTGCAGCCCTCGGGGCGCACGATCGCGCCCTTGTGGGAGTTGAGGGCGGAGGTCGGCTTGTGGAAGTACGTCGGGGTGTCGGGCAGGCCGATCCGGAACTCGTCCACCCGGCTGCGGTGGTTGAGGTGGACGGCGATCACCTTGGAGGGAACCACCGGGGGCAGGTGCCGCGCGTCGTCGGTCTTGACGCGGCGGCCGTCCCCGGCGACCAGCTCGTCCCCGTCGACGGTGACCTGGACGGCGGCACCGTCGAGCAGGATGCGGCGGTACTCGGGCATGAGGGGCCTTTCTAGGCGGTCGGGTGCGATGCGGTGGACGTGGGCAGACCGCTGCCGGTCCAGCCCTCGGCCGGGCGGTCGAACCACAGGTGGACCTGGCCGGTGCCGATGGAGTTCTCGTACTCGCCGTACTGGCGGGCCCTGGCGACGCAGGCCCGCTCGCCGAGCGCGCCGGCCATCATCAGGTAGTGGAAGAACTTCGCCTCGGGCTTGTACTTCCAGAACTCGTCCATGGTGTCGAGGACCCTGTCGTGGCGGCCCTCCTTGAACCAGGCGATGCGCTCGTGGTCCGCCTCGCGGGCCTCGGCCGTGAAGATGTGGGCCGGGTCGCTGGCCTCGTGGTCGCGCAGCTCGCGCAGCGGCCAGAAGGTGTGCGACAGGGCACCGGAGGCGATGAGCAGGACCCGGCGGCCGGGGGTGGCGGCGATGCCGTCGGCGAGGGCGCGGCCGAGGCGCAGGTGGTCCTCCATGTCGCCGGTCTGGCAGACGCCGATGGTCACCCACCGCTTGCCGGGCAGTCCCTCGCCGAGGTACTTCCACAGATTGATGGTGGCGTAGTAGATCGGCAGGTACTCGTCGTCGATCGCCGTGATCCAGGTGCCGTGCTTGCCGGCGAACGAGGCGATGTTGTGCGCGAGTTCGGGGTCGCCGGGGAAGTCGAAGGGCATCCGGCACATGCCGCGCGGCAGCTCCTCGGAGGTGAACAGGCCCGCGCGCCGGTGCTGGGCGGTGACGACGAACTCGACGGTGGTCGCCCAGTGGGAGTCCAGCACGACCACGGTGTCGTATGCGTGTGCGTCATCACGTGCGAAGACGTCCTCGCGCAGCTGCTGAAGGCCGGTGACGAGGGTGATCTCCTTGCCCTCGTTCAGCTCCAGCCGGGTCGCCTTCGGCAGCACGACGGTGGGGACGTGGGCGAGCAGCCCCGCCCCGACGATCTCACCCATGGTCCTTCCATCCCTCCGGGGCGGTGACGGTGTTCTTCAGGTCGCAGTAGAAGTCGAAGCTCCAGTCGCCGCCCTCCCGGCCGACGCCGGAGTGGCGGGAGCCGCCGAAGGGGGCCTGGAGGTCGCGGACGAAGAAGCAGTTGACCCAGACGGTGCCGGCGACGAGCCGCGCGGTGACGCGTTCGGCGCGCTGGTGGTCGCCGGTGGCGAGGGTGGCGGCCAGGCCGAAGCGGGTGTCGTTGGCGAGGCGGACGGCCTCTTCCTCAGTGCCGAAGGTCTGGAGGGTCAGCACGGGGCCGAAGACCTCCTCCTGCACGATCTCCGAGTCCTGGGCGACGTCGGTCAGCAGCGTCGGCGCGTAGAACCGGTCGTCCTTCCGGTGGCCGCCGATGACGGCCCGGGCCCCGGCCGCGACCGCCCGCCGCACGAAGCCGTCGATCTTCTCCAGCTGGCGGGGGTGGATGTTGGGGCCGATGTCGGTGGCCTCGTCGCGCGGGTCGCCCTGCACCAGCCGGGAGGCCTTCTCCGTGAAGCGCCGGGTGAACTCCTCGGCGATCGACTCCTCCACCAGCAGCCGGGTGCCCGCCAGGCAGACCTGGCCGGCGTTGTCGTACTGCTCCACCGCGAGGTCCACGGCGAGGTCGAGGTCGGCGTCGGCGAACACCAGCAGCGGGGACTTGCCGCCGAGTTCGAGGCTGAGCGGGGTGAGGTTCGCGGCGGCCGACGCGGAGATGCGCCTGGCCGTCGGGACGGAGCCCGTGAAGCTGATCCGGCGCACGTCCGGATGCGAGGTGAGCACGTCGCCGATCTCCGAGCCGAGGCCCTGGACGACGTTGAGGACGCCGGCCGGGAGCCCGGCCTCGGCGGCGATGTCGGCGAGCAGCGAGGCGGTCAGCGGGGACCACTCGGCGGGCTTCAGGATCACCGTGTTGCCGGCGGCGAGGGCCGGGGCGACCTTCCAGGTGGCCAGCATCAGCGGCGCGTTCCACGGGGTGATCAGCACGCAGGGGCCGGCCGGGTCCCAGCTGACGTGGTTGGTGTGGCCGCGCGTCTCGAATTCCTCGTGGCCGAGCTGGAGCAGCCGGTCGGCGAAGAAGCGGAAGTTGTGCGCGACGCGCGGCATGACACCGCGGCGGTGGGAGCGCAGCAGGGCGCCGTTGTCGGTGGTCTCGACGATCGCGAGTTCTTCGAGCCGCTTCTCCACGCCGTCGGCGATGGCGTGCAGGAGGCGGGCGCGTTCGGCGGGCGGGGTGGCGGCCCAGGCGGGGAAGGCGGCCTTGGCGGCGGCCACGGCCGCGGCGGCCTCGCTCGCGGTACCGCGGGAGATCTCGCCGAGCGCGGCGCCGTCGATGGGCGAGACGTCGGTGAAGGTGCCCGCGGAGGCGACGCGTTCGCCGCCGATCCAGTGCTGGGTGTCGACGGCGACTGAGGCGACGGTGATGGTGTGGGTGTCGGTCATGTCCGGTCTCCAGGGTGTCTCGTCTGCGGGTGCGTCACTCGGCTCCGGACGTGCCGGACTCCAGCAGGCGGCCGCCGTCCCACACCACGCCGACCTGGCGGTAGTACGCGGCGATGGGCTCGCGCACCTCCAGCCGGGCCAGTTCCTCGGTGGGCGCCTCGAACAGCTCCAGATCGGCGTCGCCGATCCACGGCTGCCCGCCCTCGAAGGAGGCGGCGCCGGACTCGATCAGCTCGTCCAGGGCGAGGCCCTTGCCCTTCTCGACGGACGGCAGCCAGCGGTGGTGGGCCATGGGGTGGCCGTTGACGAAGCCGTTGGTGTCGGACGGCTCGCGCAGGGTGACCACGGCCTGGGCGATACGGCGGTCGGCGGCGGCGAGCGTCGCGCCGAAGCGGGCGCCCGCCTCGATCCGCGGGGCCGGTCCGTAGGGGTGCGGGCGGGTCTGGTGGATGGAGCCGAACTTCTTCGGGTAGCCCTGGTGCAGCCCGCGGGCGATGGCGAAGTCCTTGTCGACCCAGATGTGGACGCACCGCGTGTACGTCTGCCCGCGGTACTTGCAGCGGACGACGGCGAAGGCCTCCTTGTACTGGGCGCGCACCGGGTCGAGCAGCTCTTCGCCGGAAGCGGCGCAGGACTGCCAGTCGGCCCAGATCAGCGCCACGGCGCCGGGGTCCTCGTCGGCGAGTTCCAGCGGCTCGGGCAGCAGTTCGCGCACGCGTGCCGGGTCGGTGCGGTACTCGACGGTGAGCAGGTCGCCGGAGTAGTGCCACGGCGGGGAGGGGATCAGCGACGAGGCGCCCGTCGCCGTCTTGGGGTGGAAGAATCCGCGGACGGTGGTCATGGCAGGCGTTCCTTACACGGTGAGGGCGGGCAGCTTGAGCAGTTCCGCGCGGTGGCGGGCGGCGGCGGCCGCCGCGGCCCGACCGCCGAGGGCGACGACGCCGACCAGGCGGCCGCCGGTGTGGTAGCCGACGAGCACGTCCCCCTCCGGGTCGCCGTCGAGGATCCGTACGTCGCCGAGGCCGAGCCCGGGCGCGCCGAAGGACTGGAGGCGGAAGTCGTGCTGGTCGCTCCAGAAGGCGGGTAGCGGCGCGAACGCGTCGAGGCCGGCGTCGGTGCCGTCGAGGTGGGCGGCGAGCACGCGGGCGGCGTGCTTGGCGGTGTCGGTGGGGATCGACCAGTGCTCGACGCGGCGGGGTACGCCGTCGTAGCGGGCGTTGGGGAAGCGGGCGACGTCGCCGACGGCCACCACGTCGGGGCGTGAACCGACGCGCAGGTGCTCGTCGGTGAGCACCCCGTCGGTGAGGTCGAGGCCGTTGCCGTCGAGCCACTCGGTGTTGGCGACCGATCCGACCGACTCCACCACGACGTCCGCGGGGAGCACGGTCCCGTCGCCGAGCAGCACGCCGGTGACCTGGTCCGCGCCCTCGAAGCCGGCCACGCCGGTGCCGAGCGCGAAGCGCACTCCGCGTTCCTCGTGCCGTTTCCGCAGGGCCCCGGCGAGCAGTTCGCCGAGCGGTGCGGCCATGGGCAGGGGCAGCGGGTCCACGACGGTCACCTCGGCGGCGCCGAGGGCGACGGCGGTGGCGGCGACCTCGCAGCCGATGAAGCCCGCGCCCACCACGACCACCCGGGCGCCCGGGCGGGTCAGGGCCGCGCGCAGCTCGCGGGCGTCGTCGATGGTTCGGACGGTGTGCCTTCCGCGCAGGGGTCCGGGGCAGCGCAGGCGGCGGGGCCGCATCCCGGTGGCGACGACGAGTCCGGCGTAGGAGAGGGTCTCGCCGTCGTCGAGTTCGACCAGGCGACGGTCGAGGTCGGCGGCGACGACCCTGGAGCCCAGGCGCCATTCGGCGTCGGCGACGGCGGCACGAGGTCTGAAGGCCAGCGACTCGAAGGCCGCCTTGCCGGCCAGGACCTCCTTGGACAGCGGCGGCCGGTTGTAGGGCGTGTGGGGTTCCTCGCCGACCAGGGTGATCGGGCCGGGGTATCCGGCGGCCCGGAGCTGCTCGGCGGCGCGCAGACCGGCCATGGAGGCGCCGGCCACGACGACGGGTGCGCTCACGGCTCAGTCCTCGATCCGGATGGCCTGGAGCGGACAGACGTCGGCGGCCTCCTCGACCTCGTCGCGCAGCGCGTCGTCGGGGTCGCCGACGTAGGCCAGACGGCCGGTGTCGTCGAAGCTGAAGACGTCGGGGGCGGCGAAGACACACTGACCGTGGTCCTGGCACTTGTTCATGTCGACGACGACCTTCATGGCCGGTCCTCCTGGTGCTGAGGGCGTCGGGCGGGGGAGCTGGGAGGGAATGGGGCCCGGACCGGATGCGGCCGGGCCCCGGCCAACGGGGTGGGTGACACCGCACCCCGAACTCGTTTGGCGTCAAACAACATAGGAAGCGGCCGGACCCTGGTCAATAGCTATCCGGATGGATAAATTTTGCGGCCAACCTCTTGCGGCGAGGTGACAGGGGTCCATACCGTTTGGCACCAAACGTTGAGCGGCCCCTGCTCCTCCCCGCAGTGCGGCGCCGCCCCTCTTCCCTCTCCCAGCGCCCGCTCCGGCCTGGGAAGCGCCCCACATTCCCCAGAGGAGACTCCGGTGAGCGCATCCGACTCCCCATCCGTCCGCCGGCACCAGGACCGGCTCGCCGCCGAGGGCGTCGACGTGGTCCGCGTGACCTATCCCGACCTCATCGGCACCGACCGCGCCCGCGACGTCCTGCTGGAGCACCTGCCCTCGGCCTGCGACCACGGACTGGCCTTCTGCCGCGCCGTCTACCACACCAGCCCGCAGGGCGACGTCGTCCCGGTCGCCGGCGGCCTGGACGCGGGGCTGCCCGACATCTGCGTACGACCGGACCTCGACACCCTCGTGTCCCTGCCCTGGGAACCCGGCGTGGCGAGCTGCCTGGGCGACGTCACCGACCCCGCCACCGGGCTGCCCGCCCCCGAGTCACCCCGCGACCTGCTCCGCGCCGTCCTCGACCGCTGCCGCGGGCACGGACTGCACCCGGTGATCGGCCCCGAGCTGGAGTACTTCCTCTGTGAGCCCGCGCCCGGCTCCCCGCGCGGCTGGCGCCGCTACAGCGACGCCCGGGGCGTCGTCTACACCGCGGGCCTGCGCGCCGACGACGACAACCACCTGCTGCGCACCCTGCGCCTGCTGCGCGCCGCCGACCTCGGCGTGAGCAGCGGGAACCACGAGTTCGACGGGGGCCAGTTCGAGATCAACCTGACCCACTCGGAGGCGCTGTCGGCCGCCGACCGGGCCTTCCGCTTCAAGTCGGCGGTCAAGGAACTCGCCCGCAAGGAGGGACGCCTGGCCACCTTCATGGCCAAGCCGTTCAACGACGCGGGAGGCTCCGGCTTCCATCTGCACCTGTCCTGCGAGGACGACGACGGCGCCAACGTCTTCGACGACCCGGCGGCGCCGTACGGCCTGTCCGCGACCGCCCGGCACGCCGTCGCCGGCATCCTCGCCCACGCGCCCGCGCTCGCCGCGCTGGCCAATCCGACGGTCAACTCCTACAAGCGCTTCGGCCCGGACACCCTCGCCCCCTGGCTGATCGACTGGGGCCTGGACAACCGCAGCGCCATGGTCCGCGTCCCGCCCGAGCGGGGCGCCGGCTCCCGGCTCGAACTGCGCCTCGGCGACGCCGGCGCCAACCCCTACCTGCTCATCGCCGGGACCGTGGCCGCCGCCCTGCTCGGCGTCCTGGCCGGCGAGGAACCACCCGCCCCACTGGACGGATACGGCTACGACACCGACCGGTCAGCCATGCTCCCGGCCACCCTGTCCGCCGCGCTGGACGCCCTGGAGGCGGACACCGCGCTGACCGACGTCCTCGGCAAGGACTTCACCGCCTCCTACCTCACCTACAAGCGCGACGAGGTCGAACGCTTCGGACGGCACGTCACCGACTGGGAGTTCACCGAATACGCCTACCACCTCTGACCGAACCCGCCCCACCCGTGGCACCGCGCCCCGCCCCCGCCCCCTGACGCCGCATCCCGCCGGCACCGAGCCCCGTGACGCCGAGGAGACACCGCCCATGACCACCCCGACCCTGTCCGACGCCGTCCGCGAGCCTCTGCCGCTGGCCGACGTGAACCTCGCCGACCTGGACAACTTCACCGACGGAGTCACCCCCTGGCGCATGTTCCACACCCTGCGCCACGAGGACCCGGTGCACTGGCAGCCCGAGGAGGCACCCAACTCCGGCTTCTGGAGCGTGACCCGGCACGCGGACATCGCCCGCGTCGACCGCGACGCCGACACCTTCACCTCCACCCGGTTCGTCAACCTGGAGGAGGTCGACGACGACCAGATCAAGAAGCGCGCCTCCATCCTCGAACTCGACGGGGTCCGCCACCGCGCACTGCGCAGCCTGATCCAGCGCCAGTTCGGCGCGAACGTGATCAACAGCTACGGCGACTTCCTGCGCGGCCTGACCGCGACCACCCTGGACGCGGCCCTGGCCAAGGGCACCTTCGACTTCGTCAAGGACGTCTCCGCCGACTTCCCCATCAACGTGCTGGCCCGGCTGCTCGACGTGCCCCCGGAGGACAACCAGCAGCTCATCGACTGGGGCAACCGCATCATCGGCAACACCGACCCGGACTACGCCGACGTTCTCCTGCACAGCGAGGAGAGCGAGAAGTACCGCGACCTGCCCTTCCGCTCCCCCGCCTCCCTGGAGGTCTTCGCCTACGGCCGGGAGCTGGCCCGGCAGCGGCGCGGCGGCGACGGCACCGACCTGGTCTCCCGGCTCGTCAACGGCACCCCGCGGGACGGAGTGCCGCTCTCGGCGCAGGACTTCGACAACTACTTCCTGCTGCTGGTGGTGGCGGGCAACGAGACGACCCGCCACACCATCAGCCACTCCATGCTGGCCCTGCTCCAGCACCCCGAGCAGCTGGCCCGCCTCCAGGAGGACCCCTCGCTGATCCCCACCGCGGTCGAGGAGTTCCTGCGCTGGGCCTCGCCCGTGTACCACTTCCGCCGCACCGCCACCCGCGACACCGAACTCGGCGGCAAGCGGATCAAGGAGGGCGACAAGGTGGTCATGTGGTTCGCCTCCGGCAACCGTGACGAGGAGGTCTTCGGCAACCCGTACGACTTCGACGTCACCCGGCGGAACAACGACCACGTCACCTTCGGCAAGGGCAGCCCGCACCTGTGCCTGGGCAACCTGCTGGCCCGCACCGAGATCCGGATCATGTTCGAGGAGCTCGTCCCGCGCCTGGCCGGCATCCGTCTGGCCGGGGACGTGCCCCGGGTCCGCTCCAACTTCGTCAACGGCATCAAGAGGCTGCCGGTGGACGTGACCCTCGCCTGACGGACGCAGGCGGCCACCCGGCGGCCGCCTGCCTCATCAGGTCATCCGGCCGGGGACGTCCGGGTGTTCGACCCGGCAGACCAGGGCGTCCTTCTCGACGTCCGCCACGATCGTGTCACCGGGGTCGGCCGAGTCGCTCAGCAGCAGGGAGGCGATGCGGTTGTCGAGTTCGGCCTGGATGGTGCGGCGCAGCGGACGGGCGCCGAACTCGGGCTGGTGGCCGTGCGCGACCAGCAGCCGCTTCGCGGCGTCGGTGACCTCCAGTTCCAGGCCCTGGGCGCGCACCCGCCGGCGGCTGTGGTCCAGCAGCAGGTCCAGGATCCGGTCGAGGTCCTCGTCGCTCAGGCCGTGGAAGATGATGATGTCGTCGATGCGGTTGAGGAACTCGGGCAGGAACCTTCCGCGCAGGTCCTCCATCAGCTGGTCCTTGATGGCGGCGACGTTCCCGTGGTGGGCGAGGATCCGCTGGGCGCCGATGTTGGAGGTCATGATGACCACGGTGTTGCGGAAGTCGACGGTACGGCCCTGGGCGTCGGTGAGGCGGCCGTCGTCGAGGACCTGGAGCAGAGTGTTGAAGACGTCCGGGTGGGCCTTCTCCACCTCGTCGAAGAGCAGCACGCTGTAGGGCTGGCGGCGCACCTTCTCGGTGAGCTGGCCGGCCTCCTCGTGGCCGACGTAACCGGGCGGGGCACCGACGAGCCGGGAGACGGTGTGCTTCTCCTGGAACTCGCTCATGTCGAAGCGGACCATCCGGTTCTCGTCGCCGAACAGCAACTCGGCCAGTGCCTTGGCCAGTTCGGTCTTGCCGACGCCGGTGGGGCCGAGGAACAGGAAGGAGCCCACGGGCCGGTTGGGGTCGCCCATGCCGGCGCGGCTGCGGCGCACCGCCTGCGCGATCGCGGTGACGGCCTCGTCCTGGCCGACGACCCGGGAGTGCAGCGCCTCCTCCAGCTTCAGCAGCCGCGCCTTCTCGCTCTCGGTCAGCTGGGAGACGGGGATGCCGGTACGCCGGGACAGCACGTCGGCGATGTCGTCGACGGTCACCTCCAGCACGCCCTCGCGGCGCTCGGCCAGGCCCTCCAGCTCCGTCTCCACCTCGGCGATCCGGTCCTTGAGCCCGGAGGCCCGCTCGAAGTCCTCGGCGGCGACGGCCTGGTCCTTCTCGCGGCGCAGCTTGGCCAGCCGGTCCTCGCGCTCGATGACCTCGGTGGACCGGCCCAGGGACCGCAGGCGCACCCGGGCGCCGGCCTGGTCGACCAGGTCGATGGCCTTGTCGGGCAGGAACCGGTCGGTGACGTAGCGGTCCGACAGCTCCGCCGCGGCGACGAGGGCGTCGTCGCTGTAGCGGACCTGGTGGTGGGCCTCGTAGGAGTCGCGCAGACCCTCCAGGATCTGCACGGTCTCCTCGACGCTCGGCTCGGGCACCATGACGGGCTGGAAGCGGCGCTCCAGGGCGGCGTCCTTCTCCACGTACCGCCGGTACTCGTCGAGGGTGGTGGCTCCGACGACGTGCAGCTCACCGCGGGCGAGGGCCGGTTTGAGGATGTTGCCCGCGTCCATGGAGCCCTCGCCGGTGGCTCCGGCGCCGACGACGGTGTGCAGTTCGTCCAGGAACAGGATCGTCGACTCGGAGGCCGCCTTGACCTCGTCGATGACGTTCTTCAGCCGCTCCTCGAACTGGCCCCGGTACTGGGCGCCCGCCACCAGTCCGGTGAGGTCCAGGGCGACCACCCGCTTGTTCTCCAGGGTCTTCGGCACGTCCCCGTTGACGATCCGCTGGGCCAGCCCCTCGACGATGGCGGTCTTGCCGACGCCCGGCTCGCCGATCAGGACGGGGTTGTTCTTCGTGCGGCGGGAGAGGACCTCGACGGTCTGCTCGATCTCCATGGCCCGCCCCACCACCGGGTCCAGTTTCGCGGCCCTGGCCTCCTCGGTCAGGTCGCGCCCGTACTGGTCGAGGGTGGGGGTGTCGCTCGGGGGCTCGGCCCCGCCGGGCGCGGTGTCGGGGCGGGACGCCGTGTCGGCGCTGCGGCGCAGCTGGTCCGCCTCGATGCCGTGGGCGCTCAGGGCACGCGCCGCCGCGGCGCCCGGGGTGTCCAGCAGCGCGCCGAGGATGTGCTCGGGGCCGATGTACGACACTCCGGCCGCGCGGGAGTGCTCGTAGGCGCGCAGCAGCACCCGCTTGGCGGCCGGGGTCAGGCCGGGCTGCGCGGAGGGGGTGCCGCTCTCGCCGGGCAGCGCCTCGGCGAGGGCCGCCCCGAGCCGGTCCGGGTCGGCCCCGGCCTGGGCGAGCAGGCCGCGGGCCGGCTCCACCTGGGTGCACGCCCAGAGCAGGTGCTCGGTGTCCAGGTCGGAGCTGCCGTCCTCGGCCGCCCGCCCGGTGGCCTGGTTGATCAGCTCGCGCGCGGAGTCGGTCAGCAGCCGCCCGATCGGCACCCGCTGCACCTGCGGGGGCGCCGCGCCCGGCGTCATGCCGAAGAAGCGGTTGAGGATCTCGGAGAACGGGTCCGGGCCGCCGAAGGAGGCGCCGAAGGGGGACATCGTCATGATCGCCGTCCGGAACGTGGGCAATGAGTCACCTTCCAGCCCAACCCGCCGAATGGAGTACCGCAACGCGGCCTACGCCGGTCCGGTGCCGGAGGCGGCTCTCCCGGAGCCGAGCCGCGTCCTGCGGCTCTCCCCGGAACCGGGCCGCGTCCGGCAGACTCCCGGCATGGAGACCGCCGCGCACCTTCACGCACTGGACCGCCACGGCACTCTGCTGGCGGCCGCCGCCGAGCAGGCGGGGCCCGACGCCGCCGTGCCGGCCTGCCCGGGGTGGCGGGTACGGGACCTGCTGCGGCACACGGGCGTGGTGCACCGGTGGGCCGCCGGCATCGTCGCCGACGCCCGCACGTCACCGCGCCCGATGGGCGATCCGCCGGACCTGGACGGCGCCGCGCTGGTGGCCTGGTACCGGGCCGGTCACCGCCTGCTCGTCGAGACGCTGGCCGCGGCGCCCGCCGACGTGGAGTGCTGGACGTTCCACCCGGCGCCGTCCCCGTCCCCGCTGGCCTTCTGGACCCGGCGGCAGGCACACGAGACGGCGGTCCACCGCCACGATGCCGAGGCCGCGCGCGGCGGCACCCCGGACCCGCTCGGCACGGCCTTCGCCGTGGACGGCCTCGACGAGCTGCTGCGCGGCTTCCACGCCCGCTCCCGCAGCCGGGTCCGCAGCCGCGAACCGCGCCTCCTGCGGGTGCGCGCCACGGACGCGGACGCGGTGTGGACCGTGCGGCTGTCCGGCGAGCCACCGGTCACCACCCGGACCGCGGCCACCGCCTGCGACACCGAGCTCTCGGGCCCCGCCGACCAGTTGTACCTCGCCCTGTGGAACCGCGTCCCGATGCCGAACGTGACGGGAGACCACTCCCTCGCCACGCTGTGGCAGGAGACGTCGGGCATCGTCTGACGCCTCGCCGCGCCGCTCTTGCCCGCCGGGTACACGGCTGTTTGACTCCGGCCATGAAAGCTCACGGGGGACGGCGGAGTCAGGCCGAGCGGGACGCGATGACCATCGAGATCGGATACGCGCTGTGCAGCGCGGCGTTCGCGGCGGCGGTGGTGTTCGGGGCTGTGGCCGGCCCGGTGCTGCTGTTCGACCTGCCGCGGGGCGTCTCCACGGTGCTCCTCGGGGCGGGCCTGGCGCTCGCGCCGGTCGTCTTCACGGTCCGGGTCGTCAGCACGCTGGTGCGTTTCCGGCAGGCGTCTCAGCCCAGCCAGCCCGGTCGCACCAGGCCCGACTCGTAGGCCAGGACGACCAGTTGGGCGCGGTCGCGGGCGCCGAGCTTCACCATGGTGCGGCTGACGTGGGTCTTGGCGGTGAGGGGGCTGACGACCAGCCGGCGGGCGATCTCCTCGTTGGACAGGCCGATGCCGACCAGGGCCATCACCTCGCGTTCGCGTTCGGTGAGCTGCGCGAGGGCGTCGGCGGCCGCCGGTTCCTTGGAGCGGGCGGCGAACTCGGCGATCAGGCGGCGCGTCACGCCCGGGGAGAGCAGGGCGTCGCCGCCGACCACCGCCCGTACCGCGCGCAGGAGTTCGTCGGGTTCGGTGTCCTTGACCAGGAAGCCCGAGGCGCCCGAGCGGATCGCCTCGAAGACGTACTCGTCGAGTTCGAAGGTGGTGAGCATGACCACCTTGACGTCCTTCAGCCGCGGCTCGCCGGTGATGCGGCGGGTCGCGGCCAGTCCGTCGAGCAGCGGCATGCGGATGTCCATGAGCACCACGTCGGGGCTCAGGTCGCGCACCTTGCGCAGGGCCTCCTCCCCGTCCGCGGCCTCCCCGGCGACCTCGATGTCCGGCTGGGCGTCGAGCAGCGCCTTGAAGCCTGCCCGCACCAGCGACTGGTCGTCGGCCAGCAGTACCCGGATCACCGGTTCTCCTCCTCGGTCGTCAGGGGCAGTACGGCGAGCACCCGCCAGCCGCCGTCGGGGCGCGCTCCCGCGTCGATGGTGCCACCGAGGGCGGCGGCGCGCTCACGCATCCCGGCCAGGCCGTTGCCGCTGCCGCCGGCGTCCGCCCCGGTCGCGGGCCCGTCGTCGTCGATGCGCAGCCGCAGCGCGCTGCGGTCGTGGTCGAGACGGACGCGTGCGTGCCGCGACCCCGAGTGGCGTACGACGTTGGTGAGCGCCTCCTGGACGATGCGGAAGGCGGCCAGGTCCGTGCCGGGCGGCAGCCGGGGCGGCGCCCCTTGGACCTCGACGGTGAGGCCGGCGGTCGCCGCCTGGTCCACCAGCTCGGGCAGCCGGCCGAGGCCGGGCGCGGGGGCGCGCGGGGCGTCGCCGGGGGTACGCAGGGTGTCGAGCACCTGACGCACCTCCCCCAGCGCCTCCTTGCTGGCGGCCTTGATGGTGGTCAGCGCCGTGCGCGCCTGCTCCGGGTCGGTGTCGAGCAGGGCGAGGCCGACGCCCGCCTGGACGTTGATGACGGAGATGCTGTGCGCGAGGACGTCGTGCAGTTCACGGGCGATCCGCAGCCGTTCCTCGTCGGCCCGCCGCCGGGCGGCCTGGGCGCGCTCGGCGCGTTCCTTGACCCACTGCTCGCGGCGCACACGGGCCAGCTCCGAGACCGCGACGACGGCCACCACCCAGGTGGCGATGACCAGTTCCTGCCCCCAGGAGGAGGCGGTGTCCCCGGGCGGCGGCAGCCTGCGGTACAGCCAGAGCGCGATCAGCGCGTGCCCGGCCCACAGCATGGCCACCGACGCCCACGCGGCCCTGCGGTGCCCGGCGACGACGGCGCTGAAGCAGCTGACGGCGACGGCCAGGAACACGGGTCCGTACGGGTACCCGAAGGCGTAGTAGACGAGGGTGGAAGCCGCCGTGCCGAACACCACGAACGCCGGATACCGCTTGCGCCACAGCAGCAGCCCCGAGGTCACGAGCAGCAGCGCGAGCCCGTAGGCGTCCAGGGGCTCCCGGTGACCGTGCTGGTTGCGGGCCGCGAAGTGCGTACCGACGAGCACGAAGGCGGTGAACAGCGCGGTGGAGAGCCAGGGCCAGCGGCGGCGGGGCGCCTCCTCCTCGCCGGCGCGGTGCCACCACGGGGGGCCGTGCCGCCACCACTGCGGCGGGCCGCCCCGGCGTACGCGCTGCTCCGTCATGACCGCCACGCTAGACGGCCGACGCCACCGGGGGCGTCGGCCGAGCGAGGTGATCACACGTACTTCCCGGGGAGTACGCGCCCTCGCGGACGCCGGGAAGTGCGCGCCCTCGCGGGTGCGCCCCCGGTGCCGGCGGTGGTCAGGTTCCCAGGCCGATCCCGTGCGCGAGCCGGACCACCGCGTGCCGGAAGAACGGCTCGCGGTCCTCCACCACCCGGTTGAACTGTCCGAACAGCTCGAACCCGACCAGCCCGAAGAGCTGCGCCCACGCGGCGACGAGCGCGGCCCCCACCTCGGGCGGCAGACCGGGCGCGAGGTCCGCGGTCATCCGCTCGGCCTCGCCCCGCAGCTCGGCGGGGAGCGGCGGCACGGTCAACCCGTGCCGCTCATGGGCCTCGCGCACGATGCCGATGAGGACCAGACCGACGCGGGCCGCGGCCGGGACGGTGGTCATCGGGGCGGTGTAGCCGGGCACGGGGGAGCCGTAGATGAGGGCGTACTCGTGCGGGTGCGCGAGCGCCCAGCCGCGCACCGCCTCGCACACGGCGGTCCAGCGCGCCAGGGGCTCGGCGCCGGACGCGTCCGCATCCGCGGCCTCCGCGGCCTCGCCCACGGAGTCGTAGGCGTCGATGATGAGCGCGGTCAGCAGGTCGTCCCGGCTCGGGAAGTACCGGTACAGCGCGGAGGAGACCATACCGAGTGCGCGGGCCACGGCACGCAGCGAGAGTTTCGCGGCGCCCTCGGCCGCGAGCTGTCTGCGGGCCTCGTCCTTGATCGCCGCGGTGATCTCCGTCCTGGCCCGGGCGCGGGCTCCCTGTGCGGTGCTCATGCGGACCAGTGTTCCATGAATTCAGAGCACTGCACACAAAAAAGAGCAGTGCTCTTGCTTTGGATCACCGATCCACCCCACACTGTTCATCGAGCGAGAGCACTGCTCTCCCGAACCCGTGGGGGTCATCGTGTCGTCTTCTTCATCCTCTTCGTCGTCCTCGTCGCCGTACTACCTCAAGGGCAGCCCGATGGCCGTCCGCCTCAACGGCGTCATCGGCTGGCTGGCCCGCTACGGGCTGAGCCTCGCCGGCTCGGCCGAGCTGTCGGTGCGCGGCCGCAAGAGCGGCGAGCCGCAACGCATTCCGGTCAACCCGCACACGTACGAGGGCGGGCAGTACCTCGTCTCGGCGCGCGGCCACTCCCAGTGGGTGCGCAACATGCGCGCGGCGGGCGGCGGGGAACTGCGCGTCGGGCGCAAGGTCCGCGAGTTCACCGCGGTGGAGCTGCCCGACGCGGAGAAGCTCCCGATCCTGCGGACCTACCTGGAGAGATGGGGCTGGCAGGTCGACGGGTACTTCAAGGGCGTGACGGCGAAGTCCTCCGACGAGGAGATCACCGCGTCCGCCCCCGACCACCCGGTCTTCCGCATCACGGTCAGGAACTGACCGTGTCCTCGGCCGCGGACGGGGCCTGCCGCCGGTCCAGCGCGGTCAGGGCGCGGTGGGCCATGGGATGGGTGCGGACGATCTCGCCGAGCGAGGTGGAGCCCCGCGTGATGTCCGTGAACGCCTTCCAGGCGGGCCGGAAGCCGGTCAGGACGGCGTGGAAGATGCCCGGCCGGCGCTCGAACACCGCGAGCATCCGCTTGCCGACGGCCATCTCCACGCCCAGCCCCGCCTTGATCGCGAACGCGTAGTTCAGCGCCTGCCGCCGCGTGTCCACCGCGTCGTGCGCCTCGGCGACGCGCACCGCCCACTCCCCCGCGAGCCGCCCGGACCTGAGCGCGAAGGAGATGCCCTCGCGCGTCCACGGCTCGAGGAGTCCGGCCGCGTCCCCGCACACGAGCACCCGTCCGCGCGAGAGCGGCGAGTCCTCGGCGCGACAGCGGGTCAGGTGCCCCGAGGAGATGCTCGGTTCGAACCCCGCCAGGCCCAGCCGGGCGATGAAGTCCTCCAAGTACCGCTTGGTGGCGGCGCCTTCGCCGCGCGCCGAGATCACTCCGACGGTCAGGGTGTCCGCCTTGGGGAAGACCCAGCCGTAACTGCCGGGCATCGGGCCCCAGTCGATGAGCACCCGCCCGCGCCAGTCCTCGGCGACGGTCTCGGGCACCGGGATCTCCGCCTCCAGGCCGAGGTCCACCTGGTCCACCTTCACCCCGACATGCGCTCCTATCCGGCCGGCGCTGCCGTCGGCGCCGACCACCGCGCGCGCGAGCACCGTCTCACCGCCCTGGAGCACCACGGCGACCGTACGCCGGTCCGGCACCGCCGAACCGTGCTGCTCGACCCGGGAGACCGCGGCGCCGGTCCGCAGCTCGGCGCCCGCCTTCTGCGCGTGCTCGACCAACTGCTGGTCGAACTCGGGCCGGTTGATCAGCCCGAACAGCATCTGCTTGGAACGGCGGGTGCGGGTGAAGCGGCCGTTGTGGGAGAAGGTCACCGCGTGCACGCGGTCCTTCAGCGGGAGCGCGAAGCCGGGCGGCAGCGAGTCGCGCGAGGGGCCGATGATCCCGCCGCCGCACGTCTTGTACCGGGGCAGCTCCGCCTTCTCCAGCAACAGCACGCGCCGCCCCGCGACCGCCGCCGCGTAGGCGGCCGAGGCCCCCGCGGGTCCCGCGCCCACCACGACGACGTCCCACACCTGCTGCACGTCGTCCGCCGAAGAGTTCTCGCTGCTCACGATGGTCTACCGCTCCCGATCCAAGCCGCCTGCCGCTGCTGTCTCCCGCATCCTACGGCGGCCCCGGCAGTGGGCCGCTGTGGGAGGATCAGCAGCGTACGTGCCCCGTACACCGGGTCGCGCCTACGCTGACACGATCATCCGGAATACAGAAGTGCTCGCAAGTATCACTCTGGGTACTCACGAGTGCGCCTTCGCACCTACAAGGAGCGTGCCCATGTCGTCGAATCCTGTCGCCGAGACCGTCGCCTCCCTCATGCCCAGGGCACGGGCGGAACTCGCCGAGCTGGTGGCCTTCCAGTCGGTGGCGGACTTCGACCAGTACCCGAAGAGCGAGAGCGAGGGCGCCGCGAACTGGATCGCGGACGCGCTGCGCGCCGAGGGCTTCACCGACGTGGCCCTGCTCGACACCCCGGACGGCACCCAGTCGGTGTACGGCTACCTGCCCGGCCCGGAGGGCGCGAGGACGGTCCTGCTCTACGCCCACTACGACGTGCAGCCGCCGCTGGACGAGGCCGGCTGGACGAGCCCGCCCTTCGAGCTGACCGAGCGTGACGGCCGCTGGTACGGGCGCGGCGCCGCCGACTGCAAGGGCGGCCTCATCATGCACCTGCTCGCCCTGCGCGCCCTGAAGGCCGACGGCGGTGTCCCGGTCAACGTCAAGGTGATAGCCGAAGGCTCCGAGGAGCAGGGCACCGGCGGCCTGGAGCGCTACGCCGAGGAGCACCCCGAACTCCTGACGGCCGACACCGTCGTGATCGGCGACACCGGCAACTTCCGCGTCGGTCTGCCCACCGTCACCAGCACCCTGCGCGGCATGACCCTGGTCCGAATCCAGGTCGACACCCTCGAAGGCAACCTGCACTCCGGCCAGTTCGGCGGTGCCGCCCCGGACGCGCTCGCCGCGCTGATCCGTGTGCTGGACTCGCTGCGCGCCGAGGACGGTTCGACGACCGTCGACGGCCTGTCCGGCGACTCCGTCTGGGACGGCCTGGCCTACGAGGAGGAGCAGTTCCGCAAGGACGCCAAGGTGCTGGACGGCGTGGAGCTGATCGGCTCCGGCACGGTCGCCGACCGCATCTGGGCCCGCCCCGCCGTCACCGTGCTCGGCATCGACTGCCCGCCGGTCGTCGGCGCCACCCCGTCCGTGCAGGCCGGCGCCCGCGCCCTGGTCAGCCTGCGGGTGCCGCCGGGCGTCGACGCGGGCGAGGCGACCAAGCTGCTCCAGGCCCACCTGGAGGCCCACACGCCGTGGGGCGCCCGGGTGCGCACCGAGCAGATCGGCCAGGGCCAGGCCTTCCGCGCCGACACCACCAGCCCGGCCTACCGGGCGATGGCCGACGCGATGGCGGTCGCCTACCCCGGCCAGGACATGCAGTACGCCGGTCAGGGCGGCTCCATCCCGCTGTGCAACACCCTCGCCGCGCTCTACCCGCAGGCCGAGATCCTGCTGATCGGCCTGAGCGAGCCGGAGGCGCAGATCCACGCCCTGAACGAGAGCGTCTCCCCCGAGGAGCTGGAGCGCCTGTCGGTGGCGGAGGCCCTGTTCCTGCGCAACTACGCGGCGAGCTGACCCTCGCTCCGTCCGCGGCCCAGGTCCTCCGCCGTACGGCGGGATCCTGGGCCGCGGACGCACTCACCACTGCCTCGACGTTCAACTCCCTTGCCACGAGGTGCCGTTCCCAAGCAATAGGGGCCGACGAGCGCCCGGCGTCCGGATGAGGATGGGACCATGACCCTCTCCACCCGCATCGCGGCACACACCGACATCGCCACCGCCCTCTCACTTCTCAGCGACGGCGAACTCGCTCAACTCCTTGCGGGCGGCGAGCCGTTCGGCAACGGGATAGGCGGCCGTTCCGCGATCGTCGACGTGGACGGCCACCAGGTCTTCGTCAAGTACGTGCGCCTGACCGACGTCGAACGGCACACCGACCACCTGCGGTCGACCGCGAACCTCTTCGACCTGCCGCCCTACTTCCACTACGGCATCGGCAGCCCCGGACTCGGGGCGTGGCGGGAGCTCGCCGCGCACCGCATGACGACGAACTGGGTGCTCTCCGGCCGCTTCCCCGGCTTCCCCCTGCTGCACCACTGGCGGGCGCTGCCCGACACGCCCGGACCGCTGCCGGAGCTGCTGGCCGACGTGGAGCGGACCGTCGCCTACTGGGGCGGCGCCCCGCAGGTGGAGCACCGCATCGAGGCACTGCGCACGGCCACCGCGAGCCTGGTCCTGTTCCTTGAGTACGTGCCGTACACCGCGGACGACTGGCTCGCCGCCCGGCTGCGCGGCGACGCGGCGGACAGCGCGTGCGAGTTCGTCGAAACCGGCCTCGAGGCCCTCACCGGCTTCCTGCACGAGCACCGGCTGCTGCACCTGGACGCGCACTTCCACAACATCCTCACCGACGGCACCCGGCTGTACCTCACCGACTTCGGTCTCGCGCTGAGCGACCGGTTCCGGCTCACCGGGCGGGAGCGCGAGTTCTTCGGCCACCACCGCGGCTACGACCGCGCCTACACCGTCACGCACCTGGTGAACTGGCTGGTCAACGCCCTGTACACGTACGACCTGGAGGAACGCCGGGCCTTCGTCCGCGCCTGCGCCGAAGGCGCGCGGCCCGAGGGCGTCCCGGCGGCGGCCGCGGCGCTTCTGACCCGTCACGCGCCGATCGCCGCGCGTCTGAACGCCTTCCACGACCGTCTGCGCAAGGAGAGCAGGCTGACCCCCTATCCGTACGAGGAACTGCAAGGCGTCGGCGACAGCCTCACGCATTCGGCGCATTCCACGCGTTCCGCTTAGGACCGGGCGTCAGCCGACCGGGACCCCGGCCTCCAGGTACACCGCCGCGCCGCGCTCGCGGGCCCGCAGTGCCCAGCGCAGCCGGGCGTAGCGGACGGGTGGGAGCAGGTCGGCGGCCTCCCGCTCGGTGACGAAGCGGCAGGCGCGCAGTTCGGGTCCGGGCAGCAGCAGCCGCTGGGCCGCCGCGGAGTCCAGCCGGCCGCCGTCGAAGAGGAAGCGCAGACCGCCGAAGGCGGGGGGCGCGGGCGGCTCCCAGTCGACGACGAGCAGCCGGGGCACGTCGTCCAGCCGCACCCCCGTCTCCTCGGCGACCTCGCGCATTCCCGCACGGGCCGGCGCCTCGCCGGGTTCGACGACACCGCCGGGGAACTCCCAGCCGGGCTTGTAGGTGGGGTCGACGAGCAGCACGCGGTTCCGTTCGTCGAACAGGAGCACCCCGGAGGCGACGGTCTCGGCCGTGGGCTCCGGGGTCTGCACGATGTCGCAGACGGGCACGGCACCGCTGCTGACGGCCTCGACGACGCGGACGGCCGTCTCGTGCGGGGTGAGGGCGCTGGTGTCGACGGGGTGGGCGTCGGCGGTGAGCCAGGAGGCCAGCGCGGTCCGGTAGGGCTCGATGTGGTCGTAGGCCCACTGGCGGACGCGTATCTCGCCGTCGGGCAGGTCGGGCGGGACCTCCCGGTGGGCTATCCGCTCCCGCAGGATCGTTTCGGCCGGGGCGAGGAGTACGTGCCGTACGGCGATGCGGCGGGCGGCGAGCCCGCCGAAGATCTCGTCGCGGTGCTCCTGGCGCAGCAGGGTCATGGGCACCACGAGGGTTCCGCCCAGCTCGGCGAGCATCGCGGCCGCCGTGTCGATCACCATGCGCCGCCAGATCGGCAGATCCTGGTAGTCGCCGACCTCGGCGAGGTGTTTGGGCGGCAGCAGATACGTCAGCGCACCGCCGATGACCTCGGGGTCGAAGAGCGTACTGTTCGGGATCAGTTCGATCAGTTCCCGTGCGGTGGTCGTCTTCCCCGCACCGAAAGCGCCGTTGATCCAGACGATCACGGGTCCCCCTCTGCTGTCGGCCCCCTGTGGCTTGCCCGCTCCACCCTGCCACGGAAACCAGCCCCAGTTGAGGGCTGTCCACAGGACGGCGCCGGCACCCCCGCGACGGGGGCGCCGGCGCCGCGCCGGGCCGACGGGCGTCAGCCGTGGTGACGCCCGGACGCGTCGTCGTCCGTCGTGTGGCCTTCCTGATCGACGACCTGGTCGACGGTGCCCACGATGTCCTTCACGCTCCGGTCACCGAGCCCGTCGTGGTCGACGGCGTGCGACGGCGTGACGGCGGCCACGACGAATCCGGTGGCCAGGGACGCGAGGGCGAGCATGCTGCGCTTCTTCATGCTCGGTTCAACTGCGCCGACCGGCCGCGGGTCACGCTCGTGCACCCGACGGGAGCACTCACCCCTTCGTCGACCCCAGCGTCAGTCCCGCGATGAAGTGGCGTTGCAGGAGCAGGAAGACCACGATCGTCGGAAGGGCCACCAGGACCGATCCGGCCGCCAGCAGGTTGTAGTCCGTGAAGAACTGTCCGCGCAGGTTGTTCAAGGAGGAGGTGATCGGGAGCTTGCCGGGGTCGGAGATGAAGATCAGGGCCCAGAGGAAGTCGTTGTAGACCCAGGTGAACTCAAGGGTGGCCAGGGCCGCGAGGGCCGGTCGGCACAGCGGCAGCGTAATGCGCCAGAACCGGGTCCACACGCCCGCGCCGTCGACGATCGCCGCCTCCAGGATCTCCTGGGGCAGCGTGCGCATGAAGTTGGCCAGGACGAAGACGCAGAAGCCCAGCTGGAAGCCGATGTTGACGACGATGACGGCCCAGTAGGAGTCGTACATCGTCAGTGAGTCGGACATCCACCACGGCAACGGGATCCTGTTGAACAGGACGTAGAGAGGCGTGACGATCACCTGCTGCGGGAGCAGGTTGCCCGCCGTGAAGAACATCAGCAGGACGAGGCCGCCGCGCAGTCTCAGGCGCGAGACCGCGAACGCCACGAACGCCGCGAGGAACAGCGTGACGATCACCGCGGGCACCGCGATGATCAGCGTGTTGACGAAGTATCCGCCCATGCCGGACTCGGTGTAGGCCTGGCGGTAGTACGCGAAGGACAGATGGCTGGGCCAGGAGAAGTAGCCGTTCTGCGCCGTGTCCTGGTAGGGGCGCAGGGAGGCGTAGACGGCGAGCAGCAGCGGCGCGACGAACGCCAGCGACACCGCCGCCAGGAAGATCTGCACGCCCCAGCGGCCCCGCCGCCGGGGCCCCGCCGGCCGTGCGGGCGCCTGCGCCGGGCGGTGCACGGGCGCGGTGGTGCGGATGTCTGCCGTCATCGGTCGCGGGCCCCTCGCAGCTCTTGGACCAGGAACGTCACGATGCCCCCCAGGGACACGGTGAGCAGGACCACGGCGATGGCGGAGCCGAAGCCGATGCGGCTGGCCTCGCCGATGATGTTGTCGGTGATCAGCACCGACAGCAGTTCCAGGCCGTTGCGGCCCTTGTTGACCGCGTAGACGATGTCGAAGGCGCGCAGCGCCTCGATGACCGTGATGACGCCGACCACGACGTTCACCGGGCGCAGTGTCGGCAGGACCACGCGGAAGAACGTCTGGCGTTCGTTCGCCCCGTCGATCGCCGCCGCCTCCTTCAGCGCCGGGTCGACGGACTTCAGGCCGGCCAGGTAGAGGATCATGACGTAGCCGACGTGCCGCCAGCTCGCCGCGATCATCATCATCCAGATGTTGAGGCGGGAGTCGCCGAGCCAGTCGACGGGGTCGGTGTGGTTGCCGAGGAGGGTGTTGACCGCACCCTGGTCGGTGCCCAGCAGCAGTTGGGCGATGAAGCCGACGATGGCCAGGGAGAGCACCACCGGCAGGTAGAGCACGGACTGGTAGAAGCGGCTGAAGCGGACCCCCCGGTCGATGAGGACGGCCAGGAACAGTCCGAACGGCGTCGCGATCAGTCCGAGGAAGAGCAGCCAGAGGACGTTGTGGCGGACCGCGGGCCAGAACGGCGGGTAGTTCTCCGCGAGGTTCCGGTAGTTCTCGCCGCCGGCCCAGTGGATGTCCCCGATGCCGTCCCAGGAGGTGAAGGACAGTCCGATGGAGGCCAGCGTCGGACCCCAGACGATGGCGACGTCGAGCAGCACCGGTATGCCGAGCAGCACGACGAGGACGGCGAGGTCGCGGCGGGTGAACCGGCGCAGCCGTGGCCGTCCGGCGCGCCGCGGGGAGGTGAGCGCCACGGAAGATGTCCCCCAGTGATCAGCCGACGGGCTGCGCGAAGATGGTCTTCTTCTGCCGTTCGATGCTGTTGCACAGCCCGTCGACGTCCTTCGGGTCGCCGATGAAGTCCTGGATCGCCTGGATCATCACGGTGGAGGCGAAGTCGGGGCGGGTGTCGCGGTCCAGGAACTGCGAGATCTGCTTCGCGCCGGAGACGAGTTCGGCGGACTTCTTCTGCAGGGCGCTGTACTTGGAGGTGTCGGCGCCGGAGTTGACGGCCACGTTGTTCGGGTCGTACTGGAGGTAGATGTCCTCGGCCTTCGGTGTGCCGAGCCACTTGAGCAGGTCCTTGGCTGCGGCGACGTTCTTGGACTTCTTCGCCACGAGGAAGCCGTCGATGGGCGCCTCCACGGCGTCCTGGCCGTACTGCGGGTCGATCTCGGGGAACGCGAAGAAGTCGATGTCGTCGCGCTCGTTCTCCGGGAACTGGCTGCCGGGGTGAGGCATGCCGAAGACGGCCATGCCTGTCCTGCGCTGCTGAAGGCTCTGCCCGGCCTCCTCCCAGGTCCGGCCGAGGGCGCCCTTCTGGTAGTACGGCATGAGTTCGCGCCAGGTGTCGAAGACCTTCTTCACCCGGTTGTCGGTCCACGCCTCCTGGCCCGCCATCAGGGACTTGTGGAAGTCGTATCCGTTCAGGCGCAGGTTGATGTAGTCGAAGGTGCCCATGGCGGGCCAGCCGTCCTTGTCGCTGAAGGCGACCGGGGTGCCGTCCTTGGACATCTGTTTGGCCAGCGCGATGAACTGGTCCCAGTTCTTGGGCTGTTGGTAGCCCTTCTGCTGGAACAGGCTGGTCCGGTGGAAGACGGCCCACGGATAGTAGTAGTACGGCACGAAGAACTGCCGGCCGTCGTGCGTCGACTGTGCCTTGAGGGCGTCGGAGAACCCGGAGAAGGACGACCACACGTCACTGATGTCGGTCAGCAGCCCCTTCTCCGCGAAGTACTGCATGCGGTACCCGGCGAACCACATGAAGACGTCGTCGGGCCGGCCCTGGAGATACCGGTTGATGTTCTCCTGGAAGTCGTTGTGGTCCTTGGTGTTGACCTTGACCTTCTTGCCGGACTGCTTCCGGTAGGCGTCGAACGCCGCCGCGTACGCCTTCTTCGGTACCGCGTCCGATGCGTTCGACCCGACGGTGACCTCGTTCTTGCCTCCACCGGGTCCGGAACCGCAGGCGGACAGCAGGGCGGGAAGTGTGACCATGCCCGCTCCGACGGCCGCACCCTGCAGAACATTGCGCCGGGAGATCGGATGTCCTGCTTCATCTGTCGGCGGGATGAGTCGGTTGAACGATGACTGCGCCATATCCCCCTCCTCGGGGTGCCACCCAACACAACCGAACGAGAGGGTTGGATCTCACCGCCAACTTCCCTCGGAGTCAAGGGTTCTGACGGGATATCGAACAACCGTTACCGCTTCTCTTCCAACAGAGTCCGACAGCTCCTACCATAACCGCGCACCGATGACGCGGACATGATGTCATCCCATCTTTCGCGAGTTCGGAGGAGCGTTCTTATGCGTCACCCGCACACGCGCACCGCCCGCCGCACAGTGGTCGGGGCTCTGGCCGCAGGACTGCTGTGCACCACGGGACTCGCCGTCCCGGCCGTCGCCGCGCCCGCCGCAACGGCCCCCGCTCGGGACTCCGTCACGCCCACGCGGTCCGACGGGCTCGCCCTCACCCCTCCGATGGGCTTCAACAACTGGAACTCCACGCACTGCCGGGCCGAGTTCGACGAGTCCATGGTCAAGGGCATCGCCGACCTCTTCGTCGCCAAGGGGCTGAAGGACGCCGGGTACCAGTACGTCAACCTCGACGACTGCTGGGCCCTGCCCGCCCGCGACGCGAACGGCAAGCTCGTGCCCGACCCGGTCCGGTTCCCGAACGGCATCAGGGCTGTCGCGGACTACGTGCACTCCAAGGGACTGAAGCTGGGCATCTACACCAGTGCCGGCACCAAGACGTGCAACAGCGCCGGATTCCCCGGCGCGCTCGGCCACGAGTACAGCGACGCCCAGCAGTTCGCCGACTGGGGTGTGGACTACCTCAAGTACGACAACTGCAACAACCAGGGAGTGGACGCCAGGCTGCGGTACACCACCATGCGGGACGCGCTGAAGGCGACCGGCCGGCCCATCGTCTACAGCCTCTGCGAATGGGGCGAGAACAAGCCCTGGGAATGGGCCTCCGACGTCGGGCACCTGTGGCGCACGACCGGTGACATCAGCGACAGTTGGGGCTCGATGCTGTCGATCCTGAAGCAGAACCTGCCGCTCGCCCCGTACGCCGGTCCGGGCCACTGGAACGACCCCGACATGCTGGAGGTCGGCAACGGCGGCATGACGGACACCGAGTACCGCACCCACTTCTCGATGTGGTCCGTGATGGCCGCGCCCCTCCTCATCGGATCGGACCTGCGCAAGGCCTCCGGGGCGACCTTCGACATCCTGGCCAACAAGGAGGTCATCGCCGTCGACCAGGACCCGCTGGGCAAGCAGGGCACCGTCGTCTCCTCCGAGGGCGGGCGCTGGGTCGTGGCCAAGGAGATGAAGGACGGCAGCCGCGCCGTCGCCCTGTTCAACGAGACCGGCAGCCCGCAGCGCGTCGCCACCTCCGCGCGGGCCGTGGGCCTGCCCGACGCCGCCGCCTACACCCTGCGCGATCTGTGGCGGCACCGCTCCTACAACACCGCGGGCACGATCTCGGCGACCGTCCCGGCCCACGGCACCGTCCTGGTCCGGGTCTTCCCCGACAGCCGCTGGGCCGCGAACCCGCCCGCCGTCGAACTCGGCCTGGACGGCGCTCCGTTGCTGGAGGGGGGCAAGCCGGCGACGCTGACCACGACCGTCACCGACCTGGGCCGTACGCCGGCCACGCAGGTCTCCGTGTCCCTGACCGGCCCCGAGGGCTGGACGGTACGGCCCGAGTCCGCTACCCACGCCGGGTCGGTACCGACGGGCAAGGCGCTGCGCACGCGCTGGACGGTCACCGCACCGGCCGGAACGCCGACGGGGTCGTACGACCTGACGCTTCAGGCGAGTCACCGCTCCCCCGGCGGCGCCCGCGCCGACAGCGCCCTGGCCTTCGCCGCCGGCGTGGTGGTGCGGCCGCCCGCCGGGACGTCGTACCTCAGTGACCTTCCCTGGCTCTCGGCCACCAACGGCTACGGCCCGGTGGAACGCGACACCAGCAACGGCGAGAGCGCCGCCGGTGACGGTCACCCGATCACCCTCGGCGGAGTCGTGTACTCCAAGGGGCTCGGCGTCCACGCGGAGAGCGCCGTCGAGTACTACACCGGCGGGACCTGCCGGACGGTCACCGCCGACGTCGGCGTCGACGACGAGAAGAACGGCAGGGGCACGGTCGCGTTCGAGATCTGGGCGGACGGCAGGAAGGCCGCCGCCACCGGAGTCCTCACCAACGCGATGGGCGCCCGGCCGCTGTCGGCGGACGTGACCGGCGCGCAGGTGGTCCGCCTCGTCGTCACGGACGGCGGCGACGGCATCGACTCCGACCACGCGGACTGGGCGGACGCCCGCCTGATGTGCTGAGCCAGGCCGAGGAGGCGTTCCCCGGCGAAACACGCGCCGGGAGCGCCTCCTCGCACGCGTCCGGCTCTCAGAGGGGGCCGAGGTCGCCCAGCGGGTCCTCGTACGCGTCCGGCCGCTGCCGCCCCAGGAACAGCACCAGCGAGGCGGCGACGGCCACCAGCCCCGGCACCACACTGAGCGGGCCCGGCCCCAGCGCCCACCAGCACACGACGAACAGCGGCGGCGAGAAGGCGACCGCCACCAACGCGATGCGCTGGGTGACCCCGGCCGACCAGGCCGACCGCAGCGAGCCCGGGTCGGTCCGCCACTGCAGGACGATGCCGATCACGACCAGGGATGTCGTCACGACGCAGGTCGGCAGGCCGATGCGCGGGAACTTCTGCCATTCCACCCCGGAACTCGGTTCGAGCAACAGCGCGCCCTGGACGAGCACCCCGGCGCCGATCAGGGCGAAGGCTCCACCGAACGTCCGGACGAGCTTGATGTCGCGTGACGTTCTCGGCCGCCACGGCCGGCCGTTCAGCCGGAACCTCTGCCGTGTCGCCCCGCGATAGTCGAAGGCCAGTGCGCCGCCGAACACGACGGCCACGACTCCCCACACCAACAGGAAGAGGGCCAGGGCGTTTCCGCCCCCGGCCGTACTCTGCTGTGCCACCAACAGTCCCCCTCCGGCTTCAGACGTGCACGGCTCACATCATGGACCGCGGCCGCCGTTTCAGACCCCGGCCGCCGTCACGCCCGTTCGCGCCGCGAGCGCTGCCGCCGCCGCTCCCACCAGCCCGGCGTCCGTGCCCATCTGGGCCGGGGCGACCGTCAGACGACGTACGAAGGAGAGGGTGGCGTAGTCGGCCAGGGCGCGGCGCAGCGGGGCGAGGAGCACCTCCCCCGCCTTGGCCACTCCCCCGCCGATCACCGCGATGTCGATCTCGACCAGGGTCGCGGTGGCGGCGATGCCCGCGGCCAGGGCACGGGCGGCGCGGGCGAAGGAGGCCATGGCGACCGGGTCCCCGGCGCGGGCGGCGGCGGCCACCGCGGCGGCCGAGGTGTCGCCGTCGGGGCCCGGGCGCCAGCCGTGGTCCAGGGCCCGGCGGGCGATGTTCGGGCCGCTCGCGATGCGCTCCACGCAGCCCCGCGAACCGCACGGGCACGGGTCGCCGTCGAGGTCGACGCTGATGTGGCCGATGTGTCCGGAGTTGCCGGTCGGGCCGGGGTGCAGCCGCCCGTCGAGCACCAGGCCGCCGCCGACGCCGGTGGAGACGACCATGCACAGCGCGTTGTCGTGTCCGCGGGCGGCACCCTGCCAGTGCTCGGCCGCCGCGATCGCCACACCGTCGCCGATCAGTTCCACGGGCAGGCCGCCGGCCGCGGCGCGGGCCCGCTCGACCAGCGGGTAGCCCCGCCAGCCGGGCACGTTGACCGGACTGACCGTGCCCGCGGAGGCGTCCACCGGGCCCGCGCTGCCGATACCCAGGACCGTGGCACGCCCCCACAGCGGCGACGCACCCAGCTCACCGAGCACCTCCGCCACGGCCCGCATCACGGTGTCCCCGTCCTCCTGCGCGGGCGTCGGGCGCTGCGCGCGCACCAGGATGCCGCCGCGGCCGTCCACCAGCGCTCCGGCGATCTTGGTGCCGCCGATGTCCAGCGCAGCCACGAGGTCGGTGTGCATCAGAGTCAGATCTCCCCGTCAATCATGAGAAAACCAAGAGGTGGGCGCAGTCCGGTATCGCTGTGGGGGGGCGCGATCCGGAGTATGCGATGGACAGTCTCTCGCGCATATGACAACGTTGTCCAGGTTCTATGCTCGACGCCACATCCTCATACGAACCCATGGACCGACGCATCCCCGTGGACGCGATTCGTCCCCGTGGACGACAGGACAGGACGCCGCACCGTGCCCGAGACCGCCCGTCGAGCAGACCGCCCCGCAGACCACCCGCACCGCGGCTCCGGGAACCGCTACGGCAGCCGTCCGACCATGAAGGACGTGGCGGCACGCGCGGGCGTCGGCTTGAAGACCGTCTCCCGCGTGGTCAACGGCGAGCCCGGGGTCACCCCGGACACGGAGCGGCGCGTCCAGGACGCCATCGCGGCCCTGGGCTTCCGCCGCAACGACAGCGCGCGGGTGCTGCGCAAGGGCCGTACGTCGAGCGTGGGCCTGATCCTGGAAGACCTCGCCGACCCGTTCTACGGGCCACTGAGCCGCGCGGTCGAGGAGGTGGCCCGCGCCCACGGCGCCCTGCTCATCAACGGCTCCAGCGCGGAGGACCCGGAGCGCGAGCAGGAACTGGCGCTGGCACTGTGCGCACGGCGGGTGGACGGGCTGGTCGTGATCCCGGCCGGTGACGACCACCGGTATCTGGAGCCGGAGATCAAGGCGGGCGTCGCGACCGTGTTCGTGGACCGTCCGGCCGGGAACATCGAAGCCGACGTCGTACTGTCGGACAACTTCGGCGGCGCCCGCGACGGCGTGGCCCACCTGATCGCCCACGGCCACCGCCGGATCGGCTTCATCGGCGACATGCCCCGCATCCACACGGCCGCCGAGCGTCTGCGCGGCTACCGGGCGGCGATGGAGGACGCGGGCATAGCGGTCGAGGACTCCTGGATGTCGCTGGGCGTCACGGACCCGGAGCGGGTGCGCCGCGCCGCCGAGACGATGCTGTCCGGGCCCGATCCGGTCACCGCGGTGTTCGCGGGCAACAACCGGGTGACCGTCACCGTGATCCGCGTGCTGGCCGAGCAGGCGCGCCGGGTCGCCCTCGTCGGCTTCGACGACATCGAACTGGCCGATCTGCTCCAGCCGGGCGTCACCGTCGTCGCCCAGGACGCGGCGGCCCTCGGCCGGACCGCCGCCGAGCGCCTCTTCCGCCAGCTGGACGGCACCCTCCTCGCCCCGGAACGCATCGAACTCCCGACCCGGCTGGTCACCCGCGGCTCGGGCGAACTGCCACCGTCGGACTGAACCACTCGTGGGGCCGGCCCGTTGCGGGCTCTCCCGGAGGCACCCGGGCGATGCTGCGCGCGGCAGGGCCGGGCCCGACGCCTGCGCGCGGGGCAGGTGGGACACGTGGCCGGACACCCGTACCAAGGTGGAGCACGCGGATGATCAGGGCGGCACCGAGAGGCGCACGGGGGCGTGACCGCGGGGGTCAGGGCCCCGCGGTCACGCCCCTGTCAGGTGCCCCCGGCTACTGCGCCGCGGCGGTCAGGTCGCCGCGGCGCGGGGCGGAGAAGGACTCCAGGTCGGCTCGGGTCAGACCGGTGAGCCGGGCGACCTCGGCGGAGTCGAGGGCGCCGCAGTCCAGGCCGCGCAGCAGGTAGCCACTGAGCGCCTTGGCGGTGGCGGGCTCGTCCATGACGTCGCCGCCGGCACGGCTGGCGTAGCGGGCAAGGCGGACCGCCGCCTGCTCGAAGCCCTCGCGGTAGAAGGCGAACACGGCCGCGTACCGGGTGGGGATGTGACCGGGGTGCATGTCCCAGCCCTGGTAGTAGGCGCGGGCCAGGGCGCGGCGGGTGAGGCCGAAGTGCAGTCGCCAGGCGTCGTGCACCTTCTCGGTCGGGCCGACCGGCAGGACGTTGGTGGAGCCGTCCGAGACGCGTACGCCCGTGCCCGCCGCGGCGACCTGCATCACGGCCTTGGCGTAGTCGGCGGCCGGGTGGTCGCTGGCCTGGTAGGCGGCGGAGACACCGAGGCAGGCGCTGTAGTCGAAGGTGCCGTAGTGCAGTCCGGTCGCGCGGCCCTCGGCGGCCTGGATCATCCGGGCGACGGTGGCGGTGCCGTCGGCGGCGAGGATGGACTGGCTGGTCTCGATCTGGAGCTCGAAGCCGAGGCGGCCGGGCGCCAGCCCATGGGCCTTCTCGAAGGCCTCGAGCAGCCGGGCCATGGCGGTGACCTGCTCGGGATAGGTCACCTTCGGCAGCGTCAGGACCAGCCCCTCGGGCAGGCCCCCGTCCGCCATCAGGCCGGTGAGAAAGATGTCGAGGGTGCGGATGCCCCGGTCGCGGACCGCCGCCTCCAGGCACTTCATGCGGATGCCCATGTAGGGGGCGGCCGTCCCGTTCCGGTACGCCTCGGCGACCAGCCTGGCCGCGCGGGCGGCCGCCTCGTCCTCCTCCGCGTCCGGGCGGGGGCCGTAGCCGTCCTCGAAGTCGATCCGAAGGTCCTCGATGGGCTCCCGCTCCAGCTTGGCGCGGACGCGGTCGTACACGGGAGCGGCCAGCTCGTCGCTCAGGCCGAGGACGGCGGCGAAGGAGGCCGCGTCCGGGGCGTGTTCGTCGAGCGCGGCGAGCGCCTGGTCGCCCCAGGAGCGGATGGTGCCGGCGTCGAAGACGTCGCCGGGCACGTAGACGGTGTGCACGGGCTGGCGGGTACCGGGGTCGCCCGGGTAGAGGCGCTCCAGTTCGGCGTCGACCGGCGCGAGGGAGGCGCTGATCTCCTCGCTGACGGCGCCCGCGAGGCTCGTCGCCACGTTCTCCTGCTGGCCCTGACCCATCCCGCACCCTCCTGTTTTCCGCTTCCCGGAATCAATAATCCGCAGTACGAAGTTATCCGTGGATCTTCCCGTGGGTCAACACCGTCTTTCGCGCGACCGCCCACGCCTTCATCCTGGCGCGCGGGAGGAGGTGATCACCCGTTAAGGCTCCGGAGGCTCCGGGGGGTGCCGCCGGGACGAGCCGAGGCCCCCGCGTCCCACCCGGAGAGGGCGGGGCACGGGGGCCTCGGTCGGCGTCGGAGGATCAGCCCTTGCGGGCCTTGATCTCCTCGGTGAGCTGCGGGACGACCGCGAACAGGTCGCCGACCACGCCGTAGTCGACCAGGTCGAAGATCGGGGCCTCGGAGTCCTTGTTGACCGCGACGATCGTCTTCGAGGTCTGCATGCCCGCCCGGTGCTGGATCGCGCCGGAGATGCCGTTGGCGATGTACAGCTGCGGGGACACGGACTTGCCGGTCTGGCCGACCTGGCTGGTGTGCGGGTACCAGCCGGCGTCGACGGCGGCACGCGAGGCACCGACGGCCGCGCCGAGGGAGTCGGCGAGCGCCTCGATGACCGCGAAGTTCTCCGCGCCGTTCACGCCGCGGCCGCCGGACACCACGATCGCGGCCTCGGTCAGCTCCGGACGCCCGGTCGACTCACGCGGCGTCCGGCCGGTGATCTTGGTGCCGGTGGCCTGCGCGGAGAAGGACACGTTCAGCGCCTCGACCGCACCGGCGGCCGGGGCGGCCTCCACGGCGGCCGAGTTCGGCTTGACGGTGATGACAGGGGTGCCCTTGGAGACACGGGACTTGGTGCTGTACGAGGCGGCGAACACCGACTGGGTGGCCACCGGACCCTCGTCGCCGGCCTCCAGGTCGACGGCGTCGGTGATGATGCCGGAACCGATGCGCAGCGCCAGGCGGGCGGCGATCTCCTTGCCCTCGGCGGAGGACGGGACGAGCACGGCGGCCGGGGAGACGGCCTCGACCGCGGCCTGGAGGGCGTCCACCTTCGGCACGACCAGGTAGTCGGCGTACTCGGGCGCGTCGTGGGTGAGGACCTTCACCGCGCCGTGCTCGGCGAGCGTCGCGGCGGTGTCCGCGGCACCCGCGCCGAGGGCGACGGCGACCGGCTCGCCGATGCGGCGGGCCAGGGTCAGCAGTTCCAGGGTCGACTTGCGGACGGCACCGTCCACGTGGTCGACGTAGACGAGGACTTCAGCCATGGGACTTCTTCTCTCCTGCTTGCGAAGGGGGGCGGTCGGCGGGTTGCGGGCCTCAGATGAACTTCTGGCTCGCGAGGAACTCGGCGAGCTGCTTGCCGCCCTCGCCCTCGTCCTTGACGATCGTGCCGGCGGTGCGGGCCGGGCGCTCCGTGGCGGAGTCGACGGCCGTCCAGGCGTTCTCCAGACCGACCTCGTCCTCGTCGATGTCCAGGTCGGACAGGTCCCAGGACTGAACCGGCTTCTTCTTGGCCGCCATGATGCCCTTGAAGGACGGGTAACGGGCCTCGCCCGACTGGTCGGTGACCGACACCACCGCGGGCAGGGACGCCTCGAGCTGCTCGGATGCGGCGTCGCCGTCCCGGCGGCCCTTCACGGTGCCGTCCTCGACCGACACCTCGGCCAGCAGCGTCACCTGCGGCACGCCCAGGCGCTCGGCCAGCAGCGCCGGGACCACGCCCATGGAGCCGTCGGTGGAGGCCATGCCGGAGATCACCAGGTCGTAGCCGGCCTTCTCGACCGCCTTGGCCAGCACCAGCGAGGTGCCGATGGCGTCCGTGCCGTGCAGGTCGTCGTCCTCGACGTGGATCGCCTTGTCGGCGCCCATCGAAAGCGCCTTGCGCAGCGCGTCCTTGGCGTCCTCCGGACCCACCGTCAGAACGGTGACCTCAGCCTCGTCGGCGTTCTCCGCGATCTGCAGCGCCTGCTCGACCGCGTACTCGTCCAGCTCGGAGAGCAGACCGTCCACGTCGTCCCGGTCGACGGTCAGGTCATCGGCGAAGTGCCGGTCGCCAGTGGCGTCGGGCACGTACTTCACAGTGACAACGATCCTCAAGCTCACGCCGGCTCTCCTACTGCATCGTCTTCTCTGGGCTGCCTTCCTGCAGGCAGCATAGGCGCCTGAAGCGGCCGATCCCGGTCAGGGCGACCGCGCGCTCCGAGCGGAATATTACTCGTCAGTACACCCAGTTCATGCCCGCTGAGCAAGCGCTTTGAACTGTGACCTTCGCAACGCAGCGTAACCGGAACCCGACGGCTTCGCAGGGGAGCGCCGGGGTGATCAATCACGCAGCGCGCTGAAGCGGCCCTGATGGTAGAGAAGCGGACGGCCGGCGCCCGTGGGGTCGCCCAGGACGACCTCGGCCAGCACGATGCGGTGGTCCCCGGCGGGCACCCGCGTGACGACCCGGCACACCATCCAGGCCAGCACGCCGTCGAGGACGGGCACCCCCTCGGGACCCTCGCGCCACGCCGTCGGCGCTCCGAAGCGGTCGGCACCGCTGCGCGCGAAGGTGGCGGCCAGTTCCTCCTGGTGCTCCCCGAGTATGTGGACGCCTACGTGCTCGGTCGCGGCGATCGCCGGCCAGCTGGAGCCGCCGGTGCCGACGCCGAAGGAGAGCAGCGGGGGCTCGGCGGAGACGGAGGTGAGGGAGGTGGCGGTGAAGCCGACCGGACCGGCGTCGCCCCGGGCGGTGATCACCGCGACGCCCGCCGCGTGCCGCCGGAAGACGGAGCGCAGCAGCTGGGGGGAGGCGAGCTGGACGGTGGCGGAGGCGCCCAGGTCGGACGTGGCCGTCATGGAGCTGTCCTTCTGCTGGTCGGACGAGCGGGATCCGTGGCTGCTCAACAGTCCGGGCGGCACGCGCTCGTGGGGCGGGCTGGGTCGACGCGGGGCCGCCCGAGAAGAAGGAGTTCCGAGGGCATGCGGTCAGGCTCACGATAGTTGGCGTGCCCAGTCAAGTACGTCCCGGGATGTGGGTGCTGTCCCGCCGTCATGGATCGGGGCCTCACAACGCCTCCCCCAGGGCCGCGATGACGTCCGCCTTGCGCGGCTGTCCGGCGGCCCGCCGTACCACGCGGCCGTCCGCGTCGAGGACGAGCACGGTCGGCGTCCTGAGGATCCCGAGTTCGCGCACGAGGTCGAGCCGGTCCTCGGCGTCGACCTCGACGTGCGCCACGCCGGGGACCATGCGGGCCACCTCGCCGAGGACTCGCCTGGTCGCCCGGCAGGGTGCGCAGAACGCGCTGGAGAACTGCACCAGCGTGGCACGCGCGCCGAGGTCCTCACCGAGTTCGGCCGCCCCGAGCCGCCTGTCCTCGCCACATCCCCGCACGCCTGCTCTCCTCTTCCGCCGTGCCGCCGTACCTTCGCGAACGCGCCCGCGCGCGCCCACCGGTTCAGCGCGCCCGGGAGCGCGGAGATTCCCGGAACCCGGGACGGGTCCGCCGGGCGGTGGCCGCGGCCGGTGGTCCGCGGACGCGGTGTGGCCGCTATGGGCCGTCGGGCGGAATCTCACGGGTGACGTGACGAGGATCTCGCCGTGGACGGGCACGTGGACTGGCTCCCGGGCCGTTCTTGGGGCACGATCTGCGACAGGCCGTAAACCTACGGCAGCGTAACTTCAGCCGGGAGCCCCTTCCCTGGCAGAGAGAAGGGTCCGTCCCGCTCATGGCAGAGCTCGTCTACCGCCCCGTCATCGGTCTCGCCCGCACGATGTTCAAGGCGTGGGACCTCAAGATCGACTGCCGGGGCTCGGAGAACATCCCGCGCACGGGCGGCGCCGTGCTGGTGAGCAATCACATCAGCTATCTGGACTTCGTCTTCAACGGGCTCGCGGCGCTCCCGCAGAAGCGCCTGGTGCGTTTCATGGCCAAGGAGTCGGTCTTCCGGCACCGGATCTCCGGCCCCCTGATGCGCGGCATGAAGCACATCCCGGTGGACCGCGCCAACGGTGAGGCGGCGTACGCGCGAGCGCTGGACTCGCTGAGGTCCGGCGAGGTGATCGGGGTGTTCCCGGAGGCCACGATCTCCGAGTCGTTCACGCTGAAGAGCTTCAAGTCGGGCGCGGCGCGCCTCGCGCAGGAGGCCGGCGTTCCGCTGATCCCGATGGCCGTCTGGGGTACGCAGCGGCTGTGGACCAAGGGCCACCCGCGCAACTTCAAGCGCAGCCACATCCCGGTCACGATCCGCGTGGGCGAGGCCATGGAGGCCTCCCGCGAGCAGTACGCGGGCGCCATCACCCGCCGGCTGCGCGAACGCGTCCAGGAGCTCCTGGAGGCCGCCCAGCGCGCCTACCCGGTCCGCCCCCGGTCCGCCGACGACACCTGGTGGATGCCCGCCCACCTCGGCGGCACGGCCCCGACCCCGGACCAGCTCCGCACGGCCGGAGCGCACTGACCGTTCCTAGAAGCTGAGCGGGAGTGAGTCCTGGTGCCAGGATTCGTGCTCAGCCGTGTGCCCCGAACGGTTGTGAGCACACTGGTCGCCGGCTTTCGCTCCGCGTCCGGCGCCGGCGGATCGTCTCCGTGGTCCGGGAATGCGGGGGCGGGGTCCCTCACGCCCCGGGCTGCCCGGTCGGGCCTGGACGGTCCGATGCCCCGCACGATCGCTCCGGTCGTGTGAGGGCGGTGCCGTCCGACGCCGGATCGGGCATCCCAGGGCGCGCCTTCCGATTGCCACGGCGGCAGCCTCGTGCCGCGTGGGCTTCCTGTTCTTGCTGCTCAGGGGCTTTTGCCAGCGCTGGGCGCCCCAGCGGCTGGTGTAGGCCGGGTCGACGGCGACGACGGTGACGCCGAGCTCGGCAGCCATGGGCACGAGCCGTGTGCGCAGGCGGGCGGTGGGCAGGCCGGAGATCAGCTTGGGGAACCGCTTGCGGCGGCCGTGCTTCTCCCGGGTCTTGTCCGCGGCGAAGTCCAGGTCCTCGATCGCGAGGGCCAGACCGCGCCGCGCCGTCCAGTGCAGCAGGCGGATCAGGGCGTGCCGCAACTGCGCGTCCCGATGCTGCGCGCTGCCGGTCAGCCGGTAGTCGAATCTGCGGGGCGCGCCGACGGGGTTGCCGTGCTCATCCGGGCGCCAGGCGGCCAGGTGGTCGGCGTTCATGTCCATCCCGACCAGCCCACCCGCACGAGCCGCTTCCAGCGGCACCGTCCTGACCTGCGGGATCTGCCAGGAGGCGGTCACGTACCAGCGGTTCCGGTCCGTGTCGTAGTTGATGCGGGAGGCCACCGCACGATGGGCGGCGATGCGGTCGGCCCACTCTTCCTCCCGGTGGCGGAAGCCGATCCGGCAGGCGAGCACGTACCGGCCGTGCGGCGCGTTGGCCAGCCCGGCCAGCGGCGCCGGGAGTTTGATGCTCATCTCACCGCCTGGTGTGATGCGGATCGTCTCGTTGCCGTACCGCTTGCCGGACTCGCCATCGGCCTGGAGAAACCAGTGCTCGGCCTGCCGCAGCAGTTCAAACCCCGGCCGGAGCCGCACGACAGGCCGGGAAGGCGGCGGACAGGCCTGTGCCTAGGACGCGGGCGGCCGTACGGTGACCTCGGCGCCCGGGCTGAACTTCTCCAGCAGTTCGGCGAGTTCGGCCGCCGCCGCCTCCGCCTCGGCGACCGGCATCGGGGCCAGGCTCTCCAGCAGGAAGATGCCCGACGCGGTCTGCTCGGTGAGACGGGTGCGCGGGCCCTGGCGCCAGTTCCAGCGGCGGCAGGTCACGCCGGCCTCGTCGCACCACACCACCTCGCCCGCGTCCGGGTGTTCGACGGTCTCCTCGCCGCCCGTGACGGTCACGAAGTCCTCCTCGCCACTGGCCCGCACCAGGCGCATACCGCCCTCGATCCGGTCGAGGTCCTCGCCTCCGACGGGGATCAGATGGGCGACGCTGATGGCGTTGTAGAGATCGACGAGCAGGTTGATGCGGGGCAGTCCGGCGTCGGTCAGCGCCCGCCGGGCCAGCGCTTCCGCCGAGTTGCGGGTACGGGAGGGCTTGGAGCCGAACGCCGTGTAGGTCTCGCGCCAGGCGGCCATGTGCGGGTCCTCGTGCGGGGCGCGCCCGTCCAGACGCGCCGCCAGACGGCGTGCGGCCTCGTCGAGGAGCGCCGAGGAGGCCTCGGTGCTCGGTCCGCCCACCAGCCCGTGGGCCTCGACGGCCACGTGGGTGAAGCCGGGCGCGAGTGCGCGAACCTCGTCGGACACGGTGAGCGTCAGTGCCATGTTCTCCCGCCTCGCGGTCAGAGTGCGGCAGGGAGCGTCTTCCACAGCCGCGGCCGGTCCGGAGCGGCCGTGAGGGCGGCCAGCACGGCCGGGTGCGGTTCAGCGTACAGCACTGGATAGTCCAGCTCGTTGGACTTCGGATCCGGTACGAAGGCCAGGCGCTCACCGGTGAGGGAGAACCGGGCGTCGACGCCCGGCTTGTTGCCGCGCGGGTCCTGCCGGTGCCAGGCTCCGTTGAACCGGACGGCGACCAGTCCGTGCACCACGTGCCCGCCGTCGTCGTGCGTCAGCCGCTGGTAGCACAGCGCCGTCGGGATGTCCTCGGCCCGCAGCAGCGCCGCCAGGGCATGGGCCTTGGCGTAGCAGATGCCGGTGCGCAGCCGGAGCACGTCGGAGGCGCGCCAGGTGACGCGCGGGTCGCCGGAGTCCTGCGAGTGCGGGATGCCGTCGCGCACGAACTCGTACGCGGACCGCGCATAGGCATACGAGTCCGCCACCCCCTCGGCGAGACGGGCAGCCGTCTCGCGGACCATCGGGTGGTCATGGTCGATCGCCTCGTCGGCGGCCAAATACGCAGACAGGTCGGGGGTGTTCTGGATCAGCTCCATGCCCGCAGAGCATAGGAATGCGACCACTCGAACGTCAATGAATTTTCGAGCGATCGCATAACTATGCAGATCCGACCGGTGTGAGGACGCTAGCGCGCCATCTCCTCCTTCAACGCGGCCACGAACGTGTCCACGTCGTCCTCGGTGGTGTCGAAGGCGCACATCCAGCGCACGACGCCCTCCGCCTCGTCCCAGAAGTAGAAGCGGAACCGCTTCTGCAGGCGCTCGCTCACCTCGTGCGGGAGCTTGGCGAAGACCCCGTTGGCCTGCACCGGGTAGAGGATCTCCACGCCGTGCACGGCGCGCACGCCCTCCGCGAGCCGCTGCGCCATCTCGTTGGCGTGCCGGGCGTTGCGCAGCCACAGGTCCTTGGCGAGCAACGCCTCCAACTGCACCGACACGAAACGCATCTTGGAGGCGAGCTGCATGCTCATCTTGCGGATGTGCTTCATGTGGCGGACCGAGTCCTGGTTGAGGACCACGACCGCCTCGCCGAACATCGCGCCGTTCTTCGTCCCGCCCAGGGAGAGGATGTCGACGCCGACGGCGTTGGTGAACGTCCGCATCGGCACGTTCAGGGAGGCGGCCGCATTGGCGATGCGGGAGCCGTCCAGGTGCACCTTCATGCCCCGCGCGTGCGCGTGCTCGCAGACGGCGCGGATCTCCTCGGGCGTGTAGAGGGTGCCGAGTTCGGTGCTCTGCGTGATCGAGACGGCCTGCGGCATCGCCCGGTGCTCGTCCTCCCAGCCGTACGCCTGCCGGTCGATCAGCTCGGGGGTGAGCTTGCCGTCGGGCGTGGGCACGGTGAGCAGCTTCAGGCCGCCCATGCGCTCGGGGGCGCCGCCCTCGTCGACGTTGATGTGCGCGCTCTCCGCGCAGATTACCGCGCCCCAGCGGTCGGTGACCGCCTGGAGCGCCACGACGTTCGCGCCGGTTCCGTTGAACACCGGGAACGCCTCCGCGGTGGCGCCGAAGTGGCTGCGGACGATCCGCTGGAGGTTCTCGGTGTAGTCGTCCTCGCCGTACGCGACCTGGTGCCCGCCGTTGGCCACGGCCAGGGCGGCGAGCACCTCCGGGTGGACCCCGGCGTAGTTGTCGCTGGCGAACCCGCGGACCTCGGGGTCGTGGTGGCGACGCGCATCGGTCCTGGGAGGGTTCACGGCTTCTCGGTGAGCCACAGACGCTTTCCGTTCACTTCCGCGGCGGGCTTGCTCCACACGTCGACGATGGCGTCGGCCAGGTCGCTGACGTCCGTGAAGCCCGCGAACTTCGCGTTGGGGCGGTCGGCGCGCATCGCGTCGTGCACCAACGCCTTCACCACCAGGATCGCAGCCGCGGACGTCGGCCCTTCGGCGCCCTCGCTCTTTCCCGCCTTGCGGAAGAAGTCGGCCATGGCCAGGGTCCACGCCTCGGCGGCCGCCTTGGCCGCGGAGTACGCCGCGTTGCCCGCGGTGGGCCTGCTGGCGCCGGCCGCGCTGATCAGGACGTACCGGCCGCGCTCGCTGCGCTGCAGCGCCTCGTGGAAGGCCAGGGAGGTGTGCTGCACGGTGCGGATGAGCAGCAGCTCGAGGAAGTCCCAGTCGTCCAGGCTGGTCTTGGTGAAGGTCTCGCTGCCGCGCCAGCCGCCCACGAGGTGGACCAGGCCGTCGATCCGGCCGAAGTCCTTCTCGATGTGCGCGGCCCAGTCGCGGGTGGACTGGAGGTCGAGCAGGTCGACGGTGTCCCCGGTGACGCGGGCGCCGCCGGAGGCGTACCGGGCGGCGTCCACGGCCTGCGAGAGCCGCTCCGGGTCGTTGTCCGCGCCGACGACGGTCGCACCCGCCTCGGCGAGCCTGAGCAGCGCCGCCCGGCCGGCCGGTCCGCCCGCGCCGGCCACCGCGATCACCGCACCGCTGAGAGCCCCGTTCCCCACCATGTTCCTCGCCTCCTGCGCAGTGTTCTCGGTTTCGCGGCCGCTCACGCGGCGACCCGCTCGGCGCTGTCCGCCACGATGCCCCTGGTCGAGGCGATCACGTTCTTCAGCTTCTTGGACAGTGCCTCGTAGAACATGCTGAGCGGAAACTCGTCCGGAAGCACGTCATCCACGAGCTTGCGCGGGGGCTGGGTCAGGTCCAGGGCGTCGGGGCCCTTGGCCCACTTGGAGCCCGGGTGCGGAGCGAGGTAGGCGGAGACCAGTTCGTAGCCGGCGAACCAGTGGACCAGCTTGGGGCGGTCGATGCCGTCGCGGTAGAGCTTCTCGATCTCGGCGCACAGCTGGTTGGTGACCTGCGGGGCGCGCTCCCAGTCGATGGCCAGCTTGTTGTCGGTCCAGCGCACCACGTCGTGCTTGTGCAGGTAGGCGAAGAGCAGCTGACCGCCGAGGCCGTCGTAGTTGCGCACGCGCTCGCCGGTGACCGGGAAGCGGAACATGCGGTCGAACAGCACCGCGTACTGCACGTCACGGGCCTGCGCGACACCGTCGGCCTGGAGCTTCACGGCCTCCTTGAAGGCGGTGAGGTCGCAGCGCAGCTCCTCCAGGCCGTACATCCAGAACGGCTGGCGCTGCTTGATCATGAACGGGTCGAACGGCAGGTCGCCGTGGCTGTGGGTGCGGTCGTGGACCATGTCCCACAGCACGAAGGCCTCCTCGCAGCGCTTCTGGTCGTGGACCATGGCGGCGATGTCCTCGGGCAGTTCGAGGCCCAGGAGGTCGACGGCGGCGGCGGTGACGCGGCGGAAGCGCGCGGCCTCGCGGTCGCAGAAGATGCCGCCCCAGGAGAACCGTTCCGGCGCCTCGCGCACGGCGATGGTCTCCGGGAAGAGGACGGCGGAGTTGGTGTCGTAGCCGCCCGTGAAGTCCTCGAACGTGATGCCGCAGAACAGCGGGTTGTCGTAGCGGGTGCGCTCCAGCTCGGCCAGCCAGTCCGGCCAGACCATGCGCAGCACGACCGCCTCCAGGTTGCGGTCCGGGTTGCCGTTCTGCGTGTACATGGGGAAGACGACCAGGTGCTGGAGGCCGTCCGCGCGGTTCGCGGCGGGCTGGAAGGCCAGCAGCGAGTCCAGGAAGTCCGGCACCTCGAAGCCGCCCTCGGACCAGCGGCGCAGGTCCCGCACGAGTGCCTCGTGGTAGGCGGCGTCGTGCGGCAGCAGCGGGGACAGCTCCTCGACGGCGTCGATCACACGCCGTACGGCGGCGTCGGCGTCCGCGCGGCCGGGGGCGCCCTCGGCCGTGAAGTCGATCGAGCCGTCCTTCGACTGCCATGGCCGGATTCGCTCCACGGCATCCTTGAGCACGGGCCACGCCGGGTGCTCAACCACCCTGGCCACCGGAGGAACCTTCTCCTCCGCACCCACCTGCACAAGAATTTCCGTCATGTCTCATCCTCCACGGGACAACCTCGCGTAAGGAGACGGTATACATACAGGGTTTCTCCCAGCAAGGGGAGCCTCGGGAAATTATTCTGCGCGCAGCCATGGTCACCGGCTATTTTCCTGCCGTACACCCGGACGGGGCCAGACCCGGTGGGCCGGTCGAGTGACCGACGCCACGTCTCTCCGGGGGCGGTTTCCGGCCGTGGGCGACCGTGCGGTGACTTCACGGCCCGGCGGTCAATGCCACAAGGGGACTCGCCCACGCCGGAGTGACCGCCGCGGCGGATCCGGCCCGTTCCCGCGGGCCGTCACCCCACTGCGGCGTGTACGCGGGGGTTCAACCAGCGTGTGGGCCATTAGGCTGCGTCACTACCGCGCGGACGACGAGGTCCATCCGCTCCGCGCCGCGCAGAGCCGCCGTCGACGGAAGCGAGTTGAACTTTGAACTTCCTTACCATCGGTCACCGCGGAGTCATGGGAGTCGAGCCCGAGAACACCCTCCGTTCCTTCGTCGCCGCCCAGCAGGCCGGACTGGACGTCGTCGAACTCGATCTGCACCTGAGCAAGGACGGCGCCCTCGTCGTCATGCACGACGACAAGGTGGACCGCACCACCGACGGCAGCGGCGCGATCGCGGACAAGACACTCGCCGAGCTGCGCTCCCTGGACGCCGGACGCGGCGAGCGGATCCCGGTCTTCGAGGAGGTCCTCGACGCGGTGCGCTCACCGCTCCAGGCCGAGATCAAGGACGTGGCCGCGGCCCGCGCACTGGCCGAGGTGCTGCACGAGCGGGACCTGGTCTCCCGCGTCGAGGTGTCCTCGTTCCACGACGAGGCGATCGCCGAGATCGCCCGGCTGGTGCCGGGAGTGCGCACCGCGCTCGTGGCCAGCCGCTACGACTCCGAGGTCGTCGAGCGCGCCACCGCCGCCGGCGCCGCGACCGTCTGCCTCAACATCCGCCGGCTCACCCTCGAGATCGTCGAGCACGCGCGCAAGGCGGACCTGCGGATCATCGGCTGGGTCGTGAACACCCTGGACCATCTGCGTCTGGTCCGCGCCCTGGAGCTGGACGGCGCGACCACCGACTACCCGGAGATCAAGCTCACCGGCCGCTTCACCGCCTGACCCCGGGGCAGGGACCCCTAGGCGAGTTCCTTGACCAGCAGCTCGAACTCCAGGTCGTCGCGCTGCGGAATGCCGAACCGCTCGTCGCCGTACGGGAAGGGGGTCGTCCTTCCCGTACGGCGGTAGCCGCGGCGCTCGTACCAGGCGATCAGGTCCTCGCGCACGGAGATCACGGTCATGTGCATCTCCCTGGCGCCCCAGTCCTCCCGGGCCCGGCGCTCGGCCTCCGCGATGACCGCCTTGCCCAGGCCCGCGCCCTGCAGCGTGGGGCTGACGGCGAACATGCCGAAGTAGGCGTGGTCCCCCTGGTGCTCCAGTTGGCAGCAGGCGACCACGCGGCCGTCCCGCTCGACCGTCAGCAGCCTGCTCCCGGGCGACTCGATGACCTCCAGCACGCCCCCGGGGTCCGTCCGCTGCCCCTGGAGGATGTCCGCCTCGGTGGTCCAGCCCGCCCGGCTGGAGTCCCCGCGGTACGCCGACTCGATCAGGTGCACCAGCGTGTCGACGTCGGCGTCGCGGGCGTCACGGAAGGTCAGTCCGCTGGCGGCGGTCTTCATGGGGCGGGCCTTTCGGTTCGGGCGCTGTCGGGCGGGGCGAGCGCCATCCTGCCACTAGGCTCCCGGTGCATGGTGCACGTACTCAGCAGCCGGACACTGGTCCGGCCCACGGACCCCGAGCGCTCCCGTGTCTTCTACGGCGAGCGGCTCGGCCTCGCCGTCTACCGCGAGTTCGGCACGGGGCCGGAGCGCGGCACCGTCTACTTCCTCGGTGGCGGTTTCCTGGAGCTCTCCGGGCGCTCCGACGGTCCGCCGTCCCCGTCCGTGCGGCTGTGGCTCCAGGTCGAGGACGTGGCGGCGGCCCACGAGGAGCTGCGGGCGAAGGGCGTCGGGATCACGCGTGAGCCGGTGCGCGAACCGTGGGGTCTGATCGAGATGTGGATCGCCGATCCGGACGGCACGCCCATCGTCCTCGTCGAGGTGCCGGCGGAGCATCCGCTGCGGTACCGGGCGGGGATCTGAGCCGGATCCGGGCGCGGCGGCCGCGGGCGGCTCCCGCTGGCCCGCGTCGGCGGCCGGGGCTAGCGTGCTGGTGGGTGGGGATGAGCCTTCCCGGAGGAGTGCCATGGAGTTCGACAAGCCTGTGGTCGGCGGACCCTGCTGGGCGGAGCTGGGCACCAGCGATCTGGAGGCTGCCACACGGTTCTACACGGAGGTGTTCGGCTGGCGCATGCGGCGCGACCCCCGGCTGGTCTCGGGTGACTACACCCTCGCCCACCTCGGGGACGCGCCGGTCGCCGCGATCACCCCCCTGTACCAGAGGTCGCAGCCGGTCGCGTGGAACGTCTCGTTCGCCGTCGCCGACGCGGACGCCGTGGCGAACAAGGTGGTGGAGGCCGGCGGGACGGTGATCCACGGTCCGAGGGACATCTACGACGAGGGCCGCTTCACCGTCGCGCTCGACCCGTCGGGCGCGGCCTTCCAGATGTGGCAGGCGCGGGAGTTCTCCGGTGCCGGGGTGTTCAATCGGCCCGGCTCACTCGGCTGGGTGGAACTGGTCACCCGCAACCCCAAGCGGGCCAGGGACTTCTACACGAGCGTGTTCGGCTGGAGCGTCAACGCCTCGGAGTGGTACACGCAGTGGGGTCTGCACGGCGAGGACTTCGGCGGCGTGACGGCGATGCACGACCGCTTCCCGGCCGATGTGCCGCCGCACTGGCTGCCGTACTTCGCGGTCGAGGACGTCGACGCGACCACGGACGTCGCGGTCCGGGCCGGCGCCAAGGCCCTGCTGGAGCCCACTGCGCTCCCGGACGGCCCCCGTATCGCGGTCCTGCGGGACCCCCAGGGCGCGACCTTCGGCATCTACCGGTCCGCCCGGGAGAGCTGAGGCCCGCCCAGGAAGGCCGAGGTCCGCTCTGGGGAGCCGAGGAACCCGTGACGGTCCACCCCGGATCCACGAACGAGACGGTCGTGGATCCGGGGTGGACCTCCGGCTCAGAGGCGCAGGGCGCCCGGGCGCCCCTCCAGCCGGCCGAGCAGCTCCCCCAGGAGCGCGGCCAGGCCGTCCCGTTCCCGCCCGGCCAGGCCGGACAGGACGGCCCGTTCGTAGGCGAGCTGCTCCGGCAGGATGCCGTCGACGAGGTCCCGTCCGGCGTCCGTGAGGCGGACGTGGGCGACCCGGCGGTCGCGGGTGTCGCCGCGGCGCTCCACCAGTCCGCGTTCGGTCAGCTGCTTCAGGCGTTTGGTGACGGCGGCCCCCGAGGAGAACGTCTCGCGGGTCAGTTCGCTCGGGGTGAGCTCGTCCCCGGTCCGCCGCAGCGCCCCGAGCAGGTCGAACTCGGGCCGGCTGAGGCCCGCCCGGCGCAGCGGCGCGTCCTCGGCCTGCTGGAGGAGGGCGGCGCAGCGGTTGATCCGGCCGATGATCTCCATCGGCGCGGTGTCCAGGTCGGGGTGGACGGCCCGCCACTGGCGGACCACTCCGGCGACGGTGTCGCCGCCCGGCTCGGTCCCCGCGGGCCGGATCCGCTCGTGCGCCGCGTCCCCGGTCACCGCGTCCCCGTGGGCCGGCCGTCCGTTCCTCGCCGTCATGGCCGTACGTCCTCCGTCGTCTCGCCCGTGCTCGCCGGGGCGTGCAGGCCCTGGCGTCGTACCGTCGCGGCGAGCGTACGGTGTGCGGACTGCTCGGTGAGCACGACCCGCTCCTGGGGCAGGGCGCGTTGCCACCACTCGCCGGACGCGGCGTCCGCGGTGGCGCGCAGGTCGGCCAGCGCGGCGGCCAGGCTCCGGCGCGCGGACTCCAGGGCGGCGGGCGCGGGCCGCTCCTCGGCGACCAGGCGGGCCGCTCCTTCGCGGGCCCGGTCCACGGCGGCCAGGGCGTGCTCGATGCGGTCGCCGGCCCGGCGGTTGGTGACGGCGACGGCCGCCACGAAGCCGACCAGCGCGCCGACCAGGGTGTCCACGGCCCGCTCGGTGATCAGCTCGCCCGGCTCGTGGTACCCGGCGAACTCGATGATGAGCAGCGCCAGGGGGGTCACGCAGATGCTGCCGAGCCAGTAGTTGCGGCCGATCAGCGCCTCGGCGCCGAAGTTGAAGGCCATGCAGAGCAGGACGAGGGCCAGGTCACTGGCGTGCGCGAGCGGGGCGACGGCGCCGAAGACGAGGACGCCGACGAGGTTGCCGACGACGCGCTGGATGCCCCGCTTCCAGGTCAGGGTCATGTTGGCCTGGTAGAGGGAGGCGGCGGTGACCAGGGCCCAGTAGGGGCGGCCGACGCCGAGCGCGAGGGAGGCGTAGCCGGCGAGGGCGCAGCCCAGCGCGGTGCGCACCGCGATCGGGGTGAGCGGGCCGAGCCGGGTCCACCAGGGCCGGCGGGGAGCGGTGGTCTCGGCGTCCACGCCGAGCAGTTCGTCGGCGGCCGCCGCCGTCTCGCCGGCCTCGGGGATCGGCCCGGTCCCGCACAGTCGGCGGGCCCAGGTGCGCAGCTTCTCGGGGTCCGTGTCCGCCGGGGCGGCGAGCGCGACCTCGGCGCGCACGACGAGCCGTTCCAGGGCGCGCCGGGGAGCGGTGCGGGTGCCGGTGGACAGCAGCGTCTGCCAGGCGGCCTGGACGGCGGCGGCCGCGGCGGCGCGGGTCCGGGTGTGGCCTTCGCCGGTGCCGCCGGTGGCCGCGTGGGCGGCGGCCGCGTTCAGCGCCTGCGCGGTGGCGCGGCGCTCCGGGCCGTGCGGGCGCAGCAGCCCGGGCGCCATGCCGACCAGCCAGGCCCAGGCCGCCGCGGCCAGGGCCAGCGCCAGGTGGCCCGGGACCTGGCCGAGGGTCTGCGGGGCGAACAGGGAGGCGGAGCTGATGAAGGTGAGGACGACGTTGCCGGGCGGTCCGATGCGGGTGGCGTCGCAGAGCGCCTTCTGCACGGCCGCCATCAGGGCGCCGATGGTGACCAGGACGACCGGGTCGGTGGTGAGCGAGGCGGTGACCAGGGCGAGGGCGAGGCCGCCGATCATGCCGAGGACCACCCAGGCCAGGGCGCGGGCCCGGGCGGCGTAGGGGCGGTTGTGCGCGTACAGGGCGCACAGCGAGCCCGCCATCGTGTACATGGCGAGGTCGAGCCGGCCGAGGACGAGCAGGGTGAGGGTCGGCAGGGCGACCGAGACGACGACGCTCAGGGCGGGCTTGAACCAGATGTCCGAGGGGCGGCCGAGCCGCAGCACGCCGGTGAGCGGAAGACGCCGGGCGATCCGGCCGGGAGTGGGGGGCACACTGCTCATACCGACAAGATTAGCAGGTGTTTTACCTGTAAAGCATATCCGATGAGCGCGCCGCCACCGGCTCGTAACGTGACGTGCTTCCCCGAACGCGCCCCGTATACCCCCTTGCGCTCGTGTGCGCACCGCGTGCCCCGGGCATCGCTTGACCGACCGGCCGTCCGGCGGCGGCCGTGATCCGTCGAGCGGGGAGGTGGGGGGTGCACGGATCGACTTCGCCCGGCTGGCTGCTGGTCGCGCTGTGCGCGGCGACCGGGGTGTACTGCCTGCTGCGGATGCGCAGCACCGTCGAGGACCAGCGTCGTTCCGCGGGCGGCGAGGCGGTCATGGGCTTCGGCATGGCCGCCATGGCCGTCCCGGCCGCGGTGTTCACACCGCCGCTGTGGGCCTGGTCGGCCTACGGGGCGGTCTTCGGCGCGACCGCGCTGCGCTCGCTGTGGTCGGCGCGGACGAGCCCGCACCACCTGCACCACCTGGTGGGCGCGGCGGCCATGGTCTACATGTCCGTGGTGATGGCCGTGTCGCCCGGCTCCCACCACCACGGCGGGGCGGGAGTGCCGCCGCTCACCGGCGCGCTGCTGCTGTACTTCGCCGGATACGTCCTGCTGTCCGGCGTCCGGCTGGTCCCCGCCGGGACGGTGGCGGGGAGCGTCGCGCGCGGCGGCACGGGGTGGGGCGACCGTCCGGAACTGGCACGGGCGTGCCGGTTGTCGATGGGTATCGCGATGGTGGCGATGCTGCTGACCCTGTGATCCGCCGGGCGGGACGGCGGGGCAGGCACCACGGAGCCGTGGTCTGCGTCACTTTGCCGCGGAGCCGTACCCTCGGCGCTGCCGGCCGCTCATAGGGTGGCTCGCATGATGGTCCCCGCGGTCCTGCTGCTGCTCGGCGCCCTGACCGCCGTCGCCGCCCCTCGGCTGCTCGCCCGGGCCGACTGGCCGGACCGTGAACCGGTGCTCGCGCTGTGGGTGTGGCAGTGCGTGGTCGCCGCGGTCCTGCTGTGCTGCGCGTTGTCGATGACGCTCAGCGCGGCGGCCGCCTGGCAGGCGGTGCGCGGCCATGTGTTCGCCCCGGCTCCGCGTTCGGTGGTGGAGGCGTACGCGCTCGGCACGGCCGACGCCTGGGCGCCGACGACCGCGGTGGCGCTCGCGTGCGGCGGGGTGTGGAGCGCGGCGATGCTGCTTCGCGAGGTGGTGCGGGCCCGGGCGCGACGCGGGCTGCGCCGCGCCGAACTCCTCGTCCGTGCCCCGCTGCTGCCCGGCGAGGAGTCCGGCGCCGACCGGCTCGTGGTGCTGGAGGGCGAGCGGCCGGACGCCTGGTGGCTGCCGGGACCGTCGCCCCGGCTGGTCATCACCACGGCCGCGTTGCGCCGCCTGAAGGGGCGGCAGCTGGACGCCGTCCTCGCGCACGAGCAGGGCCACGCGCGGGCCCGGCACGACTGGCTGCGGCACTGCTCCGCGGCGCTCGCCGGCGGCTTTCCGCAGGTGCCGGTGTTCGCCGCGTTCCGCGACGAGATGCACCGCCTGGTCGAACTCGCCGCCGACGACATGGCGTCACGCCGCTTCGGCCGCCTGACGACCGCCCTCGCCCTGGTCGGACTCAACGAGCACCGCGGCGTGTTCGGCCCCTGCCCCGCCGCCCAGGCGCACGTCCCTCAGCGCGTGCACCGCCTCCTCACTCCCCCGAACCGCCTCCCTGCCGCCCGCAGACTGCGCCTGACGGCGGTCGCCTCCCTCGTCCCGGTGATACCGGTCCTGGTGGCGGTGATCCCCGGCTTGAGGGCGCTGGGTTAGGAACGGCACCCGTCCCACCCGTCCGTGACCGGTGTCCGGTGGCCGGGGTACCCGGAGTTGGGCCATCATCGGCCCATGGCTGCCGTGCTCTTCGACTTCTCCGGGACCCTCTTCCGCGTCGAGTCCTGCGAGTCCTGGCTGAGAGCCGTCCTGAACGAGGCTGAACTCACGCTTGACGAGCGAGAGTTGGCCCGGACGGCACGGGCGCTGGAGGAGGCCGGGGCGCTGCCGGGCGGGGCGCCGCCGGCGCGGCTGCCCGACGAGGCGGCCGGGCTGTGGGAGATCCGGGACCGCAGCGCCGAACTGCACCGCTCCGCCTACACCGCCCTGTCCCGCCAAGTGCCGCTGCCCGACCCGGCGTTGCACGACGCGCTGTACGAGCGGCACAGGACGCCGCCGGCCTGGGCCCCCTACCCGGACGCGGCCGAGGTGCTGCGCACGCTGCACGAGCGCGGAGTCGGGGTGGCCGTGGTGAGCAACATCGGCTGGGACCTGCGCCCGGTGTTCCGCGCCCACGGCCTCGACGCGTACGTGGACGCCTACGTGCTGTCGTACGAGCACGGCGTCCAGAAGCCGGACCCGCGCCTGTTCGCTCTCGCCTGCGCGGCGCTCGGCGCCGACCCGAAGGACGTGCTGATGGTCGGCGACAGCCGCCACGCGGACGGCGGCGCGGCCGCCCTGGGCTGCGGTGTGCACTTCGTGGACCACCTGCCGGTCACACGGCGGCCGGACGCGCTGCTGCCGGTCCTCGGCCTGCTCGACCGGACGGACTGAGCCTCCACCGCACGGCCGCGCCGCCGGCGCCCCCACCCGGCCCCGGCGGCAGCCTCTTGACGGCATCGGGTACGCAAAAGTCCGCCCGCCTCGGACGATCCCCCGTTTCGCCCGAGACGGACGGCAGCGCGACGGACCCCTGCCGGGGCCGGTCCGCTCGCGCTGAGTATAGTTGGCTGGCAGCCAGTCAACGCAGGAGTCACAGCATGTCCCCGCGAAGCGCCTCGGTCAATGAAGAGTTGCGACGGCGTTCCCGGGAGCGGCTCCTCCAGGCGGCGGTCGAGCTGGTCGGCGAGCACGGGTACGACGCGACGACGCTCGGCGCCATCGCCGACCGCGCGGGGTCGGCACGCGGCCTGGTCTCCTACTACTTCCCCGGCAAGCGCCAGCTGGTGCAGTCCGCCGTGCACCGGCTGATGCACCGCACGCTCCAGGAGGCGCTGGAGCGCGAGCCGCGCACCGAGGACGGCCGGGAGCGGCTGGCGCGGGCCGTCGACGCGATCCTGGGTCTGGCCCGGGACCGGCCGGTGCTGATGCGCCAGCACATGGCGGGGATCCTGCTCGAGGAGGGCTTCGTGCAGTGCCCGGAGCAGCAGCGCCTCTCCGAGCTGCTGCGGGACACGGTGGCCCGGCGCGGTTCGCAGGACGTCGACGCCGACTACCCGATGCTGCGCGCCCTGCTGATGGGCGCCGTCTACGCCGCGCTGGTGCCCGGGGCGCCGATGCCGGTGCCGGTGCTGCGGGCCGAGCTGTTCGAGCGCTACCGGCTCGACTGGGACATGGGAGCGCCGCCGGAGGCGCAGCCGCCCGGCGGCTCCTGCGACACGGACCTGTCCCGCTTCTTCGCGACCGGCCGGATCCCGGCGCCCCCGCCGGAGCGGTAGCCAGGCGGCCGGCGTACGGATCCGGGCCGCGACACGCGGGCGGTCCCGCGCGGCCTCCCTCCCCCGGCGGTCCGCTTGGTGCCATGCTGGAGCCATCAGCGATCTCCTGCGGTCCATGTGCGATCCATCGGGGTAAGGAGTTCCGCCGTGCTGCGTGTCGCCGTCGTCGGCTCGGGGCCGAGTGGGTGCTACACCGCTCAGGGCCTGGTCCAGCAGGACCCCTCGGTGCGCGTCGACGTCCTCGACCGGCTGCCGTGCCCGTACGGGCTCGTGCGCTACGGCGTGGCGCCGGACCACGAGAAGATCAAGTCCCTGCAGAACAACCTGCGGACGGTCCTGGAGCACGAGCGGGTCCGGTTCCTGGGCGGCGTCCAGGTCGGCGGCCCCGGCGGACTGCCCGCCGCGCGGCTGCGCGAGCTGTACCACGCGGTGGTGTACTGCGTGGGCGCCGCCACCGACCGCCGTCTGCACATCCCGGGCGAGGACCTGCCGGGCAGCTGGTCGGCGACCCAGTTCGTCTCCTGGTACAGCGCCCACCCCGACTCCGTGGACAGCGGTTTCGTGCGGGGCGCGCGGTCGGCCGTCGTCGTCGGCGTGGGCAACGTCGCCGTGGACGTCACGCGCATCCTGGCGCGCGGCGCGGCCGAGCTGAGCCCCACCGACATGCCGGAGGCCGCGCTCGCCGCGCTCACCGCGAGCCGGGTGACCGAGATCCACATGGTGGGCCGGCGCGGCCCGTCGCAGGCCCGCTTCACGACCAAGGAGCTGCGCGAGCTGGGCGCCCTGCCGGACACCGACGTCGTCGTCGACCCGGAGGAGCTGGCGCTGGACCCGGCCTGCGCCGATCCCTCGGCGCTGCCGGCCGCCCAGCGCCGCAACATCGAGGTCCTGCGCGGCTGGGCCGCGACGCCGCCGAGGGGCGGCGCCCGCCGGATCCGGCTGCGCTTCTTCCTGCGCCCCGTCGAACTGATCGCCGACGACGGCCGCGTGAGTACGGTGCGGCTGGAGCGCACGGCGCCGGACGGGCACGGCGGCGTCGTCGGGACGGGTCGGTACGAGGACATCGCGGCCCAGCTGGTGCTGCGGTCGGTGGGCTACCGCGGAGTGCCGCCGGACGGGCTGCCGTTCGACGCGGGCACCGGCACCGTGCCGCACCGGGACGGGCGCGTGCTGCGCGACGGCGCCGTCGCGCCCGGCGAGTACGTGGCCGGCTGGATCAAGCGGGGTCCCACGGGTGTCATCGGCACCAACCGGCCGTGCGCGAAGGAGACGGTGGCCTCGCTGCTCCAGGACGCGCCCGGGCTCGTGGGCAGGCAGGTGCCGGACGACAGCCTCCCGGTGCTGCGTGCCGAGGGTGTCGAGCCCGTACGGTGGGCGGGCTGGCAGGCCATCGAGCGGGCCGAGGCGGAACTCGGCGTCTCCCTCGGGCGCAGCGTGGTCAAGCTGCCGGACTGGGAGTCCCTGCGGGCGGCGGCCCGCACCGCGGTCTCCCAGGCCTAGGGTCTTTCGTCCGGATCGTGCAAGGGCCCGCGAGCCCGGCGTGATCCGAACGAGAGGCACCAGCCCTGGGAGCCGGTCCGGGACCGCCAGCCGAAACGGCGTTCTCCTGTCCAGCGGCGGAAGATCGCACCCCGGCAGGGGGCGGGGTCGCCCTGGTGCGTATCCGCGGGAATCCCATAGCGGGTCCGGTCCCGCCAGGCTCCGGCGGGACCGGACCTCCGACCGTCATCCTCCGGCCGCCAGCTCGCGGACGAACTCCGGACCGCCCTCCGGCAGCAGCCGTACGACGGTCTCCTCCAGGCGGGGCAGGACCCGCTGACCGGCCAGGGCCAGGGCGATCGCCGCGGCGACGCCGGCCCAGGCCACCGGACCGAGCGGGGTGCAGCCCAGGATCCGGCTGACGCCGGGGGTCTGGATCAGGGCGGCGAGGGCCAGGGCGGAGCCCAGGGACGTCACCCGGACCAGCGTGCTGCCCCGGCGGTCGAGGAGGGTCTGGGCGAGCTGGGTGCCGACCACGCCGCACAGGGCCATCGTGCTGGAGCGGCGGGCGGTGCCGGGTGTCCAGCGGCCGATCATCCATGCCGTGGCCGCGCCCAGACAGGTGGTCAGGGCACGGTGGCGGATCTGCCGGATCAGTCCCTCGCCCAGGACGGAGCCCGCCGCGTCCTCCGGCGTCGCCGACCGCGCCTGCTCGGGGTCCTCCTTCGGGGTCACCGCCACGGCCATCGCCGGGAACAGGTCCGTGAACAGGTTCACCATGAGCATCTGCCGCGTGGACAGCGGCGCGGTGCCCGACAGCAGCGTGCCGAACAGGCCGAAGCCGATCTCGCCCGCGTTGCCGCCGATCAGGATGGCGATGGCGTCGGCGACGCTGTGCCACAGGGCGCGGCCCTCGCCGATCGCGTCGATCAGGACCGTCAGGTCGTCGTCGGTCAGGACGATGTCGGCGGCGTTGCGCGCGGCCGCGGAACCGCGGGCGTTGATGCCCACGCCGATGTCGGCGGCGCGGATCGCCGCGGCGTCGTTGGCGCCGTCGCCGACCATGCCGACCACCCGGCCGGCGTCCCGCAGCGCCTCGACGACCTGGAGCTTCTGCTCGGGCGCCACCCGGGCGACCACTCCGGCGTCGCGCAGCATCCGGGCGCGGGCCGACCTGTCCGCGGCGGCGAGTTCGTCGCCGGTGACCACGGTGGTGTCCTTGGGCCAGCCCAGCTCGGTGGCGATCGCCCGGGCGGTCTGCGGATGGTCGCCGGTGAGCATGACCGGCCGTACACCCTCTTCGTACAGGCCCCTCACGAGCGCCATGGACGTGTCGCGCGGCACGTCCGACAGCGCCAGCAGCCCGATGAACTCCAGGCCCGAAAGCGTCCGTTCGAGTGCGTCCTCCTCGCTCTCGTGCTCGTCGAGCCGCCGCTGCGCGACCGCCAGCACCCGCAGCCCGTCGCCGGCCAGGGCGTGCGAGGTCTCGATGGCGTGGGCCGGGAGGGCGGGACAGGCGGGGAGCACCGTCTCGGGGGCGCCCTTGACGACCAGCAGGCGGGGTCCGTCCGCGACCCGGCCGACGGCGGCCGCGTATCCGCGGGCGGCCTCGAAGCCGAGGTCTTCCAGCTCGGCCCAGTCCGGGTCGGGACCGGCCGCGTCGAGGACGGCCTCGTCGGTGGCGTGCACCGGCCGGTCCGAGTCGCCGTTGAGACGCGGACAGGCCCGCGCCGCGGACCGCAGGGTGCGTGCGGAGGCCTCGTCGTCCACCACATGGACCTCGCCGTCGGCGTCGGACGCCCGCACCACGCGCAGCCGGTTCTCGGTGAGGGTGCCGGTCTTGTCGAAGCAGATGGTGTCCATCCGGCCCAGCGCCTCCAGCGCGCGCGGGGTGCGGACCAGGACGCCGTCGCGGCTGAGCCGCCGGGCCGCCGCCAGCTGCGCCACGGTGGCGACCAGGGGCAGGCCCTCCGGGACGGCGGCCACGGCGACTGCCACGCCGCCGCTGACCGCCTCGCGGACCGAGGTGCCGCGCAGCAGCGCGATACCGGTCAGCGCGGCTCCGCCCGCCAGCGTCAACGGCAGTGCCTTGCGGGTGAGTTCCTGGAGCCTGGCCTGCACGCCCGCGGACGGGGGCGTGCGGGCGGCGAGGTGCACGGCGCGCGCGGCCTCGGTGCTCTCGCCGGTGTCGACCACGACGGCCCGGCCCTGCCCGGCCACCACGGTCGTGCCCTCGAAGACCATGCAGCTGCGGTCCGCGACCGCGGCGTGCGGGGTCGGGTCGGTCTGCTTCTCCACCGGAAGGGACTCCCCGGTCAGCGCGGACTCGTCGACCTCCAGGCCGTCCTCCCACAGCAGCCGGGCGTCGGCGGGCACCACCTCGTCGCCCTTCAGCTCGATCACGTCGCCCGGCTTGAGCTTCCCGGCGTCGACCGTGATGGTGGCCCCGGACGGGGCCTGCGAGTCCGGGGGCGCGATGCGCGCCTTGCGCTTCTGCTCGGCGATCAGGCCGGACAGGGCGCGCTCGGCGCGCAGCCGCTGGAATCCGCCGACCAGGGCGTTCAGGTCGAGGGCGCCGACCACGAGGAGGGCGTCCACCACGGAGCCGAGGATCGCCGAGGCCGCCGAGCCGACGGCCAGGACCGGGGTGAGGGGGTCCCGCAGTTCGCCGCGCACGGCCTGCCCCAGCTCGTACGTCCAACGGACCGGGGCGAGGACCGGGTTCCGGACGATGCCGGCCACGGCCTTGCGGACCTGGGCGGCGGCCCACTCGAACGGCGTGAGCCGGCCCGCCGCTTCCTGGTCCAGCCGCTTTTGGGTCTCCTTCGCGTCGAGTTCGTGCCAGTGCACGCGGGGTCGCGGGTGCGGGGCGTGCGCCGCCGCCACGGCGAAGGCGGCGCGCGTCCCGGACAGCAGGGCGGCGGCCGCCGCGGCGTCGACCGGCGCGTGCCGCAACCCGGGCAGGATGGCACGGCGGCCGCCCCCGCGCTTGGACTCGCCGATGGCCACGAGCAGCCCGGACAGCGCGGCGCCGGACCGGGCCAGGGTCTGCGCCCGGTGGCCGGTCCTCCGGGCCGCCGGGACGGCCGTCAGCACCCGCCACACGTCGGGCAGTCCGTGCAGGGCGAGGATGTCCGCGCCCCAGACGACGGCGGCGTCGCCGTCCACGAGGGCGAGGGCGAGGTCGCTGCCGCGCAGTCCGGCCAGGACGTCGTGGTCCTCGGCGGAGCGCATCCGGGCGACCGTGAGTACCGTGCCCTCCTCGTCGCGCAGCCCGTACACCACGTCGTCCAGGGGCCGCCGGGCGTCCACGACCTGGTCGGCGAGGCCGGTGAGGTCCTCCAGGGCCGGATCGTCCACCAGGACCACCCGCAGTCCGGCCCGGCGTGCCGCGTCCAGGACCGGTTCGACCCACGGGTCCGCCTCCCCCTCCTCGGTGCGCAGCGCGCTCGAGTGCAGGACGACGGTGCCGGCCATCTCCAGTTGCCGCAGCCGCTCCGGGGCCCGGACCAGCACGCCGGTCGGGGCGAGCAGCGTGCCGAGCACGGCGTGGAAGACGGCGGGTCCGTAGCGCGCGGCCTTGGGCGAACCGGCGAGCACCGCCTCGGCCGCCTCGGCCCCGTTGCGCTTGACCAGCATGGTCAGCGCCGCGCCCGCCAGACTGCCGGCGGAGGCGTGGTTGGCGTACTCCTGGGCCGGTGTGATGCGCAGCGGCGGGCGCGGGGTGTCGTCCGCGGCGACGCTGACACGGCCGGGTGCGCACAGCTGGTCGTGGAACGCGTCGAAGGCCGCCGTGCGGGCCACCGTGTCGGCCAGTTGACCGGCGCGCAGCGCACCGTCCAGGACCAGCGAGGTGGGGGTCTGGCCGGTGCCGTGGGCGGCCGCGTTCGCGCAGGCGAGTAGGAGGTCCATACGGGACCTGCCCAGCCGGGCGCTCAGCGCGGCACGGAAGTGCGGGTTCTCCCGCAGCAGTGTCACCGCGGCGGTCACCATGCGCGGTGAGGGCGGCAGGCGCAACGCGTAGGAGGCCAGTGCGACGCCCACGCCCACCACGTCGGCGGCGAGCGTGGCCGCGGCCGCCCGCACCCCGGCCGGATCCCCCGGATGTGTGATGTCCTCCGGATCGTCGCCGTCCAGGACGAGTCCGTGCCGGGCCGCGAGGTCGGCCGCGTGGTCCACGACCTCATCGGCGGCCTCCTCCGCCGTCACGGCGACGACCAGCCGCCCCAGACCCTCGTCCCAGCACGCGAAGAGCACGTCGGGCCGTTCGGCGAGCGTCGTGGCGATGTGCCGCGCCAGATGTTGCTTCCCGCCCGCGCGCAGCACCTTCTCGGGGTCCAGGGAACGCAGCGACAGGTGCGCCCGGGTGCCGGACCGCCAGTGGCGGTCCGTGCCGGGCAGCGCGCTGCGGGCGACACGTACGACCCGCGCGGCGGCGTCCACGCCGCGTACGCCGGCCCGTGCCGTTCCGGCCACCGCTCCCGCGGCGGCCCCGACCGCGGGTGCGGCCCTCCGGGTGATCAGCCGGGCAGCGGCCGACGGGGCAGTCAGCAGTCCGAGCACCATGGCGCGTCCTCAGAGGGAGGTGCGGTCGGGCCGCGCCGTCGGGCCGAGGGGTCCGGCGGCCGCCGCCTGCCCCTTCGAGGACTTGCCTCGACCGGCCCCGGACGTCCTGGTCTTCGCCGGTTCGTCTGGCCCGGTGTCCGTGTCCGGGGCGGACGCCTGCTCCTTGGTGCCGGTACCGGCGCCCTGCGCGGTCTCCCGGGCGGCCGTGCCGCGCTTCTTCGAGGGCTTGCGTGCCGCGGTGGTGGCCGGTGGCAGCTCCGGTGCCTGTGTCTGTTCCTCGGCGGCGGGCCGTTCGGGGCGGGGCTGGGTGAGCCAGACCACGGCCGCGCCGGTGAGCGCCACCGGCCACTCCACCACTCCGGCGACACCGAGCACTCCGGCTCCGGTATACACCGCGAGCCGCCGCCCGCGCGGCGAGACCGCGCCGACCTTGTCCAGCGTCCCCTGCGCGGCCCGGCCCACCGCCTCGGCGCCGGGCACCTTCCGCAGCACCGAGGCCGCACCGTGCAGCGGCGCCGCAAGGGCAGACGACGACTTCCGCTCAGCCATGACTCTCCTCGCCTGGGGTGAGATCGACTCCTCGTGGCCACCGGGTGCCCACAACCGTGCTGGTCACCCCGTCTCTCCCAGAGAACGCCACGGGTCGCGTCCACGCCACCGGGCTCCGCCGTCCGCCACGTTCCGCGTCGCGGACGGAATTCCGGCCGGCACCCTGCCCGCAGCACCGGCGGGATGCCGGCCGGAGCCGGCCCGTCCCCGCGCCGGAACCAGCGGAACCGCTCGGGAACGGGGCACCCGGCACGACTCCCGCACCCCTGCGGCTGCGGGCGCACCAACCCGCCGCACACCCCACCGCAGGGCCGGCAGACATCCCGCCCGAAAGGCCGACGCCCGAGAGCCCAACGGCCGAGCCGCCCACCCCACACCGGCATCAGCGGGCCCCGGGAAGCGGCAAGGAGCCCGCCCTTACGGACGCAACCACCGCGCCGAACGCCCACCCGAAGGGCCGACAGGCGCCCGCCCCGAAGCCGACACCCGACACCCGACACCCGACACCCGACATCCGACAGCCGACAGCACAACGGCCGAGCCGCCCACGCGAAAGACAGCAAGCCCCGGGGAGCGGCAGGCACCCCACCCACACGGGCGCACCCGCCGCAACGAGCCCCACCCGAGAGGCCGACAGGCGCCCGCCCCGAAGCCGACACCCGACACCCGACACCCGACACCCGACACCCGACACCCGACAGCACAACGGCCGAGCCGCCCACGCGAAAGACAGCAAGCCCCGGGGAGCGGCAGGCACCCCACCCACACGGACGCACCCGCCGCAACGAGCCCCACCCGAGAGGCCGACAGGCGCCCGCCCCGAAGCCGACACCCGACACCCGACACCCGACACCCGACACCCGACACCCGACACCCGACAGCACAACGGCCGAGCCACCCACGCGAAAGACAGCAAGCCCCGGGGAGCGGCAGACACCCCACCCACACGGGCGCACCCGCCGCACCGAGCCCCCACCCGAAAGACCGACAGGCGCCCGCCCCCGAGGCGGGCGCCCGAGAGCCCGACGGCGGAGCCGTCCGTCCCCCGCGTCAGGAGTGGCGGAACAGTCCCGCGGGGACCGCCCCCGCGAGCAGCCCGTAGCCCTGCGGGTTGAGGTGCAGCCAGTCCCCGGCGTGGAGGTCGGGCCGCAGCCGGCTCGGCCGCGCGGGATCGCGCACCGCGCGGTCGAAGTCGATGAGCGCGTCGAAGTGCCCGCTCGCCCGGATCCAGGCGTTGACCGCCTGGCGGGACTTCTCCCGCAGGCCCGCCGGGTCGTCGTAGGGGTCGTTGCCGCCGAACGGCAGCAGGGTGGCGCCGTAGACGCGGATGCCCTGGGCGTGGGCGCGCACCTCGATCTGCTGGTAGGCGGCGATCAGGTCCTCGGTGACCCGGCGCTGGGCGGCCGGGGTGGCCTCGGCGGTGCCGATGTCGTTGACGCCTTCGAAGACGATCAGCCAGGCGACGCCGCTGCGCGCGAGGATGTCGCGGTCGAGGCGGGCGAGGACATTGGGGCCGAGACCGTCGTTCAGGACGCGGTTGCCCCCGGCGGCCTGGTTCAGGACGGCGAGGTCCGCGGTGGCGGGGCGGGAGCGGAGCCGGTCGTAGAGCTGGTCGGACCAGCGGTCGTTGGCGTTGGTGGTGGAGCCGCGCCCGTCGGTGAGCGAGTCGCCGAGGATCGCCACCGCCTCGGTCGAGGCCTTGGCCTCCACCTCGACGTCGCTGATCAGGTACCAGTGGTCGACCGGGGTCGCCCCGGTCAGGTCGGCGTCCCGGGTGTGGTCGCCGTGGACGAGGTACGACGTCGTACGCGAACCCGGGTGCGAGGTGAGGGCGAGGGAGGGCTGCCCCTCCGCGAGATAAGCCGTCACGGTGAGGTTGGACGCGGCGCGCAGGTCGAGGTCCAGCGGGTCGGAGACGACCTGGGCCCCGGTGGGCACGGTCGTCGACGCCCGCCCGGAGAACGTCACCTTCCGGGTCGTACGCGGCTCGACGGCGCTGACTCCGGCCGCGCCCTCGCGCGGCAGCGCCACCGTCACGGCGGTCAGGGACAGCGGGGTGTCACCGAAGGCGTTGGAGAAGCGCAGTCGGATGCGGTGGCCGCCAATGGAGACGCGCAGTGTCTGCCGCACGGTGGTGTCGACGAGGACGGCACGGTCGCCGGTGAACGGCGCCGGCGGCAGGTTGCCGGGTTCGGTGAGCTGCGGCATCGCCGTCCAGGTGTTCACCCAGTGCCGTGCGGCCGCGGCCGGCGGCCGGTCGGCGGCGGTCACCCGGTCCGACCCACGCACCAGGGCGGTGACGGCCGAGACGGTGACGACGAGGGCCAGCACCAGGACGCACACGCCGATCAGGTCGGCGCGCAGCGTTCTGGCGGGGCGGGTTCTTCCGGGCGGTGTCACTTGCGTCCTCCGTTGGATGTGCGGGGCTGCGATCGGACGGGTGCGGGCGGCGGCCCGAGGCGCGCGGGACTGCCCCCGGCGGGCCGCCGCTGCTGCATGGTGGCATGGACATGGCCATCATGGAAGCGCTCCCACACCCGGCGTCGGCACCCTTTCACCCTCCACCCGCGAGTGGCCGGATGTGACCTGCGCGAGGCGTTGACTAGAAAGCGCTTGCACTCTACGGTCCGTTCAACAGCGTGAACGGCAGGCGCTACTTCAGGCCCCTGAGTCACACTGCTCACGCAAGTCGTTCCACATGATGTTCGACATTCACGTATACGACCTCACCCGGTCTCGTATACACCCCCCACCCAGTCCTTCCGAAGGGACAGCATCCGCATGCGAACTCGCCTCTCACGTCCACACGCGCCCAGGTCGGCGCTGGCGGCGGCCGTCGCCGCGGCCGCGACCCTCGCGGTGCTCGCCCTGCCGCAGCAGGCCGGGGCCGCCGAGAGCTCACCGGTCGGTTTCGGCGCCGGCACGACCGGCGGCGGCAGCGCCTCGGCGGTGACCGTCTCGACGCTCAGCGACTTCAAGACGGCCGTGACCGGCAACACCGCCAAGGTGATCAAGGTGAGCGGCCTGATCCCACTGAGCGGCCAGGTCGACATCGGCTCCAACACCACGGTGCTGGGCGTCGGTTCGTCGTCCGGGTTCACCGGCGGCGGGCTGCGCCTGAAGAACGTCAGCAACGTCGTCGTGCGCAACCTCCAGATCAGCAAGGCCGTCGGGACGGACGCGATCACCGTCCAGGGCTCGACCAAGGTCTGGATCGACCACAACTCCCTGTCCTCCGACCGCGACCACGGCAAGGACTACTACGACGGCCTGCTCGACGTCTCGCACGCCTCCGACTACGTCACGGTGTCCTGGAACACCTTCAAGGACCACTACAAGGGCTCGCTGGTCGGCCACAGCGACAGCAACGCGAGCGAGGACACCGGGCATCTGCGGGTGACGTACCACCACAACTGGTTCAACAACGTCAACTCCCGCATCCCGAGCCTGCGTTTCGGCACGGGGCACTTCTACGACAACTACGTCGTGGGCGCCGAGGCCGCCGTGCACTCGCGCATGGGCGCCCAGATGCTGGTCGAGAACAACGTCTTCCGCAGCTCGTCGGTCGCCGTCACCACCAACCGGGACAGCAAGCAGGACGGTTACGCCAACCTGCGGGGCAACGACCTCGGCGGCGCCGCGACCGAGGTGTCGCAGACCGGCACCTTCACCAGCCCTCCGTACAGCTACACGGCAGAGGCCGCCTCCGGTGTGGCCTCCTCGGTGACCGCGGGCGCGGGCACCGGGAAGATCTGACCGCCGCCCGGCCATCACCCGACCGCACGGAAGGAACAAGGACATGACGTCCGCAGCACGACCGCACCTGCGACGGCGCGCACTGACCGGGGGCCTGGCCGCGCTCGGCCTCTCGGTTGCCATGCTCATGACCGAAGGCGCTCCTTCGGCGAGCGCCGCCACCTGGCCCACCGCCAACGGCAGTCAGGCGGTTTCCGCCACCATCTCGGTGTCCGGCACCAAGGACTACGGGATGACGCGCCTGTACGGCAGCGGGGCCCTGGGCACCGGCGGCCAGGAGGAGAACCAGAAGCCGATCCTGGAACTGGCCGCCGGCGCCGTCCTGAAGAACGTCATCATCGGCTCCCCCGCCGCCGACGGCATCCACTGCCTGGGCAGCTGCACGCTCCAGAACGTCTGGTGGGAGGACGTCGGCGAGGACGCCGCGACGTTCCTCGGCTCCTCGTCCTCCAACGTCTACACCGTCTCCGGCGGCGGCGCGAAGGAGGCCAGCGACAAGGTCTTCCAGTTCAACGGCGCCGGCACGCTGAACGTGTCGAACTTCGCGGTGCAGAACTTCGGCACCTTCGTCCGCTCGTGCGGCAACTGCAAGACGCAGTACAAGCGGACCATCAACCTCAACACGATCGAGGCCACCTACAAGGGGGGCCGGATCGCCGGCATCAACACCAACTACGGGGACAGCGTCTCCCTGAAGAAGATCACCATCGTCGGGGACTCCGGCAAGAAGATCATCCCCTGCCAGAAGTACACCGGGAACAACACGGGCGCCGAGCCGTCCAAGGGCGGCACGGACGCCGACGGCACGTACTGCAAGTACACGGCGTCCGACATCACGTACAAGTGATGCCGGCGCGGTGAGAGCGCGGTCGCGCGCGGCGCGCCCGAGGGCGCCGCGCGCGACCGCCGTACGCTCACCCCCTCGCACGTCCGAGCATCTCCTCGGTCAGCTCCCGCCGGCATTCGGTGTACGCGGTGCGCAACGCCGGGCCCGGCCAGTGCGCGGGCAGCAGGGGCTCGGGCAGCACGGGATCGGCCAGCAGGTGCCGTACGACGGCCGCGAGGGCGGTGAAGCGGTCGGCGGGCCGGTCCGTGCGCGCGACAAGACCGAGCAGCGTGCGGGCGGTCGCCGCCCAGTCGTCGACCGGCCACAGGCGCGCGGCCAGGCCGGCGGCGGGCTCCTCGGGCCGGGCGGTGAAACGCCGGACCACCGGAGACAGTCCGTCAGGCCAGGGTCGGCGCAGGTTGGCGGGGCGCAGCCAGACGCCCTCGCGGAGTTCGGCGAGCCGGAGAGCCGTCAACCGGGCGCGCAGCTCGGCGCGTTCGGCCGGCTCGCGGCCGGTCGCCGTCACGACGGCCATCTCCCACTCCCCGTCCCAGGGGCACGTCTCGGGGTGCACGGCCGCGTCCTGGCGCCGCTGGCGCTCCAGCAGCCGGTCGCTGAGGCCGTGGACGGTGTCGGAGCGTCGCAGGTCTCCGGCCGCCACCATCCGGCTCAGGGCCGCGCGCAGGGTGGACCCGCCGATCCCGAAGGGTTCGACCGCCCTCACGAGGTCCTTGACCGGCAGTTCGGGCGGGTGCGTGCCCAGCAGCAGGCTCAGGACGACCGACCGCGCGGACAGCGGGCGCAACCCGGCCACGGCGGGCTCCTGGGAGGCGTTCATGGTCACGTACTGTACGGACACCCGGCGTGTTGCACTATTGCTGCGACCGCAGCCAGAGTGCAACATGGGTGTCATGGCCTCGACACTCGCGCACGAGCAGCAGGAACGACAGGCACAGCGGGCACGGCAGGTGCGGCAGGCACCGGCGGTGCGGCCGGACGGAGAGGCGCAGCTCGAACCGCCGCCCCGTCCGCACGGGCAGGACACCACGCACGCCGTCACCAACCAGGCCCCTCCCCTGGCGCCCTACGACGCGTCCGACGACGCGGCGCTGCTGGAGGGGTTGCGCCGTGAGGGCGCGGGCTGGGCCGAGGAGGACGTACGGCGGCTCGGGGCGCTGGCCGGGAGCGTTCAGGCGCAGGAGTGGGCCGACCAGGCCAACCGGCACGAGCCCGAACTGCGCACCCACGACCGCTACGGCAACCGGATCGACGAGGTCGACTTCCACCCCGCCTGGCACCACCTGATGAGGACGGCGGTCACCGAAGGCCTGGCCGGCGCCCCCTGGGCGGACGAGCGGCCCGGCGCGCACGTGGCCCGCAGCGCCGGCGGCCTGGTGTGGGGGCACACGGACGCCGGACACGGCTGCCCGACGTCCATGACGTACGCCGCCGTACCCGCCCTGCGCGCCCAGCCGGAACTGGCCGCTGTCTACGAACCGCTGCTGGCCGCCCGGGTGTACGAGCCCGGGCTGCGGGTGCCGGCCGAGAAGCAGGGCCTGCTGGCGGGTATGGGGATGACCGAGAAGCAGGGCGGCTCGGACGTACGGACGAACACCACGACGGCCACGCCGACCGCGGAGCCCGGGGTGTACACCCTGCGCGGGCACAAGTGGTTCACCTCGGCGCCCATGTGCGACGTCTTCCTGGTGCTGGCCCAGGCTCCGGGCGGGCTGTCGTGCTTCCTGGTGCCGCGCGTCCTGCCCGACGGCAGCCGCAACACCTTCCGCATCCAGCGGCTCAAGGACAAGCTGGGCAACCGGTCGAACGCCTCCTCCGAGCCGGAGTTCGACGGGACGGTGGCCTGGCTGGTCGGGCCCGAGGGCCGGGGCGTCAAGACGATCATCGAGATGGTCACCTGCACGCGCCTGGACTGCGTGATGATGTCGGCGGCGCTCATGCGCAAGACACTCGTCGAGGCGGGCCACCACGTGCGGCACCGCGGCGCCTTCGGCGCGCTGCTCATCGACCAGCCGCTGATGCGGAACGTGCTGGCCGACCTGGCCCTGGAGTCCGAGGCCGCGACGACGCTCACGCTGCGGCTGGCCGGTGCGGCCGACCGGACGGTGCGCGCGGGCGGCGGGGGTGACGAGGCCGCGTTCCGGAGGATCGCGACCGCGGTCGGCAAGTTCTGGGTCACCAAGCGGGGGCCCGCCTTCACGGCGGAGGCCCTGGAGTGCCTGGGCGGCAACGGCTACGTCGAGGAGTCCGGCATGCCCCGGCACTACCGGGAGGCGCCGCTGCTGTCGATCTGGGAGGGCTCGGGGAACGTCAACGCCCTGGACGTCCTGCGGGCACTCGGCCGGGAGCCCGGCGCGACGGAGGCGCTGTTCGCCGAACTCGCCCTGGCCCGGGGCGCCGACGCCCGCCTGGACGCGGCCGTGACCCGGCTCGAGGCGGGTCTGGGCGAGGCCTCTCCGGCCGGCGCCCGCCGTCTGGTCGAGCTCATGGCCCTGACCTTGCAGGCCTCCCTGCTCGTGCGGCACGCCCCGTCCGCCGTCGCCGACGCCTTCTGCGCGACCCGGCTGGGCGGCGACTGGGGTCACTCCTTCGGCACCCTGCCGGACAGCGCAGACGTCGACGCCATTCTGGAACGGTCACTTCCGGGTTAGGCGCCGTGCCGGGCGTCTGCAGGCACCGGCACGCCAGCCGCGGGGCCGGTCACCAGGTCTTGCGGCTCCACAGCGGGCCGAAGCGGGCCCACTCGGTGTCCCACTGGTCCAGGCGACGGCGTTCCAGGCAGGCGCGCAGGGCACGGCCGGTGACGAGGGGGACGGCGGCGGCGCCCACTCCCACCAGGCCGCCGGACATCAAGGCCCGGGCGCGGGCCTGGGCGGGCGTGGCCGGTCCGGTCACCAGCCGGCCCCGGGAGTCGGTCCACACTGTGACCGCGGTGCCGACGGCGCTGCCGGGCCACACCCGGGCCCAGCCGGTGCGCGCGGTGCCGTCCGGGGTGGTCCAGCGCACCTTCCCCCACACCCGGAGGGTGGTGCCGGGAGTCCCGCCGGTCCCGGCGGACGAACCGGGCACCTGCTCGGTGACCCGCGCGACCGTGGACGTCCGCGCGAGGGGTTCGAGGGCCATGGCCTGCTCCGCGCCCCTGGCAGCCGTCCATCCGGCGAGCACCCCGGCGACAACCGCGAGCACCCAGGCGCCGAGCACGACCCAGGCCTCCACCATGTCGGCGCGGCGTTTGAGCGGATTGCGGCGCCACCGCCACAGCCACACCTTCGGACCACGGAACGCCATCGACGGCATCCTCCTCATGAGCGCACGGACCTGCCGGACCGCCCTCCCATACGGCGGAGGGCTCCCCGATGCTCACGCCGGGTTCCCCGCCCCGGCCCTGCCATGGGTGCCGCGACCCGGCCGTCCCCGGCTCCCACGGCGGGGGCGATCGGGTGCCGTCTCCCAGCCATGCCGCTGTGACCTGCGACGACGCCGATACGGAGAGGACTGTCAGTGGTGGGGTGCACACTGGCCGGTGTCCAGGACAAAGACGTCCGGACGAAGACCTCGCGGAGGTGATCGGCATGACCGAGGTACTGCTCGCCGTGGGCACGCGCAAGGGCTTGTTCATCGGGCGGCGGCGGGACGGCGTCTGGGAGTTCGACGACAGTCCCCACTTCAACGCCCAGGCCGTGTACTCGGTCGCCATCGACGTCCGCGGCTCCGTACCGCGGCTGCTGGCCGGCGGGGACAGCGCGCACTGGGGCCCCTCGGTGTTCCACTCCGACGACCTGGGCCGCACCTGGACCGAGCCGGCCCGCCCCGCCGTGAAGTTCCCCAAGGACACCGGCGCCTCGCTGGAGCGGGTGTGGCAACTGCACCCGGCCGCCGCCGAGCCCGACGTGGTCTACGCGGGCACGGAACCGGCCGCGCTGTACCGCTCGGAGGACCGCGGCGAGAGCTTCGACCTGGTCCGCCCGCTGTGGGAGCACCCCACCCGGTCGAAGTGGGTGCCGGGCGGCGGCGGTGAGGGCCTGCACACCGTGGTGACGGACCGGCGCGATCCGCGGGCGGTCACGGTCGCCGTGTCCACCGCCGGGGTGTTCCGCACGGCCGACGGCGGAGTGAGCTGGACCCCGGCCAACTGCGGGGTGTCCGCAGTGTTCCTGCCGGATCCGAACCCGGAGTTCGGCCAGTGCGTGCACAAGGTCGCGCAGGACGCGGAGAACCTCGACCGGCTGTACCTGCAGAACCACTGGGGCGTGTACCGCAGCGACGACGGGGGTGCGCACTGGACGGACATCGGTGAGGGCCTGCCGTCGACGTTCGGCTTCGCCGCGGCCGCCCATCCGCACCGCGGCGACACCGCGTACGTCTTCCCGATCAACGCGGACGCGGACCGGGTGCCCGCGGGCCACCGCTGCCGTGTGTTCCGCACCGAGGACGCGGGCCGGAGCTGGGAGCCGCTCGCGGCGGGCCTGCCCTCGGAGGACCATTACGGCACGGTGCTGCGGGACGCGTTGTGCACGGACGACGCGGACCCGGCCGGCGTCTACTTCGGCAATCGCAACGGGGAGGTGTACGCGTCGGCGGACGACGGCGACACCTGGCGGCAACTGGCCTCGCACCTGCCCGACGTGCTCTGCGTGCGCGCGGCGGTCATCGGTTGAGAGGAGCTCCTACTCCTTCAGGCCCACCGCCGCGACGGCGTGGCCCTGATCGCGGGTGATGTCCGCCGTACCGGGGTCCGGGCGCCAGTCGGCGGACCTGACCAGACCGGGCTCGACCAGACGCAGCCCCCGCAGCAGGCCTCCGATGTGCTCCGGCGAGCGCAGGTGGTACGAGTTGGCGGACTGCGCGTTGTAGGCCGTGATGGCCGAGTTGAGCCTGTCGCTGGTGTCCGTGCCGTCGCTGAAGGCCACGTAACTGCCGCGCGGCAGCGCGTCGATCAGCTCGGCCACGATCCGCTCGGGCTGCTCCTCGTCCGGGAGCTGCCCGATGATGCCGAGCAGGATCAGGCCGATGGGCCGGTCGAAGTCCAGCGTCTGGGCCGCCTGGGCGAGGATCTTCCGCGGATCGCGCACATCGGCGTCGAGGTAGGCGCACTCGCCCTCGGGCGTGCCGCGCAGCAACGCGTCGGCGTGGACGAGGACGATGGGGTCGTTGTCGACGTAGACGATCTTGCTGTCGGGTGCGATGCTCTGGGCGACCTCGTGCGTGTTGTTCGCGGTGGGCAGCCCGGTGCCGATGTCGAGGAACTGGCGGATCCCGGCCTCGCCCGCCAGGTACCGCACCGCCCGCGCCAGGAAGCTCCGTTGCTGACGTGCGATCGCCGCGATCCCGGGGAACATCCGCAGGATCACGTCGCCGGTCTCGCTATCCGCCGGGTAGTGGTCCTTGCCGCCGAGCAGGTAGTTCCACACTCGGGCAGAGTGGGGTCGATCCGTCTGCAGTGTGCTTTCCCAGTCGCTTCGATCAGCCATGGGGAGAGCATCGCACACGGGACCGCCGGCATGATCAACTTCTGTGCCGGCGGCCGTCGTTGTCAGCAGGCCCGGCCCGCGGCCGCGAACTGGCCTTCCCGGCCGGACCGTTGACCACGGCCGGGCTCCTCACACGTCGCGGGCGGTCAGGACCTAGTGCCGCATCAGGCAACGTTCGCCCTGTTGACGACCTTGCGGAGGCGTTCGTCGGCAGCGTGCTTGTTTCGCCAGATGATGTAGCGGCGGA
>NZ_JBSFJL010000024.1:0-131081 GCF_053598035.1 Streptomyces sp. NPDC001204 | reverse complement strand
CGGGCGCCATCGTCTCGGGTTCCTCCGGTACCGCCCAGGCGAAGAAGGAGGCCCTGGAGGCCGCGGGCGTCAAGGTCGGCAAGACCCCGACCGAGGCCGCGGCACTGGCCCGGCAGGCGGTGTGAGACGTGAACCCCCTGGAGAGATGGATCGCCCGGGTGGCCGGTGAACTCGAGGTGAGCCGGGACGCGCTGGACCGGGACGGGGTGCTGGACGTCGCGAAGAACGTCGCCCACCAGGTCGCCCGCCCGGCCGCGCCGCTCACCACCTGCCTGCTGGGTGTCGCCGTGGGACGCGGCATCGCGCCCGCCACCGCCGCCGAGACCGTGAACAAGCTCGCCGCGGCCTGGCCCGTACCGTCCGGCGGCGAACCCCCCGCCCCCTCACAGCCGGGAAGAGGAACATGACGCTGATCGGAGTCCCCCGGGAGACCGCGACGGGCGAACGCCGCGTCGCGCTGGTGCCCAAAGTCGTCGAACGGCTGCGCGCCGCGGGCCTCTCCGTCGTGGTGGAGGCCGGGGCCGGGGCCGGGGCACTGATTCCCGACGAGCAGTACGAGCAGTCCGGGGCCGCCATCGGAGAACCATGGGCGGCCGACGTCGTGGTCAAGGTGAACCCGCCGACGCCCTCCGAGATCGGCCTGCTGAGCCCCGGATCCGCCGTGATCGGCTTCCTGGCGCCCCTGACCAGGCCGGAGATCGCCGAGCAGCTGCGCCTGACCGGTGTCGCCGGCTTCGCGATGGAGGCCGTTCCGCGCATCTCCCGCGCGCAGTCCATGGACGCGCTCTCCTCGCAGGCCAATGTCGCCGGCTACCAGGCGGTGCTGGTCGCCGCCCGGAACTCCACCCGTTTCTTCCCGATGCTCACCACGGCCGCCGGAACGGTCAAGCCGGCCACGGCCCTGGTGCTCGGCGTGGGCGTCGCGGGGCTCCAGGCACTGGCCACCGCCAAACGTCTCGGCGCCCGCACCACCGGATTCGACGTCCGGCCCGAGGTCGCCGAGCAGGTCCGCTCGCTCGGCGCGCAGTGGCTGGAGCTGGGTGTCGAGGCATCGGGCGAGGGCGGATACGCCCGTGCCCTGACCGAGGAGGAACAGGCTGAGCAGCAGCGGCGGTTGAGCGAGGCGATCGCCGGCTTCGACGTGGTGATCACGACGGCGCTGGTTCCGGGACGCCCGGCGCCGAAGCTGGTCACCGCCGAGGCCGTGCGGCGGATGCGGCCCGGCAGCGTGGTCGTCGACCTCGCCGGGGAGACCGGCGGCAACTGCGAACTCACCACCCCGGGTGAGACCGTGGTGTGGCACGACGTCACCGTGGCCGCCCCGCTGAACCTGCCGGCGACGCTGCCCGAGCACGCCAGCGAACTGTACGCGCGGAACGTCCAGGCACTGCTCGAACTCATGCTGGCCGACGGCGAGTTCGCGCCGGACCTCGAGGACGAGATCCTCGCCGCCTGCTGTGTGACCCAGAACAGCGACCAGCTCACGGAGGCCCGATGATGTTCCTGGCCGACCTGGCGATCCTGGTGCTGGCCGGATTCGTCGGCTTCGCGGTGATCTCCAAGGTGCCCAACACCCTGCACACCCCGCTGATGTCCGGGACCAACGCCATCCATGGCATCGTCCTGCTCGGCGGCCTGGTCCTGCTCGGCCGCTCCGCCTCGGGGCCCTTCGAGCGGGTGCTGCTGGTCGTCGCGATCGTGTTCGGCACGATCAACGTGGTCGGCGGGTTCCTGGTGACCGACCGCATGCTCGGCATGTTCAAGAAGGCGCCGGACGGCGCCGGAGCCGGAAAGGACGCGGTCGGCCGTGGATGACCTGATCACGATTCTCTACATCGTCGCGTTCGCCCTGTTCATCCACGGGCTGATGGGCCTGACCGGACCGCGCACGGCCGTACGCGGCAACCTCACGGCGGCGGCGGGCATGCTGATCGCCACCGTGGCCGCCCTGCTGACCCCCGGGACGGGCAACTGGCTGCTGATCGCGTTCGGCCTGGTCCTGGGCACGGTGATCGGCGTACCGGCGGCGCGGCGGGTCAAGATGACCGCGATGCCGCAGATGGTGGCGTTGTTCAACGGAGTGGGCGGCGGCGCCGTCGCGCTGATCTCCTGGGTGGAGTTCCGCGACAGCCACGGCTACGCGACGGAGGCCGGCCACGTCGTCGTCACGTCGCTGTTCGCCGCGATCGTCGGCTCGCTCTCCTTCTGGGGATCGCTGATCGCCTTCGGCAAGCTCCAGGAGATCCTGCCGGGCAGGCCGATCGGTCTCGGCCGGGGGCAGCAACCCCTCAACCTGGCGCTGCTGCTGGTCTCGGTGGCCTGCGCGGTCGGCATCGGCCTGGGCCACGCCTCCGAGGCGCTGATCATCGGTGTACTGGTCTCCGCGGCCGTGCTCGGCGTGATGGTGGTGCTGCCGATCGGCGGCGCCGACATGCCGGTGGTGATCTCGCTGCTCAACGCCTTCACCGGCCTGTCCGCCGCGGCCACCGGCCTGGCACTGGACAACACGGCGATGATCGTCGCGGGCATGATCGTCGGAGCCTCCGGCACCATCCTGACCGATCTGATGGCCAAGGCGATGAACCGCTCGATCCCGGCCATCGTCGCGGGCGGGTTCGGCGGGACCGGCGCCACCGCGGGACCCGGCGGCGGCCCGGCGGACCAGACGGTGCGGCAGACCAGCGCGGCCGACGCCGCCATCCAGATGGCCTACGCGAGCCAGGTGGTCGTCGTCCCCGGCTACGGCATGGCCGTCGCGCAGGCGCAGCACGCCGTCCGCGAGATGGCCGGCCTGCTCGAACAGCGCGGCGTGGAGGTCAAGCACGCCATCCACCCGGTCGCCGGACGCATGCCCGGCCACATGAACGTGCTGCTCGCCGAGGCCGACGTGCCGTACGAACAGCTCAAGGAGATGGACGACATCAACGGGGAGTTCGGCCGCACCGACGTGGCCCTGGTGATCGGCGCCAACGACGTCACCAACCCCGCCGCCCGCTCCAATCCCAGCTCGCCGATCTACGGGATGCCGATCCTCAACGTGGACCACGCCAGGTCGGTCATCGTGCTCAAACGCTCGATGAACCCCGGGTTCGCCGGCATCGAGAACGAGCTGTACTTCGACGCCAGGACGTCGATGCTCTTCGGCGACGCGAAGTCCTCCGTCGCCGAGATCACCGAGGAACTCAAGGCCCTGTGACGGGGAGCGGCCGGGCGCGCGGGCGCCCGGCCGCTCCATGTCGCCATCGAGGGAGGCGGCCCCATGCTGCTCGACACCCACGGCCGGATCGCCACCGATCTGCGGGTCTCGCTGACCGACCGCTGCAACCTGCGGTGCACCTACTGCATGCCCGAGGAGGGGACGGCCTGGCTGGCCGGGCCCCGGCTGCTCACCGACGACGAGGTCGTCCGGCTGGTGGGGGTCGCGGTCACCGGTCTGGGCGTGACCGAGGTGCGTTTCACCGGTGGTGAGCCGCTGCTGCGCCCCGGCCTGGCCGGCATCGTCGCCCGCTGCGCCGCGCTCACCCCGCGGCCGGAACTGTCGCTGACCACCAACGGGATCGGGCTGGTCCGCACCGCCGGCGCGCTCCGCGAGGCCGGGCTCGACCGCGTCAACGTCTCGCTGGACACCCTGCGCCCGGACCGCTTCAAGGCGCTCACCCGACGCGACCGGCACCGGGAGGTGCTGGCCGGGCTGGCCGCGGCACGCGAGGCCGGGCTGGAACCGGTGAAGATCAACTCGGTGCTGATGCGCGGGATCAACGACGACGAGCCGGCCGAGCTGCTGGCCTGGGCCGTCAGGCACGGTTACCACCTGCGGTTCATCGAGCAGATGCCGTTGGATCCCCAACACGGCTGGCAGCGCGAGCAGATGGTGACCGCCGCGGAGATCCTGCGGAAGCTCGCCGCGTGCTTCTCCCTCACACCGGAGCGGCGGGGGCAGCGCGGTTCGGCGCCGGCGGAGCGGTGGCTGGTCGACGGCGGACCGGCCACGGTGGGGGTGATCGCCTCGGTGACCCGGCCCTTCTGCCGGGCCTGCGACCGAACCCGGCTCACCGCGGACGGCCAGGTCCGCACCTGCCTGTTCGCCAGGGAGGAGACCGACCTGCGCACCGCGCTGCGCTCCGGGGCGTCCGACGAGGAGGTCGCCGCCCTGTGGCGGGCCGCGACGCTGGGCAAGAAGGCGGGCTCCGGCCTGGACGACCCGTCCTTCCTTCAGCCCCGGCGTCCTATGTCCGCCATCGGTGGCTAGACGGAAGAGCGAGGTCACGCAAGGGTGGGCCGGCATGCCGAGGTCTGTGCGCCGCGCCGGGAGAAAGACTCGGTACGGCCTCTGGACAGGGGATCGTCCAGCCTTCCAGAATACTGCCTACTTCATATCGTATGCAATCTGAGGTCTCGGAGGAGCCGGTATGACGCGCACCACCCGCCCGGTGGCCCTGGCACGCAACGGGATGGTCAGCACCCCGCACTACCTCGCCTCCACGGCCGGCCTCCAGGTGTTGCAGGAGGGCGGCACGGCCGTGGACGCCGCGATCGCCATCAACGCGACGCTCGGCGTGGTCTACCCGCACATGACCGGACCGGGCGGGGACGCCTTCTGGCTCATCCACGACGCAGCCACGGGCCGGGTCCACGCACTCAACGGCAGCGGCCGGGCCGGCGCCCACGCGACCCGTCCGTACTTCCGGCAGCGCGACCATCAGGAGATCCCCACCCGGGGGCCGCTCGCCGTGGTGACCGTGCCCGGCGCCGTCGACAGCTGGTGCACCGCGCACGAACGGTTCGGCAGCCTCCCGCTCGCCCGCCTGCTCCAGCCGGCCATCACCTACGCCCGGGAGGGCTTCGCCGTCTGCGACAGCTACGCCGCCTGCGCCGCCGAGGTCGCGCACGTCCTCAGCGCCCATCCGCTCACCCGAAGCACGCTGCTGCCTCAGGACCGGCCGCCGGTCATGGCGGACGTCCTCGCGCTGCCGCAACTGGCCGAAACGCTGGAGACCGTCGCGGAGAAGGGCCGGCCCGGCTTCTACGAGGGCCCCGTGGCCGAGGAGATCGCGACGAGCCTGCAACAGGCCGGCGGCCTGCTCACCACCGAGGACCTGGCCGCCCACCGGTCGGAGTGGACCGAACCGGTCTCCACGACGTACCGCGGGTACCGCTGCTACCAGGCCCCGCCGAACTCGCAGGGGTTCGCGCACCTGATGGCGCTGAACATCGTCGAGAACTTCGACCTCGGCGGCATGACCGACAGCAGTCCCGAGTACGTCCACCTGCTGGTGGAGGCGACCCGCCTGGCGTTCGCCGACCGCGACCGGTACCTCACCGACCCCAACTTCCACGACATCCCCCTGCGGCACCTGCTGTCCAAGGACTACGCGGCCGAACTGAGCAAGCGCGTGGCGCCCCGGCCGGCCCCCGCGGGACCGGGGGCGCGGATGGGCGGCGACACCACGTGCAGCGTCGTGGTGGACTCGGCCGGCAACGCGGTCTCGGTGATCCAGAGCCTCTACCACGAGTTCGGCTCCGGGTTCATCGCGGGCCGGACCGGGGTGCTGATGCACAACCGCGGGTCGTACTTCTCCCTGGACGAGGCACACCCGAACCGCCTCGAGCCCGGCAAGCGGACCTTCCACACCCTGATGCCCGGCATGCTCTTCCGCGGCGAGAACCTGGACCTCGTCTACGGCACCATGGGCGGCGAGGGCCAGCCGCAGACGTCGAACGCCCTGGTCACACGGGTGGTCGACTTCGGCAGGGACGTCCAGTCGGCCATCGACGCGCCCCGCTGGCTGTACGGCCGCACCTGGGGGGACGAGCGACGCGATCTCCGGATGGAGGACCGCTTCGCCTCCGGGACGCTGGACGAACTGCGCACCTGGGGCCACCCGGTCCGCGAGGTCGGCGGCTGGGACGGCGTGATGGGGCACGCCCAGGCCATCCGCGTCACCGACGACGTCCTGATGGGCGGCGCGGACCCGCGCGGCGACGGCCTCGCTCTCGGCTGGTGACGCCCGACCTCGCGACAGCCGGACGACCGGACGAGAGGAGACCCCGGGAATGGAACACGCGAGCATCTGGCTCTGGGCCGCCTCGCTGGCCCCGCTCGCCCTGCTGCTCTTCCTGATGATCGCGCGGGGCTGGGGCGCCGCGGAAGCCGGCGCGCTGGGCTGGCTGGTGGCCTCGGTGACCGCGCTGACGGTGTTTCACCTGCGCCTGGACGCGGTCGGACTGCAAACGGTCAAGGGAGTCGTCGAAGCCGTCACCATCGTCTACGTCATCCTGTCCGCGATCCTCATCTACGAGGTCGCCAAGCAGGCGGACGCGTTCACCCCGTTCCAGCGGGGCATGACGCGCATGTTCGTCCATCCGCTTCTCCAGGTCATGGCGATCGGCTGGGTCTTCGCGTCCTTCCTCCAGGGCATCACCGGCTTCGGCGTGCCCATCGCGGTGTGCGCCCCGCTGCTCGTCGGCATCGGCGTCCGTCCGCTCCACGCGGTGGTGATCGCGCTGGTCGGACACGCCTGGAACAACACCTTCGGCACCCTGTCCGCCGCCTGGATCGGCATGAGGCAGGTCACGCATCTCTCACCGGCCGACAGCGCCACCACCGCGATCCAGACCTCCCTGCTGCTGTGGATGGTCAACCTCGTGGGCGGCCTGACCATTTGCTGGCTCTACGGTCGACTCCGAGGCCTGCGGGAGGGGCTGCCGGCGGTCGCGGTGATCTCGCTGGCCCACGGCGGAGTCATGCTGGCGCTGTCCCAGTGGGACGACACGCTGAACGGCTTCGCCGCCGGCCTCGTCGGTCTGGTCGTCGTCGCCGGTCTCGCCCGGCTGCCCCTCTACCGCCGCCCCTCCCGGGTGGTGAACAGCCCCGTGTTCGAGGAGGGCGAATCAGCCGGCGTCGCCGCGCCGGCCACGCAGGCGGCACCGAGCACACCGGAACCCGGAGGTGCCTCGCCCGGCGCCGGTGTGCGCGGCCGGGCCACCGTGGCGATGGCGTCCGCGGGCGAGCCCGGTGCCCGGGCGCCCGCGATGTCGTTGAACACCGCGTTCATCCCGTACTCCACCCTGCTCGCCGTGACCGGGGTCGTCCTGCTGATCGGGCCGCTGAAGGACGTACTGAGCAGACCGACCGTCGATGTGCGCTTCCCGGCGGTCACGACGGGCCTCGGGTTCACCACACCGGCATCGACGTCGAAGCTGGTGCTGCTGACACACGCCGGGACGCTCCTGCTCGTCACCGCCGCGATCAGCTACGTCCTCTACCGGCGAAAGGGACACCTCCGCGGCGCGGCCTGGCGGCCGATTCTCAGCGGCACGGTGGAGAAGGCGATCGGCCCCACGATCGCCGTGGTGACCCTGGTGGCGATGGCCTCGGTGATGCAGGGCTCCGGCCAGGCCGACGTCCTCGCGACCAAGGTCGCCGCCTGGACCAGCGGTATCTACCTGCTCCTCGCGCCGTACATCGGCGTCTTCGGCACCTTCATCACCGGCTCCAACCTCTCCGGCAACCTGCTGTTCGGTGCCTTCCAGCAGACCACCGCCCAGGCCGGCGGGCTCAGCACCGCCAACGTCCTCAGCGCCCAGACGACCGGGGGCGCGCTGGGCACGATGATCTCCCCGAGCAAGATCCTGCTCGGCACCACCACCGCCGGCATCGGCGGGCGTGAGGGACAGGTCCTGCGCAGGACGCTGCCGTTGACGCTCGTCACCACCGCCCTCGTCGGTCTGCCGCTCTTCCTGCTCGCCCGGACCAACGGATAGACCAACGGAACGGAGAAACGCATGAACAGCACCGCACGCGTCCAAGCTTGGTCGAGCCTCGCGGCGATCGTGGCACTGCCCCTGCTGTACATCGGCGGAACACACCGGATGCCGGCCCTGTCGGTCGCCGGACTCGCCATCTTCGCCGTGAGCATGATGATCTCGCCCGCCCTGCGGTACATCTCCCGTCCGCGCGGCTGAGGCCGCCCGGCACCCGGGCCGCACCGGGGACGCGTCGGAGCGGACGCGTCCCACGGTGTCGCGGGGGCCTGGGTCAGGCGCCGACGTACGCCGCGAGGTGCTGACCGGTGAGGGTGGACCGGGCGGCGACGAGGTCGGCGGGGGTGCCCTCGAAGACGACCCGGCCGCCGTCGTGACCGGCGCCGGGACCGAGGTCGATGATCCAGTCGGCGTGCGCCATGACCGCCTGATGGTGCTCGACGACGATCACCGACTTGCCGGAGTCGACGAGCCGGTCGAGCAGGCCGAGCAGGTGCTCGACATCGGCGAGGTGCAGACCGGCGGTCGGCTCGTCGAGGACGTAGACGCCGCCCTTCTCGGCCATGTGGGTGGCCAGCTTGAGCCGCTGCCGCTCGCCGCCGGACAGCGTGGTGAGCGGCTGGCCCAGGGTGAGGTAGCCGAGGCCGACGTCGGCGAGCCGGCCCAGGACGCGGTGCGCGGCCGGCGTGTGGGCCTCCCCGGCGCCGAAGAACTCCTCGGCCTCGGCCACCGGCATCGCCAGCACCTCGCTGATGTCACGGCCGCCGAGGTGGTACTCCAGCACCGACGCGTCGAACCGCTTCCCCTCGCACTCCTCGCACGTGGTGGCGACGCCGGCCATCATCGCCAGGTCGGTGTAGATGACGCCGGCGCCGTTGCACGTGGGGCAGGCGCCCTCCGAGTTGGCGCTGAACAACGCCGGCTTCACCCCGTTGGCCTTGGCGAACGCCTTGCGGATCGGGTCGAGCAGTCCGGTGTACGTCGCCGGGTTGCTGCGCCGCGAGCCGCGGATCGCGCCCTGGTCGACCGACACCACATTCGCGCCGGCCGGGATCGACCCGTGCACGAGCGAGCTCTTGCCCGAACCGGCGACACCGGTGACGACGACGAGCGTGCCGAGCGGGATGTCGACGTCGACGCCGCGCAGGTTGTGCGTGGTCGCGCCACGGATCTCCAGCGTGCCGGTGGGCTTGCGCACCGTCTCCTTGAACGAGGCCCGGTCGTCGAGGTGGCGGCCGGTGAGGGTGTCACTGGACCGCAGTCCCTCGACGGTGCCCTCGAAGCAGACGGCGCCGCCCGCCGTACCGGCGCCGGGACCGAGGTCGACGACGTGGTCGGCGATCGCGATGGTCTCCGGCTTGTGCTCCACCACGAGCACGGTGTTGCCCTTGTCCCGCAGCCGCAGCAGCAGGCCGTTCATCCGCTGGATGTCGTGCGGGTGGAGGCCGGTGGTGGGCTCGTCGAAGACGTAGGTCACGTCGGTGAGCGAGGAACCGAGGTGGCGGATCATCTTCACGCGCTGCGCCTCGCCGCCCGACAGCGTGCCCGACGGGCGGTCGAGCGAGAGGTAGCCGAGGCCGATCTCCACGAACGAGTCGAGGGTCTGCTGCAACGTGGCGAGCAGCGGCGCCATCGACGGCTCCCCCAGGCCGCGGACCCAGTCGGCCAGGTCGCTGATCTGCATCGCGCAGGCGTCGGCGATGCTGGTCCCGCCGATCCGCGACGACCGGGCCGCCTCGCTGAGCCGGGTGCCCCCGCACTCGGGGCAGTCGGTGAAGGTGATCGCCCGGTCCACGAACTCCCGGATGTGCGGCTGCATCGCCTCCCGGTCCTTGGAGAGCATCGACTTCTGGATCCTCGGGATCAGACCCTCGTAGGTCATGTTGATGCCCGCGATCTTCATCCTGGTCGGCTCGCGGTGCAGGAAGTCGTGCAGTTCCTGCTCCGTGTACTCGCGGATCGGCTTGTCCGCGCCGAAGAAGCCGGACTCGCTGTAGAGCCGGTAGTTCCAGCCGCCCGGCTTGTAGCCGGGGATGGTCAGCGCGCCCTCGGTGAGCGATTTGGAGTCGTCGTAGAGCTGGGTGAGGTCGACGTCGGAGACCGTGCCCCGGCCCTCGCAGCGCGGGCACATGCCGCCGGTGATGCTGAAGCTGCGCCGCTCCTTCACGGTCTTTCCGGCGCGTTCCACGGTGACCGCGCCCGCTCCGCTGATCGAGGGCACGTTGAAGGAGAACGCCTTGGGCGAGCCGATGTGCGGCTGCCCGAGCCGGCTGAAGAGGATGCGCAGCATCGCGTTGGCGTCGGTGGCGGTGCCGACCGTGGAGCGGGGGTCGCCGCCCATCCGCTGCTGGTCGACGATGATCGCGGTCGTCAGCCCGTCGAGGACGTCGACCTCGGGCCGGGCCAGGGTCGGCATGAAGCCCTGCACGAAGGCGCTGTAGGTCTCGTTGATCAGCCGCTGCGACTCGGCGGCGATCGTGTCGAACACCAATGAGCTCTTGCCCGAGCCGGAGACTCCGGTGAACACCGTCAGACGCCGCTTCGGGATCTCGATGCTGACGTCCTTGAGGTTGTTCTCGCGTGCGCCGTGCACCCGGATCAGGTCGTGGCTGTCGGCAGCGTGCGGCGGCGTGTCCGTCCTCGTGGCCTTGCTCATCGTGTCTCCATCTGTGGGGCTGCGCCGCCTTCGCGGCAACGGTGGGTGTCCGCCTGAGCGGCGGGGCCGGGCCGGGGTGGCGCGACGCACGTCCGGCCGGCGCTCACCGGGTCGCGCTCCGCGCGAGAACCAAGGCATTATCCACGCACCCGGTCCGCGCGGACCCTCCGGCCGGGGAGCCGGTGGATCCGCGCGGCTCACCCCCGTGATCGCCGGACGGCCCGGCCCACGCTACCGAGGGCCGGGCGTCCGGCGCTTCTCCATTCCTGACCGGTCCTGCGCCCGGTCACAGATACGGGCGGGTGATCAGCTCGATCCCGTGGCCGGCGGGGTCCTTGAAGTAGACCCCTCGACCGCCGTGATCGTGGTTGATCTCACCGGGGAGTCGCATGTGCGGATCGGCCCAGTGCTCGATGTCGTGGTCGCACAACCGCTGGTAGGCCCGGTCGAACAGGTCGTCGTCGACCAGGAACGCGTAGTGCTGCATCTGGATCTCCACCGGCGGCTCGGCGAACTGGAGCAGCACACCGTCGGCGAGCTGGATGTTGGTGAACGGGCCCCAGGACGGCGCTGCCCGCACTTCCAGCAGCTCGCGGAAGAAGCGGGCCGACTCCTCGCGGTCCTTGGAGGCGATGATGGTGTGGTTGAACGTGGCTGTCATTCGGCTGACCTGACTGTGTTCGGCACGGAAGCGGACTCGTCGTGGTGCACGAGCACGGGGAGGTCCGCGTGCCGAACCATGGGGGTGCCTTCTCCGCACCCGCGGTGGGATCAGCCCTCCACCGGGTGGCCAATCCGTGAGTGGCTTGTCGCCGGTCCGGTGTTCACGTCGGGAACCCTACTCGATCCGGCTGCCGTGCGGGTGGGTCACGCGGAACGCGGAGCCGGACCGAGCCACGCGAGGGCCGCGGCGGTCAGCGCCGTGACACCGTTGGTGAGGGTGGGCCGCATGACGGGCGCGAAGAACGGCGAGTGGTTCTGCGGGATGTCCCGGCTCCTGGTGCCCGCGGCCTCCGCCTTGGCGTAGACGTCGGGATCGACGCCGCCGAGGAGCCAGTAGCAGACCGGCACGTTCGCGCTGGTGCCGAAGACGCCGACGTCCTCACTGCCGGAGGAGGCGCCCGGGTCGGTCAGCTTGTCGTGGCCGACCACGTCTCCGATGGCGGCCATGGTGCGGGCGCACGCCTCCTCGTCGTTGACCATCAGCGGGAAGGTGTGCAGGGTGCTGATTTCGGGATCCCGCTGCGCCCCTGCGGCCGCCGCCTCGCCGCGGACGATCCGCTCCACCGCGTCCAGGACGGTCCGGCGGACCTGCGGGGTGTAGGTGCGGATGTTGAGCTGGAGCCGGGCCTCGTCCGGGATGATGTTGTCCTTGGTGCCGGCCTGCAGGGCGCCGACGGTGACGACGGCGCGGTCCGCGGAGGCGATCTCGCGGGAGACCACGGTCTGCAACCGCATCACGGTGGAGGCAGCCATCACCACCGGGTCGATCGACGCTTCCGGCATGGACGCGTGGGCTCCGCGCCCGAACATGCGCACCTCGAGCGCGTCGGTGGCGGCGAAGGCGAGACCGGGGTGGCAGGCGATGGTGCCGGCCGGGATCGCCATCACGTGCTGGCCGAGGACGACGTCGGGGGTGCCGAACCGGGCGTACAGGCCGTCGTCGACCATGGCCTGGGCGCCCTGACCCAGCTCCTCGGCCGGCTGGAACACGGCCAGCACGGTGCCCGACCACCGGTCGCGGGCGCCGGCCAGCAGCGCCATGGTGCCGAACAGGCAGGTGACGTGCACGTCGTGGCCGCAGGCGTGCATCACGCCCTCGTGCGTCGAGGCGTACGGCAGTCCGGTCCGCTCGGTGACGGGCAGCGCGTCGAAGTCGGCGCGCAGCAGGACGGTCGGGCCCTGGCCGTTCACCAGTCCGGCCACGACACCGGTCCGCCCGACGCCCTCGGTGACGTCGTAGCCCAAGTCCCGTGCGCGCCTGGCGACTTCGGCGGCCGTGCGGTGCTCCTCGAAGGACAGCTCGGGGTGGGCGTGCAGGTCCTGGTAGAGCGCTTCGAGGTCCTCGGTCAGGCTGGTGTCCAGGCCGGCCAGGACCTGCCGGGCCGTGTCGTGTGCGGTCATCGTGATGCCCCTTTGGCCGGCGAAGGGCCGCCACCTCCGACATAACCACACCCGCGGGGACACGGCAGCCCGGCCGGCGCCGCCCAGGCTGCTTGAAAGTTGTAGTACTGGTCCCACCTGGGTTAGCTTGAAGATTCAAGTTGAATCGGGATCCCGCGCCGCCCGGCGTCGTGGAGCCCCGCCGTCCGACCCGAGGAGCCCCCACCTTGACCACTCCTGACGTCACCCTGTCCCGCCCCGCCGTCGCGCCGGAGACGGCTCCGGCGGTCCCCGCCCACGCCTATGACGCCGGCCTGCTCGTCCTGCGCCTCGCGCTCGGGCTGACCATGGCCGCGCACGGCGCCCAGAAGCTGTTCGGCTGGTTCGGCGGGGGCGGTGTCGGCGGCACCGGGCAGTTCTTCGCCGCCTCCGGTTACCCCTCGCCCCGGGCGTTCGCCGTCGTGGCCGGACTCAGCGAGACCCTCGGCGGGCTCGGCCTCGCGCTCGGCCTGCTCACCCCGCTGGCCGCCGCGGCCGTCGCCGGCACGCTGGTCAACGCGATCGCCGTCAAGTGGGGTGGTGGCTTCTTCGCCCCGCAGGGCGTCGAGTACGAACTCCTCATCGCCCTGTCCGCGGTGGCTCTCGCCCTGACCGGCCCCGGCCGGATCGCCGTGGACCGGCTGCTGCCCGGGCTGCGCTCGCACCGCGTCGCCCACGGCGTCGCCGCGATCGTGCTCGGTGCCGTTGTGGCCGGTGTCACGCTCCTGCTGCGTCACTGACGCCGGGCTCAGGGCGGCAGGCCGGCGGGGCGACAGGCCGGGCGCGGCCTGTCGCCCGGGCCGCTGTCCGGCCTGTGGATCTCATTTGACATTAGAGAGCCTTATAGAAGATAAAGGTGACGCTTTGGCCATCAATTCACGCGGCGTGACATCTGCGGCGTGATGCCCACGAACGCTGCGCGAATGAGTCCTGACATGTCCCACCCCATCGCCGACCAGCCCACAGCCGACCCCGCGGGGGAGTGGGACGCATGGCGGTCCGAGCGCCATCGCGCCCTCACCTCGCCGACGGGCAACCTCGCCCTCGTCGAGACCCGCTGGCTGCCGGCCGGTGAGCGCCCGGACGCCGAGGCCGCGCGCGCGGGGCAGCCGCGCACGGTGACCGTCACCACGCTCCAGCGCACCGACCTCGTCAGCGGCGAGCCCGAGCACGGCCTGCGGTTCTGGGACGCCGACTCGCCCGCCATCCGCCACTTCGACCGGGTCGACGTGTTCCCCTACGACCCGGCCTGGGTGCTCGAAGCGACCTACACGCCCGTGCCCGGCGCCCGGCGCGTGGCCTTCGAACACATCCGGGACAACGGCGGCACCCGCGACCTCGTCGTCCCCGGCGACATCACGCTCACCGTCGACGGCCGCGCCTACTCCCTCAGCGCCTTCGACGACGACGGCACCCTGCTGCTCGTCTTCGGCGACCCCACCAACGGTGACACCACCTACGGCGCCGGCCGCTTCCTCTTCGTGCAGCGCACCGGGGACGACGACCGCGTCCTGCTGGACTTCAACCGTGCCTTCGTGCCGCCCTGTGGATTCTCCGATCAGTACAACTGTCCGATGCCGCCGCGGCAGAACCGTTTCCACCTGCCCGTCGAGGCCGGTGAGAAGCTCCCCGTCTTCCGCGGCGGCTTCCCCGCACAGCACTGATCACCCCGTAGCCTCCCGCACCACAGCACGAAAGCGCGCTCACTCATGAACATCAAGAAGACGTCCCTGTACGCCACCGCCACCGCGGCCACCCTCGCCCTGACCCTGACCGCCTGCGGTGGCTCCGGCTCGGGCGGCAGCGCCTCGGGCGGCGCCTGGAACAAGGACGCCACCGTCAACATCGGCTCCCTCTACGAGCCGCAGAACCTCGACAACACCGCGGGCGGCGGCCAGGGCGTCACCGAAGCCCTCAACGGCAACGTCTACGAAGGGCTGTTCAAGCTCACCGACGACGGCAAGGTCGAGAAGCTGCTCGCCACGGACTACAAGGTGAGCGGTGACGGACTCACCTACACCTTCACCCTGCGCGACGGCGTGAAGTTCCACAGCGGCAAGGCCCTCACCAGCGAAGACGTCAAGTACAGCCTGGAGAAGGTCATCGCGGACGACTCCCAGTCCGCCCGCAAGAGCAACCTTGAGGTCATCAAGGACATCGCCACCCCGGACGCGAAGACCGTCAAGGTCACGCTGTCCAAGAAGTCGATCTCCTTCGTCTACAACCTCTCCTACGTCTGGATCATCAACTCCCAGGCGAAGAACCTGAAGACGACCGAGGACGGCACCGGCCCCTACCGGCTCGGCAAGTGGACCCGCGGCTCCGCCCTGAGCCTGGACCGGTTCGCCGGCTACTGGGGCAAGGCCGCGGCGAACAAGACGGCCGTCTTCCACTACTACAAGGACGCGACCGCCCTCAACAACGCGCTGCTGACCAACGCCGTCGACGTGGTCACCAGCGAGCAGTCGCCCGACGCCCTCGACCAGTTCAAGAGCAACCAGAACTACAAGGTCAACGACGGCGACTCCACCACCAAGCTGCTGCTCGCCTTCAACGACAAGGCAAAGCCCTTCACCGACGTCAAGGTGCGCCAGGCCGTGTCCTCCGCCATCGACGACAAGAAGCTGCTGGAGTCGGTCTGGGGCGGCTACGGCAAGCTCATCGGCTCGATGGTGCCGCCCACCGACCCCTGGTACGAGGACCTCACCAAGGTCAACGCCTACGACCCGGCACGCGCCAAGAAGCTGCTCGCCGAGGCCGGGTACGCCAAGGGATTCAGCTTCACCCTCGACACGCCGAACTACGACCCGCACCCCACCGCCGCGACCTTCATCAAGTCCGAACTCGCCAAGGTCGGCGTCACCGTCAAGATCAACACGATCACGCCGGACGAGTGGTACACGAAGGTCTACAAGAACCACGACTTCTCGGCCACGCTCCAGGAGCACGTCAACGACCGCGACCTCGTCTGGTACGGCAACCCCGACTTCTACTGGGGCTACGACAACAAGCAGGTCACCCAGTGGGTGAACCAGGCCGAAGAGGCCTCCACCACGGCCCAGCAGACCGAGCTGCTGAAGAAGGTCAACCGCAAGACCGCCGAGGACGCGGCCAGCGACTGGCTGTACCTGTACCCGCAGATCGTCGTCGCGAGCAGCAAGCTGTCCGGCTACCCGCTCAACGGCCTCAACTCGCAGTTCTACGCCTACGACATCAAGAAGAAGGGCTGATGGCCCGCTATCTCCTGCGCCGCTTCGCCTTCCTCCTGGTGTCGCTGGCTCTGGCGAGCGTGGTGCTGTTCGTCCTGCTGCGGATGCTGCCCGGCGACCCGGCCAACGCACTCACCGCGGTGGGTGCGAGCCCGGAGCAGATCGCCGCGGCACGGCACTCCATCGGGTCCGACAGGCCGCTGCCCGAGCAGTTCGTCCACTGGCTCGGGCAGTTGGCCAGCGGCGACCTCGGCACCTCCTTCGTCAGTTCGCTGCCGGTCGGACCCGAGGTCGCCGCCCGGCTGAGCGTCACCGTGCCGCTGACCCTGGCCGCGTTCGCCCTCGCTGTCGTGCTCGCCGTGCCCGCCGGGTTCGTCGCGGCGCACAAGCGGCACACCTGGTACGGCGCGCTGCTCAGCGGCGTGTCCCAACTGGGCATCGCCATCCCGGTGTTCTGGCTCGGCATGATCCTCATCGCCGTGTTCGCGCTGAACGCCGGCTGGCTCCCGTCCGGCGGTTTCCCGCCGGACGGCTGGTCCGAGCCCGCCGAGGCGATCCGCTCCCTCGTCCTGCCGGTCGCCACCATCGCCCTGGTGATGAGCGCGTCCCTGATCCGCTACGTCCGCTCCGCCACCCTCGACGTCCTCGGCAGCGACTACCTGCGCACCGCCCGCGCCCTTGGCTCGTCCTTCGGCGGGGCGATGTGGCGGCACGGCCTGCGCAACGCCTCCGTACCGGTCATCTCCATCCTCGGCATCGAACTCGCCTCGACCCTGCTCGGCGCGGTCGTCGTGGAATCGGTGTACGCGCTCCCCGGCCTCGGCTCCATGCTCGCCACCGCCATCGCCCAGCACGACTACCCCGTCATCCAGGGCGTGCTGTTCGTCTCCACCCTCGCCGTGCTGCTCATCGGCTTCGTCGCCGACCTCGTCCAGCGGATCATCGACCCGCGCCTGCGCGGCCGGCTCTCCGGAGGTGCCCGATGACCCAGGCAGACACGCTGCCCACCGTCCGGCCGGAGGAGAAGTCACCGAGCCGACGCCGGCCCCGGCGCTCCGCCACGCTCGTCGTCGGCTGCGTCCTGGCCGGGCTCATCGCACTGCTCGCCCTGGTCTCCCTGTTCTGGCTGCCCTACCCCGCCGACGACACCTCCGGAGGGCGGCTGGCCGGCCCCGGGAACGGACACCTGCTGGGCACCGACAAGCTCGGGCGCGACCTGTTCACCCAGGTGATGACCGGCTCGCGGATCGCCGTCGAGGCGGGTCTGGGCTCGGTCCTCGTCGCCGCCGCGATCGGCGTCACCCTCGGTGTGCTCGCCGCGTTCGCACAGGGCTGGCTCGACGACACGCTCTCGGCGTTCCTCGACATCCTCATCGCCTTCCCGACGCTGCTGCTCGCGATGCTCATCGTCGCCGCCCGCTCGGCGACCCTCGGCTCGGCCGTCCTCGCCATCGGCCTGGCGCAGAGCGCGGTCGTCGCCCGGCTGGTGCGCATCCTCGTCAAACGCGTGCTGGCGCAGGACTACATCACCGCGGCCCGCACCTCCGGCACATCCTGGCCCAGGACCGTCGTCGGCCATGTGCTGCCCAACATCTGGCCCACCCTCGTGGTCAACCTCGCCCTCCAGTTCGGTCTCGCCGTACTGGCCGAGGCCGGACTGTCCTACCTCGGGCTCGGCGCACCCCCGCCGAACGCCTCGTGGGGCCGGATGCTCCAGGAGGCCCAGGCCACCTTCACCACCGCCCCGGCGGGCGCGCTCGCCCCGGGCATCCTGCTCGTCCTGCTCGTCATCGGCGTCAACCTCATCGCCGACGGCCTGCGCGACACCCTCGACCCGGCCACCCGCCGGAGGCGCGCGTGAACCTCCTCGACGTACGCGGGCTGACCGTCCGCACCGGCGACGGCCGCACCCTGGTCGACGACCTGTCCTTCACCGTGGCCGGCGGCGAACGCCTCGGCCTCATCGGCGAGTCCGGCTCCGGCAAGTCCCTGACCACGCTGGCCGTGCTCGGTCTGCTGCCCGACGGCATGACCGCCACCGGCAGCGTCGAACTCGCCGGCACCCAGGTCGTCGGCGCCCCTGAAAAGCGGCTCACCTCCCTGCGCGGCAGGGACGCGGCCGTCGTCTTCCAGGAGCCGCTCACCGCGCTCGACCCGCTGATGCGCGTGGGCCGCCAGATCGCCGAACCCCTCCGCAGGCGTACCGGCCTGAAGGGCAAGGACCTTCAGCGTGCCGTGGCGGACACGCTCGCACAGGTCCGGCTGCCCGACCCCGAGCGCATCGCCCGCGCGTTCCCGCACGAGATCTCCGGCGGGCAGCGCCAGCGCGTGGCCCTCGCCATGGCCCTGGCCTGCGAACCGAAACTGCTCATCGCGGACGAGCCGACCACCGCGCTGGACGTGTCCGTGCAGGCGGAGATGCTGGAACTCGTCGACACGCTGGTCAGGGAACGGGACATGGCGGTGCTGTTCGTCAGCCACGACCTCGCCGTGGTCGCCAAGGTGACCGACCGCGCCCTGGTGCTGAAGGACGGGCGGGCCGTGGAGGAGGGACCGGTCGAGACCATCGTCGGCGCGCCCCGCGAGGAGTACACCAAGGCCCTCGTCGCCAGCGCCCGGCGCCTGGAATCCGCCCTGGACCTGAGGAGCGCGCGATGACCCCCGTACTCGAACTGTCCGGTGTCGCGCTGCGCTACCGGGGCAGCACGGGCAACGTGGTCGAGGACGTCTCCTTCGAGGTCGAGGCCGGACACAGTCTCGCGCTCGTCGGGGAGTCCGGAGCCGGCAAGACCACGCTGCTGCGACTGCTGCTGGGCCTCGCCCGCCCCACGGCCGGCCAGGTCCGCTTCGACGGCGCCGAACTGTCCCCGCGGGACCGGGAACAGACGCGCCGTTTCCGGCGCGGCGTCCAGTGCGTCTTCCAGGACCCCTACTCCTCGCTCGACCCGCGCCGTCGCGTCGGCGCCACCGTGGCCGAGCCGCTGCTGTCCCTCGGCATCGACAGCCGCGCCACGGCCCGGCCGAAGGTGGCCGCGGCCCTGGAACGGGTCGGCCTGCCGGCCGACGCGGCGGACCGCTATCCGCACGAGTTCTCCGGCGGTCAGCGTCAGCGCATCGCCATCGCCCGCGCCACCGTCTGCAACCCGCGGGTCCTGCTGGCCGACGAACCCGTGAGCGCGCTCGACGTGACCACCCGGGTGAAGGTCGTCGACCTGCTGGCCGAACTCAAGCAGGAGCAGGGGCTGACGCTCGTGATGGTCTCCCACGACCTGTCGGTCGTCGCCTCCCTGTGCGAGCGCACCGCCGTCCTGGAACGCGGTCGTGTGGTCGAACACGGCGACACTGCCCAGGTCCTGGGCCGGCCCCAGCACCCGTACACCCGCCGCCTGCTCGACAGCGTGCCGCGACTGCCGGCCTGAACCACCGCCACACCGCCCGGCGCGGGCCCCCGACCGCGCCGGGCCCCGGCGGCCGTTTCCGGCCGCACCGAACCGCCACTACGCCGCCCGGCGTAAGATCCACCCGTGCCGGGCCCGCAGCCGTTCCGGCCGTCCCGAACCCTCAACGCCCGTTCCGGCGCGAACCCTCGGCTGTCCCGGCCGCGCGGGCCCCGGCCGCTTCCGGCCGACCCGAGCCCGTAACGGGCGGTTCTGGTGTGGGTTCTCGGTTGCCCTGGCCGTTCGGGGCGCCGCCGGTGCGGGCTATCGGTTGTTTCGGGAGGTCTGGTCGTCGCGGCTGGTCGAGCCGCCGTCGCGACGTGTGGCGCGGGCCTTGGCCGCGCCGGGCTTTGGCCTCTGCGGCTTCTGGGCCTGGTGGTTTCCGGTTGCCCCGAGCCCGTAACGGGCGGTTCTGGTGCGGGTTCTCGGTTGTCCTGGCCGTTCGGGGCGCCGCCGGTGCGGGCTATCGGTTGTTTCGGGAGGTCTGGTCGTCGCGGCTGGTCGAGCCGCCGTCGCGACGTGTGGCGCGGGCCTTGGCCGCGCCGGGCTTTGGCCTCTGCGGCCTCCGGCCCTGGTGGTTTCCGGCCTGCTCGCACCCGTAAGGCGCGGTCGAGGGTGGACTCTCGGTCGTCCTGGCCGTTCGAGCCCCGCCCGTGCCGATCACAGGCTGATCCGGGAGGTCTGGCCGTTCCGGCTGGCCCGAGCAGCCGTCGCACCGCCAAGTGCGGGCCCCGGCAGTTTCCGGCTGGCCCGCACCCGCAACGCATGGTCGAGCGTGGGCCCGGTTGTCCCGGCCGTCGGGTCCCCGCCCGTGCCGATCACCGGTTGCTCCGGGGGTCTGGCCGTTCCGGTCGGCCCGAGCCGCCGTCGCGCCGTCAAGTACGGGCCCCGCCGTTTCCGGCCGACCCGCACCCGAAACGCGCGATCCGACGCGGGCCAGGCGTCCGGCCTGCCCGAACCCCTGCCACGTCGCTCAGCGCGGGCCCCTGCTCCTCCGGACCCCGACGCCCCCGTCGTCCCGGGGGCCTGCGCCCGGTCCTACCGTGCCGGTGTGTCGTACTCCGGTGTGACGGTGAGCAGTTCGGACACGTCCGAGCCGACCGGTAGCTCGCGCGGTGCCGTGCCGCGGCGAAAGAGGCGCGCGTCGTTCTCGCCGCCGATCGTGGCGCGGGTTCCGGCCACCCGCAGCCAGGAGCCCTCGCGCAGGCCGAGCACCGGTACGTCGTTCTCCTCGAGGAACTCCGTCAGGCGCTCCTCGCGGGTCTCACCCTTGTGCGTGGAGCGCGGGTCGGGGTCCAGGTAGTGCGGGTTGATCTGGAACGGGACCAGTCCCAGCGTCTCGAAGGACGGGGGCTGGACGATCGGCATGTCGTTGGTGGTGCGCAGCGTGGGAGCGGCCATGTTGGTGCCCGCGCTGGCGCCCATGTAGGGCAGCCCGTCCCCGACCGCCTTGATCAGCGCGTCCCGCAGGCCCGTCCGGTACAGGGCGGTCAGCAGCCGGAAGGAGTTGCCGCCGCCGACGAACACGGCGTCCGCCTCGGCGAGCCGGCCGACCGGGTCACCGTCCTCGTGCACCCCGTGCACGTCGATGCCGGCCCCGGCGAGCGCGTCGCGCACCTTGGCCGTGTAGGCGTCGTGGTCGGCGAGCGCGTACGGCACGAACGCGAGCCGTGCCCGGGCCGGCAGGAACGCGGTCACGGTGTCGAGGGCGTGTTCCAGGTAACCGCGGCCGTGCTGGGTCGAGTTGGACAGAAGAAGCAGGTTCAAGGGGTGTTCCTCACCATGGGTTCGTTGCGTCAGGCCGTGCGGGTGCGCGGGCGGCGGTGGTGCTGGGGCGGGTGCGTCAGCCGCTGCTCCAGCAGCCGGGCCGCCTTGCGCAGCGCGTCGAGCCGGTCCTCGGGGCCGTCCGGGAAACGCTCGCTGGCGGCCCCGAGGCTGAGGCTGCCGTAGGGCTCGGCACCGAGGAAGACCGGCACGGCGACGGTGCCGATGCCGGCGTCGTACTCGCCGACCGTCCAGGCGTAGCCCTGCGCCCTGACCTGGCGGAACTCGCGTTCCAGCTGGTCGGGGTCGGTGACGGTGCGCTCGGTGAAACGGGCCATGGGGCGGCCGCGGAAGAGCCGGTGGCGCTGCTCGTCGGGTAGGAACGCGTAGTACGACTTACTGGTCGCCCCCGCGTGCGCCGGGTACAGCTCGCCGACGAGAGGGTAGTACCGCAGCGGCCCCTCCTCGCCCTCGACCGCCGCCACGCACCGCATGTGGAAGCTGTCGGGCAGGCAGAACAGGACCGTGTCCCCGGTCGCCGCGCGCAGTTCCTGAAGGACCGGTTCCGCGAGCAGTTCCAGCGAGCCGGAGCGCTCCCAGAGGCGGCCCAGCCGCAGGGCGGCGGGACCGATCCGGTAGCGGCGGGTCGCCGGATCGGACACCAGGAAGCCGCGCCCGGCCAGGGTGGACAGCAGTCGCTGTGCGACCGAGGTGTCCCAGCCGAACTCGGTGGCGACCTCCGTCACCCCCCAGTCGGGCCGGGTGCGCTCGAACGCGAGCAGCACCAGCAGGGCGCGGTCGACGGTCTGCAGTGCCCCGGCCGGGGTCTTCCGGTCGACGGGGATGTCAGGCACGGCAACTCCTCTCCGCATGACGTCCGCATGGACGCCCGTCCGCCCATCTCGCCATTCAGACCTGAATTGCAGATAACGGGAAACAGTTGCCAAGAAGGTTAACGGATCCCGAATCTTCTGTCAGCACCGCCTCAGGTGCGGATCAGGAGAAGCTGCCCATGTTGAAGTACGTCCTGGACATCGTGGATCTGCTGGACGATCCCGATGCCGACGGCAAGCGAGTCGCCGCCTACCTCGACTCCGTGGCGGGACCCGCCGGCTCCGGCGCCCAGGTCACCACCGTCACCGGTGAGCGGGGCTCCACGGACTTCGTCCTCGTACGCGTGGCCGGCCGCACCGGCCGCAGCCGCGGTGGCACCTCGCGCACCCTCGGCGTGGTCGGACGGCTCGGCGGTGTGGGTGCCCGTCCGCAGATCACCGGCCTGGTCTCCGACGCGGACGGCGCGATCGCCGCGCTCGCCACCGCCGCCAAGCTGCTGGACATGCGCCGCCGCGGTGACGTGCTCGACGGCGACGTGATCGTGGCCACCCACATCTGCCCGAACGCCCCGACCGCACCGCACGACCCGGTGCCGTTCATGGACTCGCCGGTCGACATCGCCACCATGAACCGGCACGAGGTCACGGACGAGATGGAGGCGGTGCTCTCCATCGACACCACCAAGGGCAACCGGATCATCAACCACAAGGGCCTGGCCCTGTCGCCCACCGTCAAGGAGGGCTGGGTGCTCAAGGTCGCCGAGCAGCTGGGGGAGCTGCTGGCCGTGGTCACCGGTGAGCCGTTGGTCACGTACCCGGTGACCACGCAGGACATCACCCCGTACGGTAACGGTGTACACCACATCAATTCGATCCTTCAGCCGGCCACGGCGACGGCCGCCCCGGTCGTCGGCCTCGCGGTCACCTCGGCCGCGGCGGTGCCCGGCTGCCAGACGGGCGCGAGCCACGAGACCGACATCGCGGCCGCCGCCCGGTTCGCCGTCGAGACCGCGAAGGCCTACGGCGGCGGACGCCTGGACTTCCACGACGACGTGGAGTTCGACCAGCTCGTGTCCCGTTACGGCTCGCTGGCGCACCTGCAGACCCTCGGCCGCGCACCCAGGGAGTCGTGATCATGGCCGCTCACAAGAACACCGCCACCGCCCCGGACACCGCGGGCCACAGAACGCTGGGCAGCGACGACTACGCACTCGCCCGCGTCCCGCGCGACGAGCGGCTCGGCTTCTGGACGATGCTGCTCCAGTGGCTCGCCCAGTCCGGATCGATCTCGCAGTTCACGCTCGGCGCCACGATCGGCGTCGGCATGTCCTTCGGCAACGCGCTCCTCGCCTTCACCCTCGGCGCGGTGATCCTGGAAGTCGTGATCTTCGCGATCGGCCTGGCCGGAATGCGCGAGGGCCTCGCGACCCCGCTGCTCACCCGCTGGGTCGGCTTCGGCCGCAACGGCTCCGCGCTGGTCAGCCTCGTCATCGCCATCAGCCTCGTCGGCTGGTTCGGGGTCCAGAACACGATCTTCGGCAACAGCGTCTCCGCGCTGGTCGGCGGCCCCTCGTGGCTGTGGTGCGTCGTCGCGGGACTGGCCATCACCGTCCTGGTCGTCTTCGGCTTCCGGTACATGGCGGTCTTCGCGAAGATCGTCACCCCGCTGTTCTTCGCGATGGTCGCCTGGTCCGTCACCGAAGCCCTGACCAAGCACTCGATCTCGGACCTCGTCCACTCGCCGGCCCCCGGCCCGGCGGTCCCGCTGTCTGTCGCCGCGACCGCCATCGCGGGCGGCTTCATGACCGGCGCGATCGTCGCGCCCGAGATGACCCGCTACAACAAGAAGGGCGCGCACGTCTTCGTGCAGAGCGCCTCCTCCATGATCCTGTCCGAGTACATCGTCGGCATGACCGGTGTCCTCCTCGGCCACATGGTGGGCAGCAACCAGGTCTCCCAGATCGTGCTCTCCACCTCCGGCGTCTTCGGCGTGCTGGTCGTCCTGATGTCCACGGCGAAGATCAACGACTGGAACCTGTACGGCTCCTCGCTCGGCGTCGTGAACTTCTTCCAGGTCGTCTTCCGCAAGCGCCTGAGCCGCGGCGTGGTCACCATCGTCCTCGGCCTCGCCGGCACCCTGCTGTCCGCGGTCGGCATCATGACCCACTTCACCGACTTCCTGACGGTGCTCGGCGTGGCCATCCCGCCGGTCGGCGGCATCATCGTCGCCGAGTACTGGGTGGTGCGCCGCATGCGCGGACCGCTCGACGCCACCCGCGAGACGCAGACCCTGCCCGCCACCTCACCGGTCTGGGTGCCGATGTCCCTGGTCATCTGGGCCGCGGCGTTCTGCGTCGGCAAGTTCTACGACGGCGGGATCCCCGCCCTCAACTCCCTGCTGACCGCCTTCGTCCTCTACAGCGTGCTCGGGCTCGCCGGGTGGGTCAGGACGTACGGCACCACCACCCTCGACGACGAGCCCGCCGACGGCACCGGGCAGTCCCCGGCCGCCACCGGCAAGGCCCCCGTAGGAGCGTCATGACCACCACCCCCTCACTCGTCACCGCCTCCGAGGAGGCACAGCGTGAGGTCGTCGAACTGTGCGCCGAGCTGATCCGCTTCGACACCTCCAACCCCACCAGCGACGAGCGGGCCTGCGCGGACCGCGTCGTCGAGCTCCTGGCCGAGGCCGGCATCACCTCGGAGCTGGTGGAGAGCGCGCCCGGCCGCGCCAACGTCGTCGCCCGCATCCCCGGCGGCGATCCGGGCCGCGGGGCCCTGCTCGTCCACGGCCACCTGGACGTCGTGCCGGCCGACCCGGACGAGTGGCAGGTCCCGCCGTTCTCCGGCGAGATCCGCGACGGCTACCTGTGGGGCCGGGGCGCCATCGACATGAAGGACACGGTGGCGGTCATGCTGGCCACCGCCCGGCACTTCGCCCGCACCGGCACCCGGCCCTCCCGCGACATCGTCCTGGCCTTCCTCGCCGACGAGGAGGCGGGCGGCCGGTACGGGGCGCACTGGCTGGTCGAGCACCGGCCCGAGCTGTTCGCCGGAGTCACCGAGGCGATCGGCGAGGGCGGCGGGTTCAGCTACGCGCTCGACGACACCCGGCGGCTGTACCCGATCGAGAACGCCCAGCGCGGCATGGCCTGGATGGAACTGACGGCCACCGGCCGCGCGGGCCACGGCTCCTCGCCCAACGACGAGAACGCGGTCACCGACCTCGCCGAGTCACTCACCCGCATCGGCCGCCACACCTTCCCGATCCGCCTGATCGAACCGGTGCGCGCGCTGCTCGCCGAGGCCGCCCGGCTCCAGGACGTCGACATCGACTTCGACGCCGAGGACCTCGACAAGGAACTCGCCAAGCTCGGTCCGGTCGCCGACTTCATGCAGGTGGTACTGCGCAACTCCGCCAACCCCACCATGTTCTCGGCCGGTTACCAGACCAACGTGATCCCGGGCCGGGCCACCGCCCGCGTCGACGGCCGCTTCCTGCCCGGCCACGAACAGGAACTCGTCGACACCATCGACGCGTTGCTCCTGCCGTCGGTCGCCCGGCAGTGGGTCAACCACGACATCGCCATGGAGACCTCCTTCGACGGCCCCCTCGTCGACGCGATGTGCGCGGCGGTGCGCGCCGAGGACCCCGACGGGCATCCGGTGCCGTACTGCAACCCGGGCGGCACCGACGCCAAGGCCTTCACGAAGCTCGGCATCCGCTGCTTCGGCTTCAAGGGCCTGAAACTGCCCCACGACCTCGACTACGGCCGCCTCTTCCACGGAGTGGACGAACGAGTCCCCCTCGAAGGCCTCCGGTTCGGCGTCCGGGTGATGACCCGCCTGTGGCAGAACTGCTGACCGGCCCCACCCCCGCCTCTGCGCCGCCCCGTGCGGCTCGGCGAGCAGACGCTCACCGAGCCGCACGGGGCTTTCCACGTGGCTGGGTCAGTCGGTTGTCCCGAGGCCATCGATCAGGCGGTTGAGGAAGCGGGTGAACGTCGCTTCCGGGGTGAGGAGGCGGCCGGGGGCGGAGAGGGCCGCGGCGAGTTCCGGGTGGTGGCCGTCCGCGGCGACGGCGGCGAGATAACGGGCTTCGGCCGCGGCTCGACCGGGCGCCTGCGAGGCCGAGGCCTGGGCGATCTCGTGGGTGACGTGACCGACCACGAACGCGGTGAGCTGAGCGAAGACCTCCAGCCTCGCCGCACCGTCCAGCCCGGTGGGCCGCAGGGCGGCGAGCGCGCGTTCCATGAAGGCCAGCGTATGGGGGCCGGGGGTGCGGCGGGTGGACAGGGCGGCGGGCAGCCAGGGATGCCGCAGCATCAGGGCGCGCTGGAGGTGGGCGACGGCCGTGATGTCGGCGCGCCAGTCGCCCGTGGGCGCGACTGTGGCCGGCAGTTCGCCGCTGACGTGGTCGACCATCAGCTCCAGCAGCGTCTCCTTGTCGGGGGCGTAGCTGTAGAGCGACATGACACCGGCTCCGACCCGTGCGGCGACCCGGCGCATGGTGACCGCTTCGAGCCCTTCCGCGTCCGCCAGTTCGACGGCTGCCGCCGTGATCGCCTCACGGCTGTAGGCGGGTCTGCGGCCCCTGCGCGGCTGGAGGTGGCCCAGCCACAGCTGTTCGGGGTCGACGCCCGTGGCGCCGGTCTCTCCGTCTCGGGACACGGACTTCGTGCTCCTCTCCTCGTACGCGACACCGCCCTCGCGGGTGTCATCCAAGCATCCTCCATTCACGTACGCTGTACGGAAACATTCTCGTACACTGTACGGAAAATAAGGAGGGCATCGATGGCAGCACGCACACACGGTCCTGCGCCGGCGCACACCTGGGCACCGCCTTCCGGCAAGGCGCCCCTGGTCTCACGGCTGATCAGGGCGACCTGGCGCGGGCTCCCGCGCAAACGGCACGACGCCGGGTGGGAGCCGGGACTGGTGGTGCCGGCCGCGGACGGCAGCCCGTTGATCACCGACCACTACTTCCCGCGCGCACAGGGCGACTTCCCCACCCTCCTGGTGCGCTCGCCCTACGGCAGGGGCCTGCCCTGGTCCCCCATGTACGGCATGCTCTTCGCCGAACAGGGCTTTCACGTCGTCCTGCAGAGCTGCCGCGGCACCGGCGGTTCAGGCGGTGCGTTCCATCTGTGGCGCAACGAGGCGGAGGACGGCCGGGCCACGGTGTCCTGGCTGCGCGAGCAGCCCTGGTTCAACGGAACGCTGGGGACCGTGGGCCCCAGTTACCTCGGCTACGTGCAGTGGGCTCTCGCCCTGGAGCCGCCACCGGAGCTGAAGGCGATGGTGGTGCAGGTGGGCCTGCACGATCCCCACGCCCTCTTCCACGCGGACGGCGCGCTCCGCCTGGAGAACGTCCTCGCCGTCGGCGCGGGCATGACCTATCAGCACCAGGGGATGGCACCGTTTCTGAGGGCGACGCTGCGCCTCCAGCGCCGCCTGCGTGACGTCACCTTCGCGCAGCCGCTGCGCGGGGCGTACGCGTCCGCCCTCGGGGGCGAAGTGCTCTGGCTGGACGACGTGATGACGCACCCGGACGCCGACGCCGCGTACTGGCGCGGCGCGTCACCGGCAGCGGCGGCGGACCGGCTGAACGTGCCGACCAGCCTGATCACCGGATGGCACGACGCACTGGTCGACCAGACCTTCGAACAGTACGAGCGACTGCGCCGGTCCGGCTGCCGGACCGCCCTGCTCGTCGGCCCGTGGACCCACACCTCCGCACTGCAGCAGGGGTGGCCCGAGATGTTCGCCGAGAGCCTCGCCTGGCTGCGCGCCCACCTGTGCGGCGACTCCTCCGGCCTGCGCCCCACCCCGGTGCGCGTGCACATCGGCGGTGAGGACGCCTGGCGCGACCTCGACGACTGGCCGGCGGACCCGGCCACCACCACGTGGTTCCCCACCCCGGACGGGCATCTCACCCGGCAGGCCCCCACGGACTCCGGACCACTGGCGTCGTTCCGTTACGACCCGGCCGATCCCACCCCGTCCCTCGGCGGCCCGCTGCTCTCCCGCGGTGCCGGCCCTCGCGACAACAGCGGCCTGGAAGCCCGGGACGACGTCCTGACGTTCACCGGCCCGCCGCTGACCGAACCCGTGGACGTCCTCGGCCCGGTCTCCGCCCGGCTGGGCATCTCCACGGACACCGGCCACGCCGACGTCTTCACCCGCCTGTGCGACGTGGACCCGCAGGGCCGCTCGGTCAACGTCTGCGACGGGCTGGGCCGGACGAGGACGGCCGGGCAGACGCCCGCGCGGGTCACCGTGCCCATGAGCGCCACCGCCCACCGCTTCGCCGCCGGTCACCGCATACGCTGGCAGATCAGCGCGGGCGCTCATCCGCGCTATGCCCGCAATCCCGGAACCGGCGAGTCTCCGGTGGACGCCACCACCTTCACAGCGGTGCGCGTCACACTGCACGCGGACTCCGCACTGACGCTCGCCCACGGTTCCGGACCGGCTTGAAGCTCCGCCACCCGGCGGTCCGGCGGTGCTGTCAAACGGCGAACGCTGTATGTCGACGAGGGCCCCGCCGGGAACGAAATCCCGGCGGGGCCCTCGTGCTCAACGCGCTTCCGCAGCCACCGGTTTGGGGATGAGGAAGGACGTCACTACGGCGACGGCCATGATGACCGCACCCGTGATCATGGCGGTCGTGTAGTCGCCGGTCGACGACGGGTCCGCGGGCGCGGCCGCGGTCTTGACCGCGTACAGCACCGCGAAGCTCAGTCCGGCGCCGAGGTTGAACGCCCCCGCGTTCAGACCGGGCAGGAACCCGGGGTTCTCACGCGGGGACAGCACGATGCCGAGCCCGTTGAGCACGATGTTCCCGATCCCGGCATAGGTGATCCCCACCAGGATGGACGCCGTCAGCAGCAGGGCGCGCGAATGGCCGTGCAGCGTGAGGATCATCAGTACGACGGTCGCCGCGGCACCGATGAGGCCGATCCGCAGGATCCGGCCGTAGCCGAAGGTGGCGGCCAGCCGGCCCGCGATCGGGCCCATGGCCAGTCCGGCCAGGGCGTACGGCGTGAGGGTCCACCACGCGGACTGCTGCGCGGACATGCCCAGTCCGGCCTGCGCGTCCTCGGCGAACGCCGGGATCAGCCCGTTCATGACGGCGAACACACCCGTCATGGTGAGCACCGTCGTCAGCAGGAGCGCCCATGTGGAGCGCTGCCGCAGATGGCGCGTGGCGACCAGCGGATGCCCGCTGCGGTCCTCGGTGCGCCAGAACAGCGCGAAGGCGGCCGCGGCGACGACGAGGAGCAGGGCGATCAGCGGCCAGTTGGCCGCCGCGAGCTTGCCGGCCTCGTTCAGCGCGACGAGCAGCGAGCCGACCGAGACCACCAGGAGCACGACGCCGGGCCAGTCCATGCGCGCCGCGACCGGCGCCCTGGACTCGCGGGTCATCAGAACGACCATTCCCGTGGCGACCGCCGCCACGACGGCCATCGCCCAGAAGACCGACTGGAACCCGTGGTGGTCGGAGAGGTAGCCGCCCGCGAGGGAGTCGACACCGGCGACTCCGCCGTTGAAGGCGGTGATCACACCGAGCAGGGTGCCGTACCGCTTGGGCTCGGACACCTCCTCCCGCAGCATGATCAGGCACAGCGGGACGACCGGGCCGCACACGCCCTGGATGATGCGCCCGGCGAACAGGACCGGGACGTTGTGCGCGAACGCGGCGACGACACATCCGACGGCCATCAGGGCCAGCATTCCGGCGAGGACCTTGCGGCGGCCGACGACGTCGCCCAGCCGCGGCAGGAACAACGAGAACAGGGCCGCGGAGGTGAAGAACGCGGTCTGGGTGAGCCCGATCTCGGCGGAGGTGGCGTGGAGGGCGCCCTCCATGCTCTTCAGCGCCGGGCTGATCATGCTGGCGTTGAGCTGGAAGGCCACACAAGCGGCGAGCAGCGCGGTCAGCAGCACACCGATCCGGACGGGGGAGCCCTGCCCCGAGCCCGGCGGTCTGTCGGTGGTGGAAACGCTGGGAACGGTCATGCCTGGACGTCGCCGATCCGCTCGAGGGCGTCCACCACCAGGTTCCAGAACCGCTCGTGGTCGAGCTTCACCGCGACCTGGGTGTGGCAGTCGTCCGGGGCGGGCGCCCGGAAGTCGGCCACGGTCATGCCGAGGGTCAGGGTGCCGGTGAGCTCGATGTCCACCGGGGCCTTGCGCACCGTCATGACGTCCGGGTCGATGACGTAGGCGACCGCGCAGGGGTCGTGCACGGGCGGGAACTCGAAGCCCTGGGCCTGCTCGTACATCGCGCCGAAGAAGTCCAGCAGCTCCAGGACGAACTTGGCGGGCGCGGTGCCGACCGCGGCGATCTTCTCGGTGACGGCGGGCGTCGCGAGTGCCTGGTGCGTGAGGTCGAGACCGACCATGGTGACCGGCCAGCTCTCGTTGAAGACGATGTGCGCGGCCTCGGGGTCGATCTTGATGTTGAACTCGGCGACCGCGCTCCAGTTGCCCTCGTGGTAGCCGCCGCCCATCAGGACGACCTCGCGGACGCGCGAGGCGATGCGCGGCTCCTTGCGGACCGCCATGGCGATGTTGGTCAGACCGGCGGTCGGCACGATCGTGATCTCGCCCGGCTCGTGCGACATGACCGTGTCGATGATCAGGTCGACCGCGTGGCGGCGGTCCAGCTCCAGGGTCGGCTCGGGCAGCACGGGGCCGTCGAGCCCGGACTCGCCGTGGATGTCCGGCGCCGTCTCGATGGCGCGCACCAGAGGCCTGGGGCAACCCGCGGCGAAGGGCACCCCGGTGATCCCGGCGATGCGGGCGACGGACAGGGCGTTGCGGGTCACCTTCTCCAGCGTCTGGTTCCCGACCACGGTCGTGACGGCCACGAGCTCGATCTCGGGATTGCCGTGCGCCAGAAGCATGGCGATGGCGTCGTCGTGCCCCGGGTCGCAGTCGAGGATGATCTTTCTGGCCAACGGAGAGCCCCTTTGCTCGCTTACCTTTGGTGAAACCGATCTCCGGGGACGCCCAGGGGCGGACTCGTCCGGAGGGCGCCGAGTGGTCCGGCACCTCGGGAGACGTTAGGGAAAACGTTCTCCCGAACATTCGCCCATTCCTCGCCGATGTGTCAATGGCGGTTACATCTTTCTTTCACCTCCCCCTGCTCCGCGGCGGCCTGCGACGGAAGAGGCGGGTGATAACGTTCTCCGGCATCGGTGCTGGTCGGTGCCGGTCGACACTGGTTGCTCCTGTGACGGCCAGGAAACCGACCCGACAGAAGGGGGCGGAGTACGGTGACCGAGGTGACATTGCGTGACGTGGCTCGCGCGTCGGGCTGCTCCGTCGCCACGGTGTCCCGCGTGCTGGCCGGCACCCGCCCGGTGGGAGCGGAGACGGCACGCCGTGTGCGGGCCGCGGCCGAAAGCCTCGGCTACCGCCCCAACCAGGTCGCCCGCGCCTTGCGCAGCCGCTCCACCGGCACCATCGGCCTGGTGCTGCCGCAGATCACGAACCCCTTCTTCCCCTCCCTCGTACGTGAGGTGGAGCACGCCCTGCACGCCGGGGGCCGCGGCCTGCTGCTCGCCGACTGCGACGACGACCCGCGGACCGAGGCGGCCCGGATCACCGCCCTGCTGGACCGGCAGGTGGACGCGCTGCTGGTCATTCCCGTCGACGAGACTCACAGCCGCGAGGCCGTCGAACTCGCCGCGGCCCGCGTCCCGTTGGTCCTGCTCGACCGCTCCTGCGGTCCCGGGGTCGCCGACTCGGTGGCCGTCGACAACGCCGCCGGCATGGCCCTGGTCCTGGAGCACCTGGTCCGCACCGGGCGCCGCCGGTTCTGCTTCCTCGGCGCCGCCGGGACCGCCTCGACCGCCGTCGAACGGCGCATGGCCTACGCGGCGGGCGTCGCCGCCCTGGACCCGACGGCACCCGACCGCACCGAACTCGGCGACTTCTCCGTGGAGTGGGGGCGTGCCGCGGTCGAACGGATCTGGCCGGCCCGCCCGGACGCCGTCATCTGCGCCAACGACCTCATCGCGGTCGGAGCGGTGCAACGCCTCGGACAACTCGGCGTCGACGTGCCCGGCGAGGTCGCCGTCACCGGCTTCGACGACATCCCCATGGCGAGCCTCGCCGAACCGAACCTGACCACGGTCCGCCAGCCGGCCGCCCAAGTCGCGGCCGAGGCGCTCCGGCTCCTCGACCAGCGGCTCGGCGCCGGGGGAGCCGAGGCGTACCGGTCCGTCCGCCTCTCACCCGAACTCGTCGTACGCGCCTCCAGCGCTCCCCGCGCCACCGCGCCCACGACCATCCCCGGCAGCAGAACCCCAGAGGAACACCAGTGATCGCAGTCGTCGGAAGCCTCAACCTCGATCTCGTCACACCCGTTCCACGGCACCCGGTGCCGGGGGAGACCGTGCTGGGCGGGGACATCGTCGAGCACCCCGGCGGCAAGGGGGCCAACCAGGCGGTCGCCGCGGCCCGGCTCGGCGGACAGGTCGCCCTGATCGGCCGCGTCGGCGAGGACGACGCGGCCGACGTGATGGCCGCCGCGGTGCGCGCCGAGGGCGTCGACACCGCGCACCTGTCCCGCACCCCCGGAGTGCCCACCGGGCGCGCGCTGATCGCCGTCAACCCGTCGGGCGAGAACTCGATCATCGTCAGCCCCGGCGCCAACTCCCGCCTGACCGCGGCCGACTGCCGGGCCGCCGCCGACGTGCTGAACCGGGCCAAGGTCACCGTCCTCCAGCAGGAGGTCCCCGACGAGGCAAACCACGCGGCCGCCGAGCTGGCCGGGGGCATCGTCGTGCACAACCCCGCACCCGCCGTCGAGGGCGCCGTCCCGCCCCGCCACGTCGACGTACTGGTCCCCAACCGCACCGAACTGGCCGCCCTCACCGGCACCCCGGTCCCGGAGACGATCGACGAGGTCGCCGCCGCCGCGGGCAAGCTGAGCGGACCGGGCGCGGTCATCGTCACCCTCGGCGGTGACGGCGTACTGCTCCTGGAGGGCACCGCCCGGCTGCACATCCCGGCCTTCGCGGTCCAGCCGGTGGACACCACAGCGGCCGGTGACTGCTTCTGCGGCGCGCTCGCCGTAGCCCTGGCCGAGGGCCGCACCCTGGAACAGGCCGTCCGCTGGGCCTGTGCCGCGGCGGCACTCAGCACCACCCGCCCAGGCGCCCAGCCGTCGCTGCCCCACCGCGACGAGGTGGAGGCATTCCTCAAGCGCTGACGGTTGGGCCGCTGGGAGGCGCTGGTGGTACCGCTCGCCGAGCGAGGGCCCTCACTGGAACTGCGCGCCGCATGCGCCGGGCCGCGCGCGGCCTCCGCCGACCCGCCCCTTGGCCGCCCGAAGCGTCGACGCCCTCATCAAGCGGGTACTGGCGACCGCACGCCGAGTCGGCGGGCTCGCCCGGGATATTGCGTTGTGGGACCAGGAACAGCGCCGTAGGGTCCCGGCATGTCCCTACGAGTACGTATGCGTCAAGCCCTCCCGGAAGCGATGCGCGCCCGCGACAAGGCCGCGGTGAGCGCCCTGCGCTCGACACTCGCCGCCTTTGACAACGCGGAGGCGGTGCCCGTGGGCGAGACCGGGACACGTGGCCTCGCCCTGGAGCAGTCACCGGTCGGTGCCGGCGCCACCGAAGCCTTGCGGCGTGAGCTGACGGAGAACGACGTGGCGGACATCGTGCGCGCCGAGGCCGCCGAACGACTCGAAGCCGCGGCGCAGTTGACCACGCCCGCCCACGCCGACCGAGCCACCCGACTCCGCGAGGAGGCCTCGGTACTGCTCCGCTTCCTGGACGGCCACGGCACCGCCTAGCACAGGGCGGACCCTCGTGGCTCACGACTGCCAGGACGAGGACGAGGACGCGTGAGCGGACAGGAAGTCAGGCTTCTGGGCGCTCTGGTACCGACCGGCGTATGCCCGCCTGAACGTCTGCCTCGGGCCGCACGAGTGCGGCCTGTGCCCCGAGGGCACGGCTCCACAGGCCGGACGGCCCCTGGCTACCGCCGTGGATCATCGCCATCAGCGCCCGGTGGGTGTCGGCGTCGGCGGCCGCGACGAGTCCGCGGCCCGTCGCCCCGATCGGAGCGCCGTCGATCCCGGTGACCACGCAGCCGCCGGCCCGGCACAGAGCGATGCCGGCGGCGAAATGCACGCTTCCGGACAGGTCCCCGCCGTCGGTGACGTACGCGGCGCGCTTGCCGGCAGCGACCCAGGCCAACGCGAGCGTCGTGGAGACGACCCGCGGCCGGAACCGCTCGACGAACCCGGGGCCGGCCAGCAGGTCCACGGCCCGGAAGCCGGGCGCGCTCGGGAACGGCGGGTCCAGATTGACGTCCACCAGCCGGGTCGCGGGCGTGGGCGTCAGCGGCGCAGAGGCCCCGGCCCGCCGCACCCAGGCGGTCTCGCCGCTGGTGAAGAAGACCTCGCCGCTGAACGGATCGGCCACCGCCGCCGCCCCGTCGCGCAGCGCCACGTTGACCGCGACCAGCATGTTGCCGGCGGCGTAGTTCAGCGTGCCGCACAACGGGTCCACCAACCACTGGCGCGCGGCGTCGGAGGCACCCTGCTGTCCGCTCTCCTCACCGAGCACCGCGTCGTCCGGCCGGGCGGCCCGGAGGACGGCGAAGATCGCCTTTTCGGCCTCCACGTCGGCGGCCGTGGCGAAGTCCCCGGCACCCTTGTCGATACGGGCGAGCGGCCGGCCGTACGAGGTGCGCACCACGTCCGCGCCCGCACGTGCCGCAGCGATGGCAACCCCGGCATCATCAAGTCCCGCGTACGAGTTGATCACGCCCTGCAGAGTAGTCGAGACCGGGAACAGCCCAGCCGATTCACCGGCATTGGTCGCTCACCGCGGGCAGGAACGCGGAAACCGCGGCCGGCTCCGATGGTCTTCGGCCGGGGGTATCCGGGAAGGCCGGGGCGCCCCGGCGGGGGGAGGGGTCGCTCCTGTGTGCGGTCCGTGTCACCCCGGCGGCCCCGTATCTCATCGGGGACATCGGGTAGGCCCCCTCTGTGGGCCAGGGCGGTGCCGGCACTCGCCCCGCAGCGGAATGAGTACGAACTCGACGAAATCGTCATCCGCCCGTCGGGCATGTGATCCGGATTCCAGGGCCCTTTCGGTAAAGGACGACTCTGGAACGGGAGATATGACCCAGACGGATCGCAGGGCATCGGCCGGTGCAGCCACGCGACCGCGGAACGAGGGGGCGGTCGCAGAGGAAGTGCTGGTGCCGCAGGCGCCCCCTGCGGCACGGGTGCTCGTCGCCGGGAAGGGCACCGGAAGAGACAGACTCGCCGCACTGGACGGGCTGCGCTTCCTGGCGGCGCTGTCGGTGGTGCTCTTCCACTTCGTCGGCCAGACCCCGGGAGCGATGGAAGGCATCTGGGGGCACCCCTACCAGAGCGTCTTCCCGGAACTGCACGGCTACTTCGCCTTCGGGCGGCTCGGCGTCGACCTGTTCTTCCTGATCAGCGGCTTCGTCATCTGCATGAGCGCGTGGGGGCGCACCCCGCGTGACTTCTTCATCTCACGCGTCACCCGCCTGTACCCGATGTACTGGATCGCGATCGTGGTGTCGGCGTGCGTCATCTACTTCGCCGACACGCCCTTCGGGCACCCGCACCCACGCGTCCTGCTGGCGAACTTCACCATGCTGCAGACCCCGCTCGGCGTGTCCAACCTGGACCCGGTCTACTGGACCCTCTGGCCGGAGCTCTGCTTCTACCTCACGTTCGCGGTCGTGGTGTGGAAGGGCCTCACCTACCAGCGCGTGGTGATCTTCTGCGGGTTGTGGACGGTCGCCGCGGTACTCGCGCCCGCCGCCCACATGCCGCTGCTCACACTCGTGGTGAACCCGACGTCGGCCCCGTACTTCATCGCGGGCATGGCCTTCTACCTCATGTACCGGTACCGGCCGACACCTCTGCTGTGGGGCATCGTCGCCATGTCGTGGCTGCTGGCGCTGCACTTCCTGCTGGCGCCCACCGGCGGCCGCAACAACTGGGAGACCTGGTCGCCGTGGCGCGGCTGGCTGGTCCTGGCGGTCACGGTGTTCTTCCTGATGGTCGGCGCCATCGCGCTCGGCTGGACCCACCGGCTTCGCTGGCGCGGGCTGACCGTCATGGGCACGATGACCTTCCCGCTGTACCTGCTGCACGACACGCTCGGAATGACCGTCGCGCACCACTTCGGCGACCGGGTCGATCCCCTGCTCCTGGTCGGGGTCACGGTCGCCGCGCTGGTCGTGCTGTCCTATCTCGTGCACCGGTTCGTGGAGCGCCCGATGGTGCTGGCCATGCGGCGTTCGCTGAAGACCGCCGCGTTCGGCCCGGAGCCGCCGACTCGGCGCCGTTGAGCGACTCGGTCACATCTGCTGTCCGCCCGGGGCGCCCGCGGTCGCGGCGCCGTCGGTCTGCCGGAGTTCGGCGAGCAGTTCGTTCTGGCCGGCCAGGAGTTCGGTGAGGATGCGGCGGGCCGCGCGCAGCAGTTCGGCGACATCGCCGCCGGCGAGGGCGTAACGGACCGTGGATCCCTCCCGGATGGACACGACGATGCCGGAGCGCCGCAGCACGGCCAGTTGCTGCGAGAGGCTGGACGGCTCGATCTCGATGTCGGCGAGCAGATCACGTACGGGCACGGGACCGTGCTGGAGCAGCTCCAGGACCCGGATGCGCACGGGGTGCCCGAGCATGCGGAAGAACTCCGCCTTGGCCTGGTAGAGGGGGACTTGCATGAGTGCGTGCTCCCTGCCGCATCGGGGATCGTCCAAGGACGCGGTGGCGCCCCGGAGGGCGCCACGCGGAATGTGCCTTGCAGGGCAGATCCTTCTCGCCCCGGGCCGCGTGCAACCACGAGTTGGAATCATGCTGATGTGGTGACTTGAAGAAGTCTTCACATCATGGGCGCACGTCGGCCCGGGGCACGGGAAGACCTAGACCTCGAGCTGTTCCTCGACGCGCTTGAGCTGGTGGCGGGCCATCGCCAGATTCGAACGGGACTTGTCCAGGACCAGATAGAGGAACAGGCCGTTGCCGTTGCGTCCGGTGACCAGGCGGATCAGGTGGTACTGGTCGCCGAGCGTGATCAGCACGTCCTGGATCTGACTGTTCAGGCCCAACTGCTCCATGGTGCGGACCTTGGCGCGGATGACGTCCGTGTTCCCCGCCGCGGCGACGGTCAGATCCAGATCCTTGCCTCCGCCCAGGGTTCCCAGCGCCATTCCGCTGGTGTAGTCGACGACCGCCGCGCCCAGCGCCCCCTCGACCGCGGTCATCATTTCCTTCAGCGACACCTCCACACTCGCCACGGTGCCTCCCCTTGATCGTCGGCTGAGTCCGGACGGCCCGGGCCGACCGGTGATCGCACCGTAGGCGCGCAGCGCGGGAGTTCGAGTGGAGGTCTTCAAGACTGACGTCCATTGATCGAGGAGTGTCGTATGCGAACACTTCGACGACTGCAACTGACCTTTCGCTTCTCTGTGCCAATGTGTCCCGGGGGTCAGGGGACGCGCAGGGCCAGGATGGCGATGTCGTCGTGCTGGTCGTCGCTCAACCGGGTGAGCAGTTCGTCGCGGAAGACCGTCAGCGGTTCCCGGGCCAGCGCGGCCGCGTGCTGGCGCAGCCGGGTGAGGCCGCGGCCGATGTCCTCGCCGGGGCGTTCGATGAGGCCGTCGGTGTAGAACAGCAGGGTGCCTCCGGGAGGCAGGGTGACCGCCGCGGTCTCGCGCTTGAGCGCCGGGTCGACTCCCAGCACGGGGGCGTGCCCTTCCTCCAGCAGGAGAGTGCGGCCGTCGGGCTGGGCGAGCAGCGGCGGAAGGTGGCCGGCGTTGCTCATGAGCAGCCGCCACGGTCCGTCGGGAGGCGTCTCGATGCGGGCGATGACGGCCGTGACGAGTTCGATGCTGGTCAGGCCCTGCATGACCCGGTCCAGGCGGTTCATCACTCCGGCCGGGTCGTCCCCGCTGTCGTAGGCCAGCGCGCGCAGCATGTTGCGCAACTGGCCCATGCGGACCGCGGCCGCCAGGTCGTGGCCGACCACGTCCCCGATCGCGAGGATCACCGAGCCGTCGGGGAGCGGGAAGGCGTCATACCAGTCGCCGCCGACCTCGGCCCGCTCGCGGGCCGCCACGTAGCGGGTGGCGAGCTGGAGGTGCCCGAGCCCGGTCAGATCGGGCAGGAGGGAGAGCTGGAGCTGCTCCGCGGTGTGCTGTTGCAGCGCGTACAGGCGCGCGTTGTCCAGCGCGAGGCCGGCGCGGTGTCCCAGGTCGGCGGCGAGCGCCTGCTCCTGCTCGTCGAAGGGAACGGCCGGGGCACGGCGGACGAAGGTGAGCGCCCCGAGGGCCTGCCGCCGTACGCCCATGGGCACGATCAACGCGGTCTCGGCGCCCAGCATGCGGTAGAGGGTCCACTGGGCTGCGCGCAGGGAGTCGCCCGGATCGGGCATGTCGAATTCGGTGACCACCATGGGGCCCGCCCCGCGCAGCACCTTCGCCAGAGCGGCGGCCGAGTCGTCCGGCCCGGGCAGGAAACCGCCGGGAAGTACCCGCAGCACCCTCTCCGCGTCCCGGTCCGCGACGGTGAGACGGCGCAGCCCGTTTCCCTCGACCATGTCCACGACGCAGGCGTCGGCCAGATGCGGGACCACCACCCTGGCCAGTCGGCGCAGCGACTCCTCCGCGTCCAGGCCCGATGCCAGTGCCCGGCTCGCCTCGGCGAGCAGACGCAGACGAGCCGCAGCGACCTCTGGCGTGGATCCCGCCTTCGGTTCCGTCGACGGTGAGGGTTTCCGCTTCATCACGTTCCTTCCCTGTGCGCCTGTTGTCATACTCTGTCACCCTTCGCCGAGGGTGCTGCGCCGTCCGGTGCGGTGAAGGCTCGTGAGCGGTTCGCCGTAGACGTACGGTGGAAGCGTCGAAACTTTCGCCACACCCTACGAAACGGCTGGAACTTCCCGTTGTGTGGCGCCGCAGGCGCCGACTGGTTCCGCCGGTTTCCCCTCATGCGCCCCCTTTGCTGGTCCTGTTGAGTGCCAGCGGCTGTGCCGGAATGGCCAAACTGAGGCGGTCCGCTTCCCGGGTGTTGTCATGCTCCGACCTCGTTCCTACGCTTGGGAGCGCTCCCAAGCCCTGGCCGTGGCGCCCGCGTCCACGCAACATTCGAAGCGGGAACCCCAAGTTTCTGCCGGTCGCCGTCCCTGCGGCGGCACCCCGTCATGCCGGCCGGGCAGGGTCCCTCCCCCCGTCGATCGCGCACCTTCCTCTGGAGGTCCCCAATGCGCTTCCATCGGTATCGATATCGGCCCCGGGTGTGGGCGGCCGCGGCCCTGGTGGCCGCCGCGAGCCTGATCACGCCCTCGCTCACCGCGCAGGCGGGCGCCGCCGACGGACAGGTCGTCGCCGCGCAGGTGCAAGCCGGCGGCGAGGACGACGGCGCGGACTGCGCGGTGCCCAACCCGGGCTCTCCGACGTCAAGTTCCATGCTTCCCGATCCCTTCAAGAGGCTGAACGGCACGCGCATCTCGGCCACATCCGACTGGCGGTGCCGCCGGGCGGAGATCAGAGATCTGGCGCAGAGATCCGTCTACGGCCAGAAGCCCGTGAGACCCGCCAGTGTCAAGGGCACGGTGTCGGCGAGCAGCATCACGGTGAACGTGTCGGACCAGGGCAGGAGCGCGAGCTTCTCGGCGAGCGTGAGCCTGCCGAGCGGTTCGGGACCCTTCCCCGCCGTCGTCGTGCTGGGCGGGCTCGGCGCGGACACCGCCACCATCAAGGCCTCCGGTGTCGCCGTCATCAACTACGACCCCTACTCGGTGGGGAAGGAGGGCACCGCGCGGAACAACAAGCAGGGCGCCTTCTACAGCGTGTACGGCTCGTCCAGCAGCACGGGCCTGCTGATGGCCTGGTCCTGGGGCGTGAGCCGCATCATCGACGTCATCGAGCAGTCGGGCGGCAACATCCTCAAGGCGAGCGCGACCGGCGTCACGGGATGCTCGCGGTTCGGCAAGGGTGCCATCGTGGCCGGGGCGTTCGACCAGCGTGTCGCGCTGACCATGCCGATCGAGTCCGGGAGCGGCGGCGTTCCCATCCTCCGCGGCATTCCGGGGGAGAACGGCGCCCAGCCGCTGAGCAGCGCCTACTCCGAACAACCCTGGCTGGGCGACGCGTTCAGCTCCTACACGGGCAACCCGAACTCCCTGCCGGTGGACACCCACGAGATCCTGGGCATGGTCGCGCCGCGCGGGCTGTTCGTCATGGAGAACCCGTACGTCGACTGGCTGGCCGCCAGGTCGGGCAGCGTGGCCGCGCTGGGCGCGGCCGAGGTCTACAAGGCGCTCGGCGCGGGGAGCAACATCAGCTACTGGTCCGACGTCCAGGACGGGACCCACTGCGCCGTCAGGTCCGAGTGGAAGACGCCGTTGCAGCAGAACATCCAGAAGTTCCTGCTGGGCACGGGAAGCAGCTCCGGCGTGTTCAGGATCGCCACCAGCAAGTCCGGCAACCTGTCCACATGGCGGGACTGGCAGACACCGACCCTGACCGACGGCGGAGGCGGCAACGGCGGTGACCCGGGCGGCGGCACGGGAGGCGACCCGGGGGGTGGCCCGGGTGGCGGTGGCACCAACGGCACCTGCACCGCCGGCTACCGCAACGTCAACAGCTGGCCCGGTGGCTTCCAGGGTGAGGTCACGATCCGCAACAACGGCACCAGCACGCTCAACGGCTGGACCGTCGGCATGAGTCTGGCCTCCGGCCAGTCCATCAGCAGCCTCTGGGACGGGGTGAACACCGGGACCAGCGGATCCGTCACGGTGCGCAACAGCTCGTACAACGGCACCCTCGCGGCCAGCGGCACCGCCACCTTCGGCTTCACCGCCACCGGCAACTCCAGCCCGGCACCCGCAAACATCACCTGCAAGAGCCCCTGAATCCCGCTGTGTTCTGATGCAGGAGTACCACCGGGTCAGCCGGTACCTGGACGGCACCGGCTGACCCGATCCAAAGCCCTCTGCGGGGGTGCCCATCGTGGCAAACCGGCACCCACGCACTTCCTCCGGAGAAGCCGCACGCGGATCGACTGCCACATCCCCCGGAGAGGATGGGCGGCCCACCGGTTGGATATTCACATCCAATCCTCCGGGTCAGGGCACCGGCAAGGGGTTTCTGGAGGCGTCACTCCAACAGGGGACCGCGACGGTTTCAATCATTCTCGGCGTACCGCCCACTGGGATTCCCTAGGTCGCACCCCTCAACGGTGTCTTGCTTTGTGAGACGCGCGAGTTGATCGCGGCCGTGCGACGCGGCGGCGGCACCGCCCGGCCGGGCGGTGCCGACCCGCCCCCGTAGGAGGGTGCGGCCCCTGGCGGGTCAGGCAGAGGATTACTCCATACGGGTGATTACGATGAATGGCCTCTTGTCACTCGATCGGACGCGTGGGTCACTGAAAGTGCGACACCGGCGGGCTGCCCATCCCCGTGCCAGAAGGACGTTGAGACAGGCAGCTGTTGGCCGGTTTTCTCCATGCCCAGGGAGACGGCGCAGGTTGCTGTGCGCCCGGCCGTGCGTGCCGGCGCGAGAGTCCGTTCGTTCCCTCCGGGCCCAGAAGCACTCCTGAGCCGTGTTCTTCCACGCCTGAATCAGCCCGAAAGGGCTGACGGCGCTCTGCGCCGGCGGCGGTCCCGCTTCTCGGCGGCGGCGCGGACGGTGACTGGCCACTCCGCTGGTTCCTCGCATGTCCCCACCAGAGACGAAGGAGTGTCCCCATGCCCATTTCTCCGAATCAGGGTTCCACCGGCGGAGGCACGCTGGTGACCATCACCGGTACCAACCTCTCCAACACCAGCGCGGTGCTGTTCGGCACCAAGCCCGCCACGAGCGTCACCAACGTCTCACCGACCCAGGTCACCGCGGTCTCCCCCTCGGGGGCGGGCTCGGTCGGGGTCACCCTGACCACCCCGGGCGGGACGAGCAACCCGGTGTCGTTCTTCTACGTCGGCGCCCCGTTCAAGTCCTCCCTGAGCACCAGCTCGGGGCCGCTGGCCGGCGGCAACACCATCACCGTCAACGGCACCGGCCTGTCGACCGCGACCAGCGTGTCCTTCGGCGGCAACACCGCCACCCCCACGGTGAACTCCGACAGCTCCATCAGCGTCGTCGTGCCGGCGGGCACGGCGGCCGGGCCGGTGTCGGTGACCGTGACGACCGCGGGCGGCAGCAACAACGGCCTGTCCTACACCTACATCGACGACCCCACGATCGTGACCGTCAACCCGACCTCGGGTCCGACCTCCGGCGGCACGGCGGTGACCATCACGGGCACCAACCTCGACACCGCCAGCTCGGTCACCTTCGACGGCACCGCCGCGCCGTTCTCGGTCATCAGCGCCACCACCTTGTCGGCGGTCACGCCGCCCGGCACGGCCGGTGCGGTCGACGTCGTGGTCACGAACCCCGCCGGATCCGCCACCGCCGCCGGCGGATTCACCTACGTCACCGGCCCCGGCATCTGATCCAGCAGCCCCGTACCGGGGATGCACACGGCACCCGTCCGAACGCGGTCCCCTCCTGCGCTCGGACGGGTGTCACCCCGCTCCGGCCGTCGTAGCCCGAACCGGTCCGCCGCAGATCCGCCGCAGTGTTGCCTGAAGGAGTACAGCCATGGCTGCCCCCACCGTCTCCTCGATCAGCCCCAACCAGGGGCCGTCCTCAGGCGGGAACATCGTCACCGTGACCGGCACCGGCTTCAGCAGTGCGACAGCCGTCCAGTTCGGCGGCGGAGCCGCCACCTCGTTCACCGTCCTCAGCAGCACACAGCTCACGGCGGTGCCCCCTTCCGGCACCGGTGCGGTCAACGTCACCGTCACCACCAGCCAGGGCACCAGCACCCAGACGGTCACGTACACCTACGTCGCCGCCCCCGCCGTATCGGGTGTGACGCCCAGTCAGGGACCTGTCTCCGGTGGCACTACGGTGACGCTGACGGGCACCAACCTGTCGGGGGCGACGGCGGTGTTCTTCGACGGAATCGCGGCGACGTCGTTCACCGTCCTCTCCGCCACGAGGATCATCGCGGTGACGCCCGCTCACGCGGCGGGTGCGGCGGCGGTCACGGTGACCACTCCGGGCGGCACCAGCAACCCCGGCGACAGCGCGTATTTCTACTACGCCCCCGTGCCTTCGCCGACCGACATCGAGCCCCCCGCCGGATCCTCGGCCGGCGGCGCCGCGGCGACCTTGACCGGCACCGGACTTCTCAACGCGACGGCGGTGCGCTTCGACATGGTGGCGGCGTTGTTCACCGTCGTCTCCGCCACTCAGATCACCGTGGTGACGCCTGCTCACGCGGCCGGTGCGGTGGCGGTCACGGTGACCACCCCCGGCGGCACCGGCAGTCCTCTCAGCTACGTCTACCTCGACGCCCCCACCCTGACCTCCGTGACCCCCGGCCAGGGGCCGACGTACGCGGGCGCGGTCGTCACGCTGACCGGCACGAACCTCACCAACACGACCGGAGTGGAGTTCGGCGGCGTCCTCGCGGCGTTCACCGTGCTCTCCCCGACCAGTGTCACGGCTGTCGCGCCCGCGGGTGCCGCCGGAGCGGTCACCATCACGGTGACCACTCCCGGCGGCGTCAGCAACGGGCTCACCTACACCCGGATCACGGGCCCCGCGATCTGACTTGTGAGGCCGGCCCGACTACGCGCCGGCCACCCTTACGCCAACTCGCTGGGAAACCAGTGAGGTTGAAAGCAGCTTACTGTCCGATGGGATTTTGTTCGTGTCATAGCAGTGTTATGAGCTGATTATGCGCTTTTCTCTTCACGTCTCTCTTCATCACAGGCGAGAAGCGAAAGGCGTGGTGTTTCTTGATGCGAGGGCTTACCTTTCTGTCTCTGGCCCTGGGGGCGGTGAGCCTCGGCCTGGCATGTGAGCTGCAAGGGTCCGTGGCGGTGGCTGCTCCGGGGCTGACGGACACAATGCGTTCGGATGTCGCTGCGACACACGTGGAACGGAACGTGTTCGGGGCGGCGATTTCCGGGACCGTCACGGCCAGGACGAGCTTGAGCATCCGCGCCCGACCGACGTCCAGGTCCGCCGAACTGGGGAGTTATCACAACGGCGCGCGGATCAGCGTCTGGTGCCAGGCGCTGGGCGAGAGCGTCGACGGAGACCCGGAGTGGTACCGGCTCGCGAACCGCTCGGGCTGGGTGGCCGCCCGCTACGTCAGCGTCTCGAGCACCGTCCCGTCGTGCGGGCAGCCCGGGCCTCAAGGCCCGCAGGGCGCGACGGGGGCGACGGGGCCGCAGGGTGCGACGGGTGCGACGGGTCCGCAGGGCACGAACGGCGCGACCGGGCCTCAGGGCGACACGGGCGCTAACGGGCCGCAGGGTGACACGGGTGCCACCGGGCCTGCCGGCCCGCAGGGCACGACGGGTGCGGCCGGGCCGCAAGGCACGACCGGTGCCACCGGGCCTCAGGGCGACACGGGTGCCACCGGGCCTCAGGGCGACACGGGTGCCACCGGGCCGCAGGGTGACACGGGTGCCACCGGGCCGCAGGGTGCTAACGGGCCGCAGGGTGACACAGGTGCCACCGGCCCTCAGGGCGACACCGGTGCCCCTGGTGCGCAGGGCGACACAGGTGCGACGGGTTCGCAGGGTGCTATGGGTGCGACCGGGCCGCAGGGTGACATGGGGGCCACCGGGCCTCAGGGTGACATGGGCGCTACTGGCCCGCAGGGTGACACCGGTGCCACTGGCCCGCAGGGCGACACTGGTGCTACCGGCGCTCAGGGTGCCACCGGTCCGCAGGGTGACACCGGCGCTACTGGCCCTCAGGGCGACACGGGTGCCATTGGGCCGCAGGGTGCTAATGGTCCGCAGGGTGACACGGGCGCCACTGGCCCGCAGGGTGACACGGGTGCTACGGGCCCCCAGGGTGTTTCGGGCGCCACGGGCCCTCAGGGCGACACAGGTGCGACCGGGCCTCAGGGGGACACGGGTGCTATCGGTGCTCAGGGTGCCACCGGTCCGCAGGGTGACACAGGCGCTACTGGCCCTCAGGGCGACACGGGTGCCATTGGGCCGCAGGGTGCTAATGGTCCGCAGGGTGACACGGGCGCCACTGGCCCGCAGGGGGACACGGGTGCTACGGGCCCCCAGGGTGTTTCGGGCGCCACGGGCCCTCAGGGCGACACAGGTGCGACCGGGCCTCAGGGGGACACGGGTGCTATCGGTGCTCAGGGTGCCACCGGTCCGCAGGGCGATACAGGCGCTACTGGCCCTCAGGGCGACACGGGTGCCATTGGGCCGCAGGGTGCTAACGGTCCGCAGGGCGACACAGGCGCCACCGGCCCTCAGGGGGACACGGGTGCCACGGGCCCCCAGGGTGTTACGGGCGCCGCTGGCCTTCAGGGCGATACAGGTGCGACTGGGCCTCAGGGTGATATTGGTGCTACCGGTGCTCAGGGTGCCACCGGTCCGCAGGGCGATACAGGCGCCACCGGGCCTCAGGGTGACACGGGTGCCACCGGGCCGCAGGGTGCCTCGGGCGTCGCCGACATCACTCCGGCCGTCGGAGACAGCGTGACGTTGACACCGGGGCAGACGCTCGCCCTGGTCGCTGTGTGCCCGGCCGGTCAGCATGCGGTCAGCGGGGGCTGGGTCGGGGGCGACGAGGTCATCCCCGTGAACAGCTACCGGAGCACGAGCACGAACCCCGATGACAGCTGGACCGTGAACTTCCACAACACCTCCGCCACCCAGAACTACTCCGTCACTCCGATCGCCTATTGCGCGCCGTGACGGCCTGGTAACGGGGGTGAGGGACGGCCGGGGCCTGACGCGGTACCGGCCGACCCCGCTCGGTTCGTGACCGTGAAGTGAGCGGGTCCGGGGACCCCGGTCGGCCTTGCAGGGCCGACCGGGGTCCCCGCGCGAGTGCCGCCGGAGCCCGGCCGAGTCGTCCTGGTTCCCCGCGAGGCAGCCGCTATGGCGGACGGCGCGCGAGGATGGAAGGGACGATGGATGAAGAGACACATCCAGACACATCCATACCGGCTCACAGGAGAGGAGGAGCGGGGATGGTTACGGCAGCCGAGACCGTGCTCGAGCCCACCGAGCGTGTCCGGGCCCAGAAGAAGATGTCGGACGCTGGACTGACCACGCTCGAGCCCGCGGCACGCGTGCGGGCCCAGAAGGGGCAGTACGGGAGCCACAGCACGTTCACCGGGCGTACGCAAGCCCGGAACGGGACCGGTGAGGCTCACCCTGACGGGGGTGTCCACCTGCGCACTCGTATGTTCCGCGCCCCGGTTCCGATCCCGTACCTCAGCCTGGAGAACGTGCCCACCCGGGACCTGGTCTTCTACGGAGGCCTGGGAGCCCTCGCTGTCGCGGGGGCCCTTGAGTGGCCGGTCGCCCTGGCCGTCGGAGGAGCCACCTGGCTCGTGCGCAGCAGGCGGAAGGAAGGGCGCTGAGACGCGGTGGAGCCAGTGGGGAGCGGTGCCCGGCAGCGCGAGGCTGTCGGGCGTCCCCATTGACACCGTCCGGTCTTCAGTCCACGGGAACGAGGGTCAGGTAGGCCATGCCCAGAACGCCGCGATAGCCCCGCAGCCACATGCCGCGGTGGCGGTCGACGCGGTCGCGGGTCTCCTCCGCCAGGGGATGCCCGGGGTGGGCGGCGAGCCATTCCTCGACGTCGGCCTGGTAGGCGGACTCGAACTCCTCCCATTCGTCGTCGTTCGCGGTCTCGATCCACGCCGGACGGAACCCCGCGGCGACGGAGAGGTCGACGAGGTCGGCGACGTGGTGGAACTCGAAGGCGGACGCGTCAGGCCACATGGCCGCCAACTCGCTCGGAGCAGGCGGGCGTTGCCAGAACCCCTCACCGAGCAGGACACGGCCGCCCGGGGTGACCAGACGCCGGAGGGCGTGCAGGGCGGCCGTGGTGTGCTCGGGGGGTCGGGCCTCGCTGAGGGCGTGACTGGCGCTGAGGCAGAGCACGAGGTCCGCGGGGCCTCGGGAGGTGTCGACGGCGGACTCCTCGACGAAGCGGGCGCGCTCGGCCAGCCCGCGGCTCTCGGCGTTGGCGCGCCCCCGCGCGAGGTCCTCCTCGTTCAGGTCGACACCGACTCCGGTCGCGCCGGGCATCGCCGCGAGGAGGCGGAGCATGAACTCGCCCCAGCCGCAGCCGATGTCGAGCACGGTGGCCGGGGTTGTCGGACCGGCCGGAGAGGCGAGCCGCCGGATCATCCTGGCGGCCCGGTCCTCGGAGAGCGGCCCGTGGAAGGTGAGCCGGGTCAGCCGTGGCGGGGCGGTGATGTCATCCATGATCCCGAACGGTAGGGAGGACACGGCGGCCGGCGACACCAGTTTTTTCCGCGCCGGTGCCGAGGTGGGTGGTCGCCGGCCGCCTCGCCCGGCCGGCGTCCCCGGTGTCACGGGCTCGTGAGGATGACGAGCTGCTGGGTCGCCCTGGTCATGGCGACATAGCGGTCGATCGCTCCTTCGACGCCCTCGCCGAACGTCTCCGGGTCGACGAGGACGACCAGGTCGAATTCGAGTCCCTTGGACAGTTCCGGGGTGAGCGACCGGACGCGCGCCGTGCTCGGGAAAGCCGGATCGCCGATGACGCAGGCGATCCCGTCGGCATGAGCGGCGACCCAGGTGTCGAGGATCGAATGCAGGTCCGCGGTGGAGCCGTGCACGACGGGCACGCCGCTGCCGCGGACGGAGGTCGGCACGTTGGCGTCCGGGAGCACGGCCCGGATGACCGGCTCGGCCTCCGCCATGATCTCTTCCGGCGTGCGGTAGTTGATGCTCAGGGACGCCAGGTCGATCCGGTCGAGCCCGATCCGTTCGAGCCGCTCCCGCCACGACTCCGTGAACCCGCGCCTGGCCTGGGCCCGGTCCCCGACGACGGTGAAGCTCCGGGACGGACAGCGCAGCAGCAGCATCTGCCACTCCGCGTCGGTCAGTTCCTGAGCCTCGTCGACGACGATGTGCGCGAACGGGCCGGCGAGCTGGTCCGGGTCGGCGGTGGACAGTTCGGACTCGTCCACCAGGCTGACCTCGGCGTCCTCACCGCGCAGCATCGTCACCAGGCCCTCGCCGTCGTCCCCGTCGGCCCCGGAGTCGGCCGCGGCGGCGATCAGGTTGTCCACGACCTGCGCCATGCGCTCGCGCTGCGCGGCGATGACGGCCTCGTGACGGGCCTTGCGCCGTGACGTCTCCGGGTCACCGAGGCGCTGCCGCGCCGCGTCCAGCAGCGGCAGGTCGGACACCGTCCAGGCCTGGGCGTCCGGGCGCTGGAGCTTCTCGACGTCGCCGGGGCCGAGCCAGGGAGCGCACATCCGCAGATAGGCGGGCACCGACCACAGGTCTCCGACGAGGTCGGCCGCTTCGAGCAGCGGCCAGGCGCGGCTGAAGGCCGTTCGCAGTTCCCTGTTCTGCCGCAGTGATCTGCGCAGCAGGTCGTCCGGGGCGTCGCCGTCGTGCTTGTCCACCAGGATCGCGAGCAGTTCCTCCCAGACCTGGTCACGTGCCTCGTTGTGCGGGGTACCGGGGTCCGCCGCTTCGAACGCGGCGGCCCAGTCGTCGGCGGTCAGCCGGATGTCGGACCAGTGGGTGGAGACCGTCATCCCCTTGGCGGGCGGCTCCTCGTAGAACCTGACAGCCGGCTCGATCGCCTTCACCAGATCCGCGGACGACTTCAGACGGGCCACGTCCGGATCGGACTCGACCGCCGCCGCGGCCCCTTCGGCGACGAGGTCGCGCAGGGTGCAGGTCCGCACGCCCTCCTCGCCGAGGCTGGGGAGGACGTCGGCGACGTAGCCGAGGTAGGGCTGGTGCGGGCCGACGAACAGCAGGCCGCCGCGGCGGTGACCGAGGCGGGGGTCGGAGTGGAGGAGGTAGGCGGCGCGGTGCAGGGCGACGACGGTCTTCCCCGTGCCCGGACCGCCGTCGACGACGAGGGCGCCGCGGGATCCCGCGCGGATGATGGCGTCCTGGTCGGCCTGGATGGTGCCGAGCACGTCGCGCATCCGAGGCGAACGGCTGCTGCCCAGGCTGGCGATGAACGCGGACTGGTCGTCGAGCGCGGCGTGCCCGGCGAAGTCGTCCGCGGTGAACACCTCGTCCCAGTAGTCGCTGATCCGGCCGCCGGTCCAGCGGTACCTGCGGCGGCTCGTCAGACCCATCGGGTTGGCGTGGGTGGCTCCGAAGAACGGCTCAGCCGCGGGGGAGCGCCAGTCGAGCAGCAGCCGGCGACCCGTGCTGTCGGTGAGGCCGAGCCGGCCGACGTACACGGGCTCGGAGTGGTCCGCGCCGACCATGCGGCCGAGGCACAGGTCCAGGCCGAAGCGGCGCAGTGTGCGCAGGCGAGCGGTCAGCCGGTGGATCTCCAGGTCCCGGTCCAACGCCTGCCGGCCCATGCCGCCGGGCGCCCTGCGTTCGGCGGCGAGGCGGTCTGACACCTCGGCGATCGACTGCTCGAGGCACTCCGCGATGGCCGCGAAGTGTTGCTCGTCGTCGGCGATCAGCGTCGGGTCGGCTTTGGAGGAGAGACGGTCGGGAAGGTCGAAAGCGCTGGTGGTGAGGGGGTTCATGGTCTTCGGTTCCGATCTGGGGTCGCTTGCGACCGTTGCGTGCGGCAAGGTGTCCGGCCCGGCGTGACGTCGGGCCGGCGGGTTGTCGTGTTCCGGGGTCCCGGCTCGGCGATCCCGCGTGGCCCACGCGGGTACCGGCGGACCTCTCAGCTGATCGCGTCGAGCAGCAGCCTCGCGGCCACCGCCGCTCCGTCGGTGCGGATCATGTCGGCCACGGCGGTCGCTCGTGCGCGGGCGCCGGAGGCGAGCGCCGTCCCGAGCGCGGCCGACAGGGACTCGAAGGTCGGAGTCGGACCGTCGTGTGCCGCGCCGATGCCGAGGTCCGCCACCCGGCCGGCCCAGTACGGCTGGTCCGCCGCCTGGGGCACCACCACCTGAGGCGTGCCGGCCCGGGTGGCCGTCGTCGTGGTGCCCGCGCCGCCGTGGTGCACGACGGCGGCCACCCGGCCGAACAGCGCCTGCTGGTTGACCTCGCCGACGACGAAGCAGTCGTCACGGTCGTCGACCAGGGCCAGGTCGGCCCAGCCACGGGCCACGACCGCGCGGCGGCCCTGTGCCCGGATCGCGTCGACGGCCGCCTGGGCGACGTCCGTCGAGGTGCGCATGGGCATGCTGCCGAAGCCCACGTACACCGGAGGCGTCCCGGCGTCCAGGAACGCCGTCAACTCGGCCGGGAGCGGGCGCACGTCCGGCAGGGTCCACGCGCCGGTCTGGACGACGTCGAGGTCCGGCGTCCGCTGCCACGGGTCCAGGGCCGGGTCCGTCGCCAGCCACGGCCGGTCGCCGATGACGTAGTCGCGGACGTCGTCCACCGGCGGCAGGCCGATGGAGGCGCGGTTCGTGTTGAGCGCCTCACCGAACAGCGTGTTGATGCTCTGGGCGTCCAGGTCCCACAGCTCCCGGTTGCCGGTCACGTCCGGCGGGAACGGACGGCCCGGATACGCCAGCGGCGCGCGGTGCGGCGACGGCAGGGTGAGCTGCTGGAAGGTCACGGACACGGAGCGGATGCCCAGCTTCTCCGCCACCGACAGCGCGCCGGCCGCGGCCGGCATCATGCCGGTCGCCACCAGCACGTCGCATCCCCCGGCCGCCGCGGTGACCGCGTCGAGCTGGCCGGCGATCAGCTCGGCCGCGCGCTGGGGCAGCGACGACGGCGACGGCGCCGCGGTCGTCAGCGCGCGCGCCGACCGGCCGACCGGCACCAGCGGTACGCCGACACCGGCCAACCGCTGCGCGAAGTCCTCGTCCGGCGGCGCGCACACCCGCACCTCCGCGCCGAGTTCCCGCAACCGCACCGCGAGTGCCACCAGCGGTTCGACGTCCCCACGCGATCCATAGGTCGACAACAACACACGCACTTCGCGACACCCACCCTCGTTTTCCGGCTTCGGCCGGCGATTCTGCGGCACGACGGGGGCCTTGCCGCAAGCCCCCCAGTGCGCTATACGTTGAGAGTGGAAAGGAGCGGGTGACCTCCTTTCCCTTTCTTTTTGTCCGTCCGACGCCGACGGGCGATGTCCTTTTCGCGCGTATTGCGCATATCGACTCCGCCGCCTGAGGGAACTGGCGGGAGCAAGCAGGACGGCACACAAGGCCCGCGTCCTGCCGAGGGAGTCTCGGAGGACGCGGGCCGGGGCCGGGTCAGGCCGGTGGTGGGGCGAGCAGCGGGCGCTGGGCCTTCTTGTGCTGCTCGTAGGCGGCGCGGGCCACGGTGGTCGACGGCAGTGCGGAGACCTCGGCGACCGGGACGTCCCACCAGGCGTCCGAGTCGGGTGCCGGCACCAGGGGGTCGGTCTCCACATGGACGACGGTGGTGCGCTCGGCGGCCAGCGCGGTGGCGAGCGCCTCGCGGAAGCCGTCCAGACCCTGGGCGCGGATGACGTCCGCGCCCAGGCTCGCCGCGTTGGCGGCCAGGTCGACCGGCAGGGTGTCGCCGTCCAGGTGCCCGGTGGCCGGGTCGCGGTAGCGGTAACGGGTGCCGAACCGGTCGGCGCCGACCGACTCCGACAGCGCGCCGATCGAGGCGTAGCCGTGGTTCTGCACCAGCACCACGACCAGCTTGAGGCGCTCGGCCACCGCCGTGGCGATCTCCTGAGCCATCATCAGGTACGAGCCGTCGCCGACCAGCACCACGACCTCGCGCTCGGGCGCGGCCATCTTCACGCCCAGCCCTCCGGCGATCTCGTAGCCCATGCAGGAGTAGCCGTACTCGACGTGGTAGCCCAGCGGGTCACTGGGGCGCCACAGTTTGTGCAGATCGCCCGGCATCGAACCGGCGGCGCACACCACCACGTCGCGCTCGCCCATGCCGTCCCGCAGCGCGCCGATGATCTCGCTCTGGGCGGGCAGCGGCCGGTGTCCGGCGGTGAAGGCGGCGTCCGCCACCGCGTCCCAGCCGCGGACCAGTCCGGCCGCGCGCTCACGCCACTCCGGGGCGGCCGACCAGCCGGACAGAGCGGCGCCCAGGGCCTGGATGCCCGCGCGGGCGTCCGCGACCAGCGACACCCCGGCCTGCTTGGCGGCGTCGAACGAGGCGATGTTGAGGTTGACGAAGGCCACCCGCGGGTCGGCGAACAGGGTGCGCGAGGCGGTGGTGAAGTCCTGCCAGCGGGTGCCGACGCCGATCACGACATCGGCCTCGCGGGCCAGGGCGTTGGCCGCGGCGCTGCCGGTGTGGCCGATCGCGCCGACCGCCGCCGGATGGCCGTGCGGCAGCGCGGCCTTCCCGGCCTGCGTGACCGCCACGGGAACGCCGGTGGCGGCGGCGAACTCCGCGAGCGCGGCGGTGGCGTCGGAGTGGATCACTCCGCCGCCGGCCACGATCAGCGGGCGCCGGGCACCCCGCAGCAGCCGCACCGCGGCTGCCAGTGACGCCTCGTCAGGTGCCGGGCGGCGGACGTGCCACACCCGGCGGGCGAAGAACTCCTCGGGGAAGTCCCAGGCCTCCGCCTGCACGTCCTGCGGCAGGCACAGGGTGACGGCGCCGGTCTCGGCCGGGTCGGTGAGCACCCGCACAGCCTGCACGGCCGAGGAGAGCAGTTGCTCGGGCCGCCAGATCCGGTCGAAGAACCGGGAGACGGGGCGGAAGGTGTCGTTGACGGTGATGTCGGCGGCGTACGGCTGCTCCAGCTCCTGGAGCAGCGGTGAGGCGGCGCGCGAGGCGAAGGTGTCACCGGGCAGCAGCAGCACCGGCAGCCTGTTGACGGTGGCCAGCGCCGCCCCGGTGACCATGTTGGTGGAGCCGGGTCCCACCGAGGCGGTGCAGGCCAGCGTGGAGAGCCTGCGCCGGGTGCGGGCGTAGGCCACCGCGGCGTGCACCATGGCCTGCTCGTTGCGGGCCTGGTAGTAGGTCAGGTCGTCGGGGCGTTCCAGCAGCGCCTGGCCGAGGCCGGCGATGTTGCCGTGGCCGAAGATGCCGAAGCAGCCCTCGATCAGCCGCTGTTCGACGCCGTCCCGCTCGGTGTACTGCCGGGCGAGGAACGCCACCAGCGCCTGGGCGGTGGTCAGTCGGCGTACCCGCCCGGCGGACGTGGTCGTGGTCATCGCGGGCCTCCCGCGTCGCAGATCGGCACCCGGGGGTCGGCGGCCTGGCCGTCCCACGAGGCGCGCACCCAGTGGTGGGCCGGGTCGTCGCAGCACGCCATGGTGCGCTGCGGATCGGGCCCGGCGAGCACGTTGAGGTAGTAGAGGGGATGCCCCGGAGCGGCCATCGAGGGGCCGTGGTAGCCCCGCGGGACGAGCACGACGTCGCCCTGCCGGACCTCCGCCAGCACGTCCACCCCGTCGACCCCGGCCGCGGCGGGCTCGTACACCCGCTGGTAGCCGAAGCCGTGCGGGCCGGGGCCGCCGATCTCGAAGTAGTAGATCTCCTCCAGCACCGCCTCTCCGGGACGTCGCTCGTCGTGCTTGTGCGGCGGATAGGACGACCAGTTCCCGCCGGGGGTGAGCACCTCGACGGCGACCAGGCGGTCGCACGGGAAGCCTTCGGGGGAGGCGAAGTTGTTCACCTGCCGGGTGGCGGGGCCCGCGCCGCGGATCTCGACCGGTACGGCCTCGGCGGGACCGTAGGCGGGCGCCAGCCGGCGCTCGCAGCGGGCCGCGGGGAGCGCGAACCGCCCACCGGCCGCCGAGTGCACGGTGAGCCGGGCGTCGCGCGGCGCGTAGGCGAAGTCGGTGACCCGGCTGAAGACGTCGGGGCGGCCGTCGAGTTCGAGGACGGTGCCGTCGATCTCCACGCGGCAGCCGCCGGACAGCGGCAGCACGATCATCTCGCTGTCACCGGTGTCCAGCGTCCGTGAGGCACCCGGTGCGAGGTCCAGGACGCGCAGCGAGCTGTAGGCCCATCCGGCGTCCCGCGGGGTGACGGTGAGGCGGAATCCGTCCGCCGCGGCGGTGCCGTCGGGCAGGTGCAGCCGACGGGACATCAGGACTCCCGGCCGAGCAGCGAGACGGCGGTGTCCACGGCACCGGCCACATCGCCGTCGGCGGGGAAGAGCATCGTACGGCCGATGATCAGCCCTCGGACGTGCTCGATGTCCAGCGCGCGCTGCCAGGACGCGTACATGGCGTCGGGGTCGCCGCCGCCCTCGCCGCCGAGGAGCAGGGTGGGCATGGTGGTGGAGGCCATCATCCGCTCCATGTCGGGGACGACAGGGACCTTCAGCCACGTGTAGGCGGAGGTGCGGCCGAGCGCGGAGGCGATGTTGTTCACCCAGATCTGCGCGTCGGCCTCCAGGATGTTGCGCACCTTGCCGCCCTCGCGCACCGACTTGAACGGTTCGATCAGGGCGAGCAGCCGGCGCTCCGCCAGTTCGTTCACGGCGGTGGCGGTCCCGCTGAGGGTCTCCGCGGTCCCCGGGTCGGCGGGGTCGACGCGCAGCAGCACCTTCCCGCCGTCCAGCCCCGCCTCCTCGATGCCACGGGCGTCGTAGCAGGTGAAGCGGTCGTCGAGTTCGAACGAGGCGCCGGGGATGCCGCCCCGGTTCATCGAGCCGAGCACCAGCTTGCCGTCGAGCGCGCCGAGCAGCGTCAGGTCCTCGACCAGGTCGGGCGTGCCGAGGAAGCCGTCCACCCCGGGGCGGGAGAGCGCCTCGACGCAGCGGGCCAGCAGCTCGTGCCGGTCGCCCATGGCGGTGGGGTTGCCGCCGGCGGCCACCGCGCCGCGGGCCGGGTGGTCGGCGGCCAGGATGAACAGCGGCCGGGCCAGGTCCGCGCTGTCGAACTTCGGGCGGGCGGCGGCGGCCCGGCGGATCGCGTCCGGGTCGGTGAGCCGGATCCGGGTGACCTCGGAGAGGTCACGGGCGACGGGGGCGGTGGCGAGGGTGGCGCTCAACGAGGTTCTCCGGTCGTGGTGGTGGCGACGGCGCGCGGGGTGGGGCGGCCGGTCAGCTCGGCGATCTCTTCGGGGGTGGGCATGGCGTCGGCGCAGGCGTGCCGGGAGGCGACCAGGGCCCCGGCGGCGTTGGCGGCGGCCAGGGTGTCGGCCAGGGGCTGTCCGGCCAGCAGTCCGGCGACCAGGGCGCCGCCGAACGCGTCGCCCGCGCCGAGGCCGTTCACCGCCTCGACGGGGATCGGCGGCACCTGTACGTCCTCGGTCGCGGTGCGCGCCAGGACGCCGTGCGGGCCCTGCTTGACCACGGCCAGCCGTACTCCGCGGGCGAGCAGCAGGTCGGCGGCCCGGTCCGGGTCACGGGTGCCCACCGCGACCTCGACCTCGTCGCGGTTGCCGACCGCGACGGTGGCGTGCTCCAGCGCCTGCGCGTACCGGGCGGGCGCGTCCTCGGGCCGGTCCCAGAACATCGGGCGCCAGTCCAGGTCCAGCACGGTGTCGGTGCCCGCGTCGCGTTCGGCGAGCGCCCGCAGTGTGGTGCCGTACGACGGCTCGGCGCACAGGCCGCTGCCGGTGGCCCACACGACCCGGGCACCGCGCAGCGCGGGCAGGTCCAGATGCTCGGGCAGCAGCCGCAGGTCGGGCGCGTCGGGCCGGTAGAAGTACAGCGGGAAGTCGTCCGGCGGGAACAGCTCGCACAGCACCACCGGGGTCTGGGAACCGGGCACGGTCACCACATGCCGGTCGTCCACACCGAAGCCGCGCAGCGCGTCACGGACGAACCCGCCCAGCGGGTCGTCGCCGACTCCGGTGACCACCGCGCTGCGCAGGCCGTGCCGGGCGGCGGCGACGGCCACATTGGTGGCGCTGCCGCCGAGGTACTTGGCGAAGGTGCGCACCGCGGCCAGGCCGACCCCGGTCTGCTGCGGGTAGAGGTCGACGCCGACCCGGCCCAGGGTGATCAGGTCGTACGTCACGCGGCGTCCTCCAGGGCCATCGACGCCCGGTCGACGTAGAGCGCGGCGTCGGCGCACTCGGTGACCAGGGTCGCGGGCCAGGAGGGGTCGTAGCCGCGGGCGGTGGCCAGGCGGCGCACCGCCTCGCGCTTGTGGGCGCCGTGGACGGTCATCACCGCGCGCCGGGAGTTGGCCACGATGGTGTGCACGCCGACGGTGACGCCGTGCCGGGGCACCTCGTCGAGGGACGCGAAGTCGGGGAAGGTGCCCATGTTGTCGACGCGGGTGGTGTCGGCGAGCTCCACGATCCGGCTGGTGCTGCGGCGTTCGGTGCCGGGCGGGTTGAAGGCGATGTGCCCGTCCGAGGCGCCGCAGGCCAGGATGAACAGGTCGATGCCGCCGGCCTCGGCCAGACGCCGCTCGTAGGCGGACGGGTCCGCGGGGTCGGGGAACCACACCGCGTCGGCGGGGATGCTCCGGGCGGGCCCGGCCGCGGTGTTGAGGGGGGCGACGATCTCCTCGGCGGCGAAGCGGTGGCAGCTGTTGTGCGCGCCGTGGTCGATGTCGTGGAAGCCGCCCGGCGCTTCGGGGTCGGGCAGGACGTACTCGTCCATCATGGCGATGACGACGTGCCGCAGGTCGAGCCCGCGTTCGGCGGTCAGTTCGGCGAGCGCCTCGTAGACCGGCTTGGGGCTGCGGCCGCCGGGGCAGCCCAGGACGTAGCGCCGGCCGGAGCCTGCTGCTTCCGCGATCCCGTCCGCGATCTCGCGGGCCAGCTCCGCGCCCAGCTGGGCGGGGCTGTCGAAGACGCGCGGGGGAAGGGGGGCCGACATGGATGTCACTCCTTTACGGCGCCGGCCAGCATGCCGCTGATCATGCGGCGCTGGAGGGCGATGTAGCTGATGAGTACGGGCAGGGCGACGATGACGGCGGCGGCCGCGGTGACGCCCGGGTTGCTGTTGCGCCGGTTGCCCGCGAAGAACGACAGGGCCAGCGGCGCGGTCTGCACGCTGCGGTCGTCCGGGACGAGGACCAGTGCCAGCAGGAACTCGTTCCACGCGAAGAGGAAGAGCAGGGTGGCGAGGGTGCCGATGGCGGGTGCGGCCATCGGCAGCAGGATCGAGCGCAGGGTGCGGAACCTGGAGGCTCCGTCGACCGCGGCGGCCTCGCGCAGCGCCGGCGGTGTGGACACGAAGAAGGTGCGCATCCAGAACACCGCGAACGGCAGCGACAGGCCGATCTGCGGCAGGATCAACGCCCAGTAGGTGTTGGTGAGATGCCAGGACCGGAGCTGGTAGTAGAGCGGGATCACGGTCGCCTCGTACGGCATCACCAGACCGATCAGCAGCAGTCCCAGGAGCAGTCCCTTGAGGGGGAAGGGGAAGGCCGCGAAGGCGTAGCCCGCGAGGACGGCCAGCACGATGGTGCCCACCACCACGGCGGTGGCCACGATCAGGCTGGACAGCAGGGCCTGCGAGAACAGTCCCCGGCTCCAGGCCTCGGAGAAGTTGTCGAGACTGATGGAGGTGGGGAGCGTGAAACCGCTCTGCCGGGTGCCGGGCTTGCTCAGCGCCAGCAGCACCACGGACAGGAAGGGGTACAGGGCGGCGATGGCGGCGACGGCCAGGACGGCGTGTCCGATGACGGTCTGGCGGCGGCTGGTGAGCATCCGTCAGCCCTCCTTTCCGCGCACCAGGCGCATGACGAGCCCGGTCACCACCAGCACCACGGCGGTCAGGCAGACGCTGATCGCGGCGGCGCCGCCCACCTCGTGGGTGAGGAAGGCACCCTGGTAGATGAAGACGCTGGGCACGGTGGTGGAGGTGCCGGGGCCGCCGGTGGTGGTGTTCCACACCAGGTCGAAGTTGCGCAGGGCGTAGGTGATGGTGAGGACCAGGGCGATGGACATCTCGCCGCGCAGCGCGGGCAGGGTGACGGTGAAGAACTCGCGGACCGGGCCGCAGCCGTCGATGCGGGCGGACTCGTACAGCTCGGTGGGGATCTTCTGGGTGCCGGCGAGGAAGAGCACCATGCACAGCCCGTACATCACCCAGGTGCCGACGAGGCCGACCGAGGGCAGGGCGGTGTGGTAGTCGCCCAGCCAGGCGCGGGCCAGGGAGCCGAGGCCGACGGCGCGCAGGGCGGCGTTGAGCGGGCCGTCGATGTCGTAGACCCACCGCCAGGAGACGGCGACCACGACGGTGGCCAGGATCTGCGGCAGGAACAGCACCGCGCGGAAGAAGCTCAGTCCGTGCACCCGGATGCGGGACATCAGGGCGGCGAGGAAGAGGCCGAGGGCGACCGGCAGCAGCGCGTAGAAGACCACGAACTCCAGCGAGTGGCCGATCGCGGCGGGGATACGGGTGTCGGACAGCAGGGCGCGGTAGTTGCCGAGCCCCACCCAGCGGCCCTCGGTGAGGCCGTCCCAGCGGAACAGGGAGATCCAGGCGGTCTGGCCCAGCGGCCGCAGCACGAACAGCGTGTAGACGATGGCGGCGGGCAGCAGGTACCAGAGGGCGGGCCAGTACTGGCGTCCGGCCCAGGCGCGCAGACCGTGCCGTCTCCGGTGGGCCGGTGGCTTGTGGCTGTCGTCGGAGCCCGGCGCGGGGGACGCGGGCTCGGTGGCGGTGGCCCGTCCGGAGAGCGGGGCCGCGGTCACGGGGTGCCTCCGGCGGCTGCCGCGTCCTGGCGCTGCTGCTTCTGGAACGCCAGCCAGTTGTTCTGCAGGCCCTCGGCGAAGCCGCGCGGGGAGGTGCGGCCGGCCAGCAGGTCCTGGGTCTTGGAGCCGATGGTGTCGAGCATCGTGGTGGAGGCCCAGTCGAGGTAGAAGTTCTGCCCGTCGTCGGCGAGCAGCTCGAGCCCGATGCTGTTGACCTGGTCGACGACCTCGCTGTCGGCCTTGACGGTGCCCTGGCCGGTGACCGGGGTGCGGCCGACGTCCGCGAGGGTCTGCGCGAACCGGTCGCTCATCAGCATGTCGAGGAAGGCGACCGCGGCGGGCAGGTGCCGGGTCTTGGAGCTGATGTGCCAGCCGAGGCCGAGCGAGCCGACCGTGGCGCGGGTGCCGTCGGGCCGGGTGGGCAGGGTGAAGCCGACATGGCCGTTCATGCTCTGCTGGAGGGCCGGCGCGTTCCAGGAGCCGGCGACCAGGAAGACGCCCTGGCCGTGGCTGAACTTGGCGACCGCGTCGTCGGAGCTGATGCCGTCGTAGCCGTTGCCGAACCAGCCGCGTTTCGCCCAGTCCTGCACGGTACGGGCCGCGGCCTCGGTGCCCTGGTCGGCGATGGTGGCGCCGGGGACCCCGCTGATCCACGACCGGATGTCGCGGCTGGGCACGTTCTGCGCCTGGACCAGGCCGATGACCTGGCTGGCGGGGTACTTCTCGGAGTTGCCCAGCATGATGGGCTGCTGTCCCGCGGCCTTGGCGCGGGCCAGCGCGTCGGTGAACTCGGCATAGGTCGTGGGCGGTTTGATGCCCAGCTTGGCCAGCTTGTCGGTGTTGTAGAACACGCCGACGTACTCGGTGGCGGGGGAGATGCCGTACAGGCTGCCGGAGCCGAAGACGGCGCCGTCGGGGGTCCAGCGGTACTGCTTGAGGGCGCCGTCGGTGAAGGTGTTCTCCCAGCCGTAGGCGCGCATCACGTCGTCCAGCGGGCGGATCAGCCCGGCCTTGACCAGCGGGCCGTCGGTGCCGTAGCCCTGGTTGCCCTGCACCAGGTCGGGCGCGTCGGTGCCGGACATCGAGTTGACGACGGTCTTCATCAGGTCGTCGAAGCCCTTGGTGACGACCTCGACCTTGACGTTGGGGTACTTCTTCTCGTACATCGGCACGAGCGCCTTGAGAGTGGCGTCCTCGCCCGAGTCGGCGAGCACACGCAGGGTGGTGGGCCCGGGCTTGGCCACCTCCTGGACGGTCACCGGCTGGGTGATCCGGGGTCCGGTGATGCCGGACGAGGCGGTGGTGCCGCCGGCTCCGGGGACACCGCACCCGGAGACCAGCAGCCCGGTCAGGGCCAGCCCCGCGGCCCCGGTCCAACGCAGCTTGTTCATCCTTGCTCCACTTCGGGCCCGCCCGCGGGCGGACCGGGAACGGCGCCCGGAAGGCACGGCGGTCGGGCCGCGCGCCCCCGGGGCAGCCGGGTGATCAGGAGTGGGCGGCCACCTTCGCGGCCAGCCAGGCGTAGTTGGCCGCCTGCTCGGCGGCGACCTGCGGGTACTGATCGGCGGGGGTCGGTGCCCGGTCCTGCTCGACCAGCAGCCAGTCGCGGTAACCGCCGCGCAGCAGTTCGGCCAGGAAGGCGTCGATGTCGACGTCGCCCTCGCCGAACGGCACGCACACGTCCGCCCACCACTCGTCGAAGTCGGTGCGGCCGGCGGCCTTGGCGTCGGCGAGCACGGCCATCCGTACGTCCTTGACGTGCACGTGGTTGATCCGCTCGCGCCAGGCCCGCAGGCACTCCACCGGGTCGCCGCCGGCCAGCTGGATGTGCGCGATGTCGATAGTGAGGCCGACCTCGGTCAGCTCCAGCAGCCGCTCGACCTCCCACGGCGACTCCACATAGGTGCTGATGTGGGGGTGGAAGGAGGGGCGCAGTCCGTAGGACCGGGCCATCGCCACCGCGCGCTCGGACAGCCGGGCCAGGCGCTCCCAGCCGGCCTCGTCCAGGGCCAGCGAGCGGTCGTCCCAGGAGCGGGCGGGGTTGTGCAGCAGGGTCTGGCTGCCCTCGTCGGCCAGGATGGCCAGCGGCGCCCGGTCGGCGGGGGTGCCCGCCGCCTCGGCGCACGCCGCCAGTTCGCGGCAGGTCTGTTCCATCCGGGCCAGGTCGTGCTCCACGACGTCGTCGCCGAGGGCGTAGTGCACGGGGATGTAGGCGCCGACGGCGGCCAGGCGGTGCTCGGTGAACAGTGCGGCGGTCTGCTCCGGCGTGCCGAAGAAGCCGGGCGGGCCGAGTTCGCTGCCGTGGTAGCCGGCCTCGGCCATGGAGGCCAGCAGGGCGCCGGGGGAGGAGCCGGGCCCGCCCGCGCCTTCGCCGTACACGCCGTAGCTCACCGGCGCGTTGCCGAACAGGATGCCGTCCGGCAGGCCGCCGGAGGGGTGCGTGCCAGGCGTCGTGGTGGGGTGCGTGGCGTAGACCGTGGTGGGGTTCACGGCGGAGCCCGTGGTGGGGCCGGTCATGCGACGGCCCCCTTCGCGGCCTCGCCGCCGACCGCGACGCCCGCCCGCGCGGCGAGCGCGGCGACCAGCGCCTGGAGGCAGCGCACGTCCTCGGCCGCCCCGGCGGCGCCGGAGCGGACCGGTGCCTCCCCGTGCACCGCGGCGGCGAATTCCTCCAGCTGGCGCACGAACCCGGTGTCGTAGCCGTGCCGCGCGGTGGTGTCGCGGCGCAGCGCGCCCTCGGCGCGTTCCACGCGCAGGGTGGAGCGCACGTCCACCAGGTAGGGCGCGGCCATGTCCAGGCGCAGCCGGCCGTCGCGGGCGAGTACGGCGATCTCCTCGCCGTACTCGGGGTGGTCCGGGAGCCAGTTCCAGTTGAGGACCAACTGGGCGCCGTCACCCAGGGGCGCGGTGGCCAGCAGGCACGGCGGTTCGCCCTCGACCGGCCACGGCCACAGCTGGGCGCTGTCGAATGCGGTGGGCAGGGTGAAGCCGAGCGCGCGCAGTACGGAGAGCTCGTGGATCACCGAGCCGTTCAGCACGTCCCGGTAGTAGCGGCCCAGCTCGGCCGGTACCTCGCCGAGGGCGTCCAGGGTGCGCGCGTCCTCGTAGGCGAGGGACTCGGCGATCACGGAGAGGTCCGCGTCGTCGGTCGGCGGGGCCAGCCGCAGATGCTCCACCTGCGGTTCGTCGGCGGGGTGCAGCACGGTGACCCGGACCGTGCGCGGGGTGTCCAGCTCGGCCAGCTCGGCCGCGGCGACCTCGGTGAGCGGGTCGTACATCTTCATGTAGCCGACCTGAAGCACCAGGCCCCTGGCCTCGGCGAGCGCGCCCAGTTCCTCGGCCTCGGCCACGGTCAGGCACAGCGGCTTCTCGGCGAGGACGTGCTTTCCGGCCTCCAGCGCGGCGCGTGCGGCCTGCGCGTGGGTGCCGGGCGTGGCCAGCAGTACGGCGTCGACGGTGTCGTCGGCCAGCACGCTCCCATAGCTGTGCGTGGCCCGTACGCCGACTCCGCAGCGGGCGGCCACCGCCGCCGCGCGGGAGGGGGACAAGTCGCACACGACCGTGGTCTCGAACAGCGCGCCCAGGCGCTGGACGGCGGGGAGGTGGACCGACTGAGAAATCGTTCCTGCGCCTATGACGGCGAGACGGACCGGTGGATGTGACGGCATCGAGGCTCCCTCGGCTCGGGTGCGGCGCGGTGTGCTGTCGCGGTCGCGGATGGGTGGTGTCGCGGGTGGTGGTGTCGGGGGCGTGCCATCGGGCCGGGCCCTGGGGCCTGTTGGAGGCCGGGGCCGGCGGTGGCCCCGTGCACCGGCACGCGGGCACACGCCGGGGGACGGAAGAGGGGCTTCCGAATTTCGGCGTGGGGGGATCATGGCGCACTTCAGTCCAGTCAGTCCAGTGTTTGGACCAGATTTTGATCTGGTCCATGAACTGGTTGCTCTGGTACGGTCCATGACCGTGACCACGCATGACGCAACGGCCTCACCATCCGTCCCCGCCCCCGCCACCGCCGCGACCGCAGGTCCGGCCGTCCAGCTCGCCCGCCGCGCACTCGGGCAATTGCTGGACCGCCGGGTATGGGCCCCGGGCAGCCAACTGCCCGGGGAGCGCGCACTGGCCCAGCGAGTCGGCGTCAGCCGCAGCAGCCTGCGCCAGGCCCTTGCCCTGCTGGAGGACGAGGGCCGGGTGCACTCCTCCCCGCAGCGCGGCTGGTTCGTCGCCACCGACGTGGTCAGCGAGCCGCCCAGCGTGCTGAAGAGCTTCACGGACATCGCCCGCGCCCGGGGCCTGACCGCGACCGCACGGCTGCTGCGCCGCGAGGTCCGCCCGGCCGGCTACGAGGAATCGGCCCGGCTGCGCATCGCACCCGCCGCCGACGTGCTGGAGATCGTCCGGGTGCGCGGCCTGGACGACGTACCGGTGTGCCTGGACACCACGGTGCTGGTGCGCTCCCGCGCTCGGGCACTGGAGGACGCCGACCTGACGGACCGTTCGCTCTTCGCCGAGCTGGAGGCCAGGGCCGGGGTGCGCGTCATGCACAGCACGTACACCGCGCGCGCCGACGGCGCCCAGCCCCTGGAGGCGGAGCTGCTGCGGGTGCCGCCGGGCACCCCGGTCCTGGTCGGCGAGGAGGTCACCTACGACCAGAACGACACGCCGGTGCTGCTCGGCCGTGCCGTGTACCGCGGCGACGCCTACCGCCTCGAAGCCACCCTGCACCGCAGCTCCGACTGAACCCACCGCATCCCAGGCGAAGGCCAACTCCCGTGAACACCAGCCCGATCCCGGCGCCCGCCGGGGATCCGTCCGGCCGTGCCGCCGTCGCGGCCCTGGACGTCGGCGGCACGAAGATCGCCGCCGGACTCGTCACCGCCGACGGCACCCTGCTGCACCGCCGTGAACTGCCCACCGCCACCGCCGCCGAGGGAGGACTGCGCGACCCCGGTCTGGCCGGCACGGCCCGGGCGGCCCGCGCCCTCCTCGACGACGCCGCCCGGCTGGGCATCACGGTGACCGCTCTGGGTGCCGGCTTTCCCGAATACGTCGACGCCGACGGCGTGTTGACCAGCCGTGAGGTACTGGCCTGGGACGTCCAGCCCGCCGCCGTACTCGCCGCCGAGGCCGCGCCCGGCCTGCCGGTGGCCGTCGGTTCCGACGTGCGCTGCGGGGCGCTCGGCGAGGCCCGGCACGGAGTCGGCCGCGACCTTCCCGACTTCTTCTACGTCTCCCTGGGCACGGGGCTGTCCTCCACCCTCGTTCTCGACGGGCGGCCCGTCGCCGGACGGCGCGGGGAGGCCATCGCCCTGGGGGAGTTGGAGGTCCCGGCCTCCGTGGACCCGGACTGGCGCGGAAACCTCGAACAGTACTGCTCCGGCCGCGGCATCGGCGCACGCCGCACCGCCTGCGGCGGCTCACCCGTACCGGGCGCCCGTGAGGTCACCGCCCTGGCCCGGTCCGGCGACCCGGCCGCGGCCCGGATCCTGACGACCGCCGGACAGGCGCTGGGCACGGTGCTCGGCCATCTCGTCCGCGTTCTCGACCCCTCGGCGATCGTGCTCGGCGGCGGGCTCGGCACCGGCGACGGACCGCTGCACACCGCCCTGCGCGAGGCCTACGCCCGCACCACCCGCACCCGCCCCGCGCCGCCGCCCGTCCACCGGGCCGCCCTCGGCCCGGACGCCGGCCTGATCGGCGCCGCGGCACTCCCGGCACTCAGGGGGCTCACGGCGTCGTTCTCCTGACGCCGCGTGCCGGCCTGTGACGCCGACAGCGGGCGGGGCGTGGACCGGAACTGCATCGGCCCACGCCCCGCTTGCCGGAGGAAGGAAACCGCTCAGCAGTACAGGTTGTTACCGGGGCTCACGCCGAGGATGGAGGCGAAACGCTGGTAGGCGTCCACGCGGCTCTGCACCTGGGCGGGATTCCTGCCGTCGCATTCCAGGGAGCCGTTGATCGAGCGGATGGTCTGCCCGAAGCCGGCGCCGTTGACCATGGCGGCGTGCGGGGTCATGGTGCCGGGACCCGACTGGGTGTTCCAGTACCACAGGCCGGTCTTCCAGGCCACGGACGCGTCGTTCTGCACCAGCCAGGGGTTGTTGAGCAGGTCGATGCCGAGCGCGTCACCGGCTGCCTTGTAGTTGAAGTTCCAGCTGAGCTGGATCGGCCCGCGGCCGTAGTAGGCCGCCTGCCCGGCGGGGCAGCCGTACGGCTGGTTCCAGTCGCAGTAGTGGGGGTAGTTGGCGGTGTTCTGCTCCACGACGTAGACCAGGCCGCCCGTCTCGTGATTGACGTTGGCCAGGAACGCGGCCGCCTCCTGTTTCTTGGTCGTGTCGCTGCCCGTACCGGCGAAGCCGGGGTAGGCGCTGAGCGCGGCGGTGAGGCCGCTGTACGTGTAGAAGGAGTTCCGGTTCGGGAACATCTGGTTGAACTGGGCTTCGGAGACGACGAATCCGGACGGGTTGCCACCGCCGCCGCTCGCGGGAGCGTTCCACTTCTGGTTGGCGCCTCCGGTGCAGGTCCAGATCTGCAGGCGGGTGCCGTTGGCGCTGTTGTTGTCCCGGACGTCGAGGCACTTGTTCGCGGCCGGGTTGACGATGTCGCGAGCGCCGGTGACGACCCACTGCTGGTTCGCCCCGCCGGAACAGTCCCACAGCTGGACGGCGGCTCCGTCGGCCGTACTGCGGTCGACGACGTCGAGGCACTTGCCGAGTGCCCGCAGGGTTCCGTCGCCGGAGTTGGACCACTTCTGCGCGTTCGTGCCGTTGCACTCGTAGAGCTGGACGGCCGTGCCGTTGGCGTTGCTCGCGGCGGCGACGTCGACGCACTTGCCCGCGAGGCCGGTGATCTGCCCGTCCGCCGCCCAGGCGGGCGAGACGCCGAACAGAGCGGAGAGTGCGAGAGCGAGCATCGCGCTGACCGTGAGCCTGGCCAGGGCTGAGCGTCTGCGGAGGCTGGTACCGGGGTGGGGGGTGGACATGAGGAGTGTGCTCCTGAGGAAGAGGTGATGGGGAGACGACGTGGCCGCCGGGCTCCAGTTGGGGCTCGGGGCGGCCGCGAGGGTGGGGGACGACTGCGGGCCGGCGAAGAGCGTCGTTGCCACACGAGCACTCAACCCGGCGCTGTGGGAGGGGCCTGACGGCCTGGAATCTAAAGGTCTAAACCAATCCGGTCAAGACCTGTACATGACATCTGGCCGATAATCGAGGAGCGGCCGAGGGGAAGGACGGCCACGCCGTCGCCACGAGCCGCAGGGAAGGGGCCGTCGGGGGAGCAGGGCTTGGTGGACGGCGCCTTCACCATGTGGCCCGCGAACAGGCGGCGACAGATGTGGTGTTGGACGAGTACGCGGATCCGGGCGTGCGAGTGGGCCGCGACTGCGACTGCGTCCGGGAGTTGTGGGTTCACCGGATCGAGGAGTACGCACGCCACCGCGGGCACGCCGATCTGCTGCGCGAGCGCATCGACGGCCGGGTGGGACGGCGGCGCGCGTCTTACATGACGTCAGCCGGGGCGGCAGCGCGGTCCGCGCGGCGCAGTTCTCCGGCTGTCAGCGCGGCGCAGGCGGCGCCGAGGCAGAGCAGGCCCGGCACGGCGAGCATGGTGCGCTGATCGCCCTCCAGTACGTCCTCGTAGCGGCGCCGGGAGATCTCGACCAGGCCGCGCGCATGGGGCGTCGTGTCGAGGGCGACGTAACGGCCATCCTTCATCTCGGCCGACTGAAGGCTGGTCTCCTGCTGCGTGCTGAACACCAACAGCGCCACACCCCCCACGGTCAACGCCCCAAGTGTCATCTGCACCTTGCCCGGCAGGCATCGGAAGGCGAGCCACACCACGTCCTTGGCCGCACGCGTCAGGGCCAGTCGCGCCAGGGCGGAGACACAGGTCAGGAAGGCGGTGGCGAAGATCGCGACCGGCCACCAACCCGCGTCCGCCAGCGGCAAGGTCCCGGGCAGCCATGTGAGTGCTGCCGGCGAGAGGAACACGGCGCCCAGCCCGGCCGCGACACCACCATGCAGTTTGAAAGTCCACCCCATGCTTCAGAGCGTGTCACAGAGGTGAGGCGCGCCACAGCTCGCGCCCGGGTGTGGTGTCCGGGCCCGCGGTGGCGGCCTCGTCCCTCCCCGTGTACGCGGCCGGCACCTACCTCTCAGGTCATCGCCCCCAGCGTGCCCACCTGCCAGGATCGCCGGTGTAACAGAGCCCGACCGGCCGGAAGGACGACATGACCGCCTATGCCATAGCCCACTTGCAGGAGGCCGCTCCGCACCCGGAGATCGCCGAGTACATCGAGCGCATCTCCGCCACCTTCGAGCCGTACGGTGGCCGTTTCCTCGTGCACGCCACGCGGCACGAGGTGAAGGAGGGCGACTGGCCCGGGCACGTCGTGGTGATCTCCTTCCCCGGGATCGCCGAGGCGCGGGCCTGGTGGGACTCACCCGCGTACCAGGAGATCGCACCGCTGCGCTCGCGGCACATCGAAGGCGACATCATCCTGGTCCCAGGTGTCTCCGAGGACTACGACCCGACCGGCGCCGCGAAGGCGATGAGGGAGGTGCTGCCCGCCGAGCAGCTCTCGGATTCGGGCACGCCTTGACAGTCCGGCCTCGGCACCCGCAGTATCGCCCCGTGAACCTGTCAGACAGCCAGACAGGTGGTCGGGGACCGCGGCGCGTCAGCGCCATGGAAGCGGTGCTCGGCCACCTTCGTGGCGCCATCGAGCGCGGTGACTACGCCATCGGCGACAAGCTCCCCTCGGAGGCGGAGCTGTGCCGCACCCTGGAGATCAGCCGGCCCGTGCTGCGGGAGGCCCTGCGGGCCCTGCAGACGATGGGGCTCACGGTCTCCAGGACCGGCAAGGGCACCTTCGTCGTCGCCAGCGCCGTCGAGGACCCCACCTTCGGCGACTACGCGGCCAGCGACCTCCTGGAGGTGCGCCGCCACGTCGAGATCCCGGTCGCCGGGTACGCGGCGCGGCGGCGCACCGCGGCGGACCTCGACCACCTGGCCCACCTCCTGGACCGGATGGAGCAGGAGACGGACACCACCGCCTGGGTCGCGATGGACACCGTCTTCCACCTGGCCGTGGCCGAAGCCGCCCAGAACCCGGTCTTCCGCCGGGTGATCGAGGAGATCCGGGACGCGCTGGCCCGCCAGTCCGCCTTCCTCAACGAACTCGGCGGCCGGCGCGAGCAGTCCAACCGCGAGCACCGGGCGATCATCGAGGCGCTGATCGACGGTTCCGAGCACGACGCGGTGCAGGCCATGACCCACCATCTCGACCGCGTCGAGACGACCCTCACCGACATCATGCGCCCGACCCGCACGGACGCCCCCACCGAAGACGGACCCGAGTCATGAACCAGGCAGTGTTGTACGGAAGTTCGGTGGCCGGGGCTCCTGTGATCCGGGAACCCCTGCACGCCCCCGTCGCCCACCTCGTCCGCGGCGGGGTCGTCGAGGGCATCCACTACGGCTCGGTCGTCGTCCTCGGCGCCGACGGAGCCGTGGAGCTGCAACTCGGCGACATCGAGGCCGCCTTCTACCCGCGCTCGGCGCTCAAGCCGGTGCAGGCGGTGGCCATGCTCCGCGCCGGGCTCCCGCTCGACGGGGAGCTGCTGTCGCTGACCGCGGCCAGCCACTCCGGGGAGGAGCGGCACCTGGCCGGCACCCGGCGCATCCTGGAGCTGGCCGGAGTCACCGAGGACGACCTGCGCAACGTCCCCGACCTGCCGTACGACCCGGTCGTCCGCGACGCCTGGGTGCGCGAGGGGCGCCTGCCGTCCCGGCTCGCGCAGAACTGCTCCGGCAAGCACGCGGCCATGCTCTACACCTGCCGCCTCAACGACTGGCCGCTGGAGGACTACCTCGACCCGGGCCACCCGTTGCAGCGGGCCGTCGCCGAGGCCGTCGAGGACCTCACCGGGCAGGCGATCGCCCGCGTGACCGTCGACGGCTGCGGAGCGCCCCTGTTCGCCGTCTCGCTGCACGGGCTCGCGCGCGCCGCGGCCCGGATCACCACCGCGCCGGCCGGCACCCCCGAGGCGCGGGTGGCGGACGCCATGCGCGAGCACGCCGAGACGGCCTCCGGCTCCGGGCGCGACGTCGCCGCGCTGATGCGCGCCGTGCCCGGTCTGCTCGCCAAGGACGGGTTCGAGGGCGTCCAGGTCGCCGCGCTGCCGGACGGCCGGGCCGTCGCCGTGAAGATCGCCGACGGAGCGAACCGGGCGCGCGTCCCGGTCGCCGCCGCGGCCCTCGCCCGGGCCGGGGTCGACCCGGCCGCGCTCGCCGAGTTCGCCGGGGAGCCCCTGCTCGGCGGCGGCCGGCCGGTCGGCAGCGTCCGCCCCGCCCGCGCGCTCGATCCCGCCCCGGGCTCCCGGCTCCGCTCGGGCGGGGGCGGCCCCCACACTCAAACGCCAGCCTGACCGCAACGCCCACCTCCGAAAGAGGATCCGCACAGCCATGACCGCCGCAGCCCACCGCAGCGAGCACGACCTGCTCGGCCACCGCGACGTACCCGCCGAGGCGTACTGGGGCATCCACTCCCTGCGCGCCAAGGAGAACTTCCCCATCACGGGGACGCCGATCTCCGCCTACCCGCACCTGATCGACGCCCTCGCCGCCGTCAAGGAGGCCGCCGCCCTCGCCAACGAGGAACTCGGCCTGCTGGAGCCCCGGAAGGCCGCCGCCATCGTCGAGGCCTGCCGCGAGATCCGGGACGGCAAGCTGCACGACGAGTTCGTCGTCGACGTCATCCAGGGCGGCGCCGGCACTTCCACCAACATGAACGCCAACGAGGTCGTCGCCAACCGCGCGCTGGAACTGCTGGGTCACGCCAAGGGCGAGTACCAGCACCTGCACCCCAACGAGGACGTCAACCTCGGCCAGTCCACGAACGACGTCTACCCGACCGCCGTCAAGATCGCCACGGTGTTCGCCGTACGCGGCCTGCTCAAGGCGATGGCGGTACTCCAGGACGCCTTCGCCGGGAAGGCCGTCGAGTTCCGCGACGTACTCAAGATGGGCCGCACCCAGCTCCAGGACGCCGTGCCGATGACGCTGGGGCAGGAGTTCTCCGCGTTCGCGGTCATGCTCGACGAGGACCGCCTCCGGCTCGCGGAGGCCGTCGAACTGATCCACGAGATCAACCTCGGCGCCACGGCGATCGGCACCGGTCTCAACGCCCCCGCCGGATACGCCGAGTCGGCCCGCCGCCACCTCGCCGAGATCACCGGCCTGCCGCTGGTGACGGCCGCCAACCTGGTGGAGGCCACCCAGGACTGCGGTGCCTTCGTGCAGATGTCCGGCGTGCTCAAGCGGATCGCCGTCAAGCTCTCCAAGAGCTGCAACGACCTGCGCCTGCTGTCGTCCGGGCCGCGCGCGGGCCTCAACGAGATCAACCTGCCGCCGGTACAGGCCGGTTCGAGCATCATGCCCGGCAAGGTCAACCCGGTGGTCCCCGAGGTCGTCAACCAGGTCGCCTTCGAGGTGATCGGCAACGACGTGACCATCACCATGGCCGCCGAGGCCGGTCAGCTCCAGCTGAACGCCTTCGAGCCGGTCATCCTGCACTCCCTCTCCGAGAGCATCACGCATCTGGAGCACGCCTGCCTGACCCTCGCCGAGCGGTGCGTGGCCGGCATCACGGCCAACACGGAGCAGCTGCGCGCCGCGGTGGAGAACTCCATCGGTCTGGTCACCGCCCTCAACCCGTACATCGGGTACGAGGCGGCCACCGGCATCGCCAAGGAGGCCCTGGCCACCGGCCGCGGCGTCGCCGAACTCGTCCTGGAGAAGGGCCTGCTCCCGGCCGAGCGCCTCGAGTCACTGCTGCGGCCCGAGGTGCTCGCGGGCAGCGGCTCGCCGGAGGTCTGAGCCACCGCGCGCCCGGAGAGTCGGCAACTGCTCATACGGGGCAGGCGCGCGCCGCTCACACGGCGGTCATGCGCGCGCCGCCCGGCCGAGGGGCGTGCGTCGCCTTCCGGCCACCACGCGTTGACACGCTTCCCGAGTGTTGGCCATGGCTTTCCCCGTCGATCTCCGCCGCTGCCAGGCCCTCGGCCTGGCCGGTACCGCCTTCCTCGCGTTGGGCGGTCAGACCGCCGGGGCCCTGCCGGTCGCGGATCTGGTCTCCCCCGAGTCCGGGCGCGCCGCGCTCGGACTGGTGGGGGTGTACTTCGGGGTCGTTCTGCTGATCGCCGCGTGGGCGCTGCTCGGCCGGGTGATCCGCGGCCCCGAGCCGCCCACGCCCCGTACCCTGCTGCTCGTCCTGGCCGTGTGGGCGGCGCCGCTGCTGCTGGCGCCGCCGCTGTTCAGCCGGGACGTGTACAGCTACCTCGCGCAGGGCGCCATGGTCGACGCCCATCTCGACGTGTACACGCACGGGCCGTCGCAACTCGGCGGACCGCTCGCGGCCGAGGTCGCGCCGGTGTGGCGGGACACCGCGGCCCCCTACGGTCCGGTCTTCCTGGCCGTCGCCTCCGCCCTGTCCGGTCTGACCCGCGGGGAACTGCCGGCCGGCCTGATCGGCATGCGGCTGGTCGCACTGCTCGGCGTGGCCCTCATGGCCGTCGCACTGCCGCGGCTCGCCCGGCAGTGCGGCGCCGATCCCGCCGCCGCGCTGTGGCTCGGCGCCCTCAACCCGCTGGTGCTGCTGCACCTGGTCGCAGGCGCCCACAACGACGCCATCATGCTGGGGCTGCTCGGCATCGGACTGCTCGCCGCCCGCGGCCGCCTGCACGTCCTCGGTGTCGTCCTGATCACGCTCGCCGCACTGGTGAAGGCACCGGCCGCGCTCGGCCTGCTGGCCGTGATCGCGCTGCGCCGGCACACCGGACTGGCACGCGCGGTGGCGACGACCACCGCGGTCGCGCTCGCCACCACGGTCGTGGCAACCGCCCTCACGGGCACGGGATACGGCTGGATCGCGGCCCTGCGGACACCGGTCTCCCCGCACAACTGGTCGCCCACCAGCGTCCTGGGCCGGGTCACGGGCGACATCCTGGCACGGCTGGGCAGCGGCCTCGCGCCCCTCGCCACCCCGGTCTGGCACGCGGCGGGACTTCTCGCGACCACGGCCGCCGTGCTGTTCATCTGGCTCCGGCTGCGCCCCGGCCCGATCTACGCGCTCGGCCTCAGCCTCGCCGCCGTGGCCGTCCTCGGCCCGGCGATCCGGCCCTGGTACGCCCTGTGGGGCCTGTTCCTCATCGCCGCCGCCGCGCCCAGCGCCTCCGTCCGGCACCGGGTGGCCGCCACGACCGCCGTCCTCGCGCTCGCCGTACTGCCCAGCGGCGGCCCGCCGGACCTCGCCCAGGTGGCCCTGGCGGTCTCCGGAGGCGCGCTCGCCCTGGTCGTCCTGTGGCAGGCCCACCAGACGGCTCAGACACCGGTGCTGGGAGGGACCGCGTGAGACCGCCGCGCACCGACAGGGGACGGCTCGTCCTCGTCCTGTGCCTCGCCGTGGCCGTGACCGTCTTCACCGCCACCGTGCCGCTGCTGCGCGGCTGGTTCGACCTGCGCGTCTACTACGGCGCCGTGAACGCCTGGGTGCACCACGGCGGCCGTATCTACGACTACCGGGTGCCGGGGACCACCTACGGTTTCACCTACCCGCCGTTCGCCGCCCTGAGCATGCTGCCGATGGCACTCGTCGGCCTCAACACGGCGATCACGGCCGCGCTGCTGCTCGACCTCGTCGCCGTCGCCGCCGTGCTGTGGATCCTCGTCGGCCGGGAACTGCGCCGCCACGGCTGGTTCGGCTGGGCCCTGGCGGCCTGCGCGCTCGCGCTGCTCGAACCCGTACGGGACACCATCAGCTTCGGACAGGTCAACCTCCTGCTGCTGGCCCTCGTGCTCGCCGACGGTTGGCTGCTGTCCGGCGGGCGCGGCCGCTGGGGCCGCTGGGCGGGGGCGGGCATCGGACTCGCCGCGGCCGTGAAGCTCACGCCCGCCGTCTTCATCGGCCTGCTGCTGCTCGCCCGGCGCTGGCGGGCCGCCGCCGTCGCGACCGCCGTCACCGTGGCCGCCACCGTTCTCGCGGCCTGGGCGGCACCGGACGCGTCCCGCTTCTACTGGACCCACGCCGTCTGGGACACCACCCGCGTCGGCCGCCTCGACTACGTCTCCAACCAGTCCCTCCAGGGCGTCATCGCCCGGCTCGCGGCACCCGGCGAACCCAGCCGAGCCGTCTGGGCCCTGGCCGTCGTCCTCGTCCTGGCGGTCTGGGTGTGGCGCACGCACCGGGCCCTGCGCGCCGGTGACTGGCCGGCCGCCCTCGCCCTCACGGGGCTTGTCTCCTGCCTGATCAGCCCGATCACCTGGGTGCACCATCTCGTCTGGCTGCTGCCGTCGTTCGCGGTGCTGGCGCGCGCACGCCGCCTGCGGACCGCGGCCGTCCTGTACGGGCTGCTGTGCAGCAGCGTGGTCTGGCTGTGGTTCGACGATTCCTCCGGACTCGACGGCTTCCTCGGCAGCAACACCTATGTGTGGATCACCCTGGGCCTGCTGCTGACCCTGCCGACCGGTCGGCCGCACACCACGAGCCCGCCCCCCGTCGGCAGCACCGGAGAACCCGCGCCCGCGCCCGCGACCGGCGAGCCGCACGCCGGCCCGTACACGACGCGGCCGTAGGCCATGACCGCGGCACGGATGCCGGACGATCTTGGTGTACGGCACCCGTTCATCCCTTCCTCATCCGGGTTCGAGACGGAGTTAAGCCCCGGGCAGAACAGTGCTGCCGCATACCACCAGGAGGTTTCGATGAGATCGTGGCGTCGCGCGGCATCCGTCGTACTGGCCTTGAGCGCCCCCTTCGCCCTGACGAACCAGTCGGCGACGGCCGACCCCGGGCACAGCCGCTTCAGTTTCGCGGTGATCGGCGACATTCCCTACGGTGACAGCCAGATCGCCGATTTCCCGAAGGTGATCAGCCAGATCAACGCTGATCCCGACGTACGGTTCGTCCACCACATCGGCGACATCAAGAACGGCTCCACCGTCTGCAGTGACGACTACTTCAGGCTGATCAAGTCGGACTTCGACACGTTCGAGGACCCGCTCGTCTACACGGTGGGCGACAACGAGTGGACCGACTGCCACCGGCCCAACAACGGAAGCTACGACCCGCTGGACCGCCTGGCCGCCATCCGTGACGTCTTCTTCCCTCAGCCGGGCCGGACACTGGGCCGCAACAGCGTCCGGGTGACCTCGCAGGCCGACCAGGGCTACCCCGAGGACGTCCGGTACACCCGGGCCAACGTCGCCTTCGCCGCCCTGCACATCGTCGGCAGCAACAACAACATGGCGCCGTGGACCGGCAACACCTCGGCCACGCCGGAGCAGGCGGCCGAGGTACTCGGCCGTACGGCCGCCGTGGTGCAGGAGATCCGCGACACCTTCGCGGCCGCCGCGCACGAGCACAACAAGGCCGTCGTCCTGCTCACCCAGGCCGACATGTTCGATCCGACGGTCACCGGCCCGTCCTTCGCGGACTATTACGCCTTCCAGCCGATCGTCAGGGCGATCGCCGAGGAGTCGGCCAAGTTCCGGGGCCCGGTGTACCTCTTCAACGGCGACAGCCACGTCTACAACAGCGACAAGCCGCTGGACACCGGCTCCCAGTGGCTGTCCTTCTACGGCGTCAAGTCCGTCGCACCCAACCTCCACCGGGTCACCATCGACGGCTCGACCGACGTCGGCAACTGGCTGAAGGTGACGATCGATCCGGGCAGCAAGCAGGTCCTGAGCTGGACCCGGGTGCCCTTCACCCACACGAAGTGAGTCCCCTCCGGGGGACACCACACTGGAAGCACCCGGCGTCTTACGCCGGGTGCTCCCTGTGGGCCGACGGGTCTCGGTAGCGTCGGCGGGAGCGGTCGATGTCGTGCGCGGTGATGATCCCGCCGAGGCGGCCGTCGTCCATCACCAGGATGGGCAGTCCACCGCCCGCGGCGCCGAGGCGCTCCAGTACGGAGTTCAGCAGCTCGTCCGGTGCGGCGAGGGTGCACCGGGACAGCGGGGTCGCGAGGTCCCGTACCCGCAGGCGCTCCCGCTGCCCGGGCGGTACGGTGACCAGCCGGCGCAGTTGCAGGAGGCCGCTGGGGTGACCGTCGAAGTCCAGCAGCGGCACCACCGAGTGCCCTGTCCGGGCGGCCACCTCGGACAGGAAGCTGTCCACGGTCAGCCAGTCCGGCCCGGTGACCACCGGAGTGGTCATCGTCTGCCCCACCCGTACGCCACGCAGAGCGGTGACCAGCTCAGCCCACCGCCGTTCGGTCGCGGCGGTACCGGCCACGAACAGACCGATGGCCATCAGCCACAAGCCGCCGGTCGTGCCCCTCAGGAGCATCACCCACCCGCCGGCGGCCAGCGCCATTCCCACGATCTGTCCGCTGCGACCGGCCGCCCGCTGGGCCCGCTCGCGGTCCCCCGTACGCCACCACACCGCGGCCTGGACCAGCCGCCCTCCGTCCAGGGGTGCGGCGGGCAGCAGGTTGAAGACACCCAACAGCAGGTTCGTGCCGCCCAGCCAACTCAGCACGGCAACCGGAATCCGCCATCCCGTCGTGGCGTCCACGCCGGCCGCCGCGCCCAGCCAGACACCGCCGAGCAGCAGGCTGGCGACCGGCCCGCTCACGGCGACCGAGAACGCCGTGCGTGCTGTCGTCGGCCGGTCCATCCGGGTCAGTCCGCCGAGCGCCCACAGCGTCACGTCCCGCACCGCTATCCCCGCCCTGCGGGCCGTCAGCGCGTGCGCGGCCTCGTGCACCACCAGACTCATCAGCAACAGCGAAGCACCGACGACCCCGGCGGCCGCGTACACGACCGGTGCCAGGCCCGCCTCGTACCTGGGCAGCGTCCAGCTGGCCAGACCGTACGCGAAGAAGAGCATGACCAGCGGCACGCTCCAGTGAGCCTGAATCGCCAGCCCTCGGATGCTTCCGATCCGGATCGAACCCTTCATTCCCATCACCGCCGACAGGTCACGCCCTCCGGCCGTACCCCCGCCCTCCTTCCAGGGTCCGCCACAGACCAACGAAAGGAAACATCCATCCGTACAGCGGCATGATGGCCGTCGCGGGTGTACGGCGGCCGGCCGTCCAGGTCCGTCGGACGCATGGCGGCCGGCCGCCGGCGTGCGGGTGCTACTCGGTGACGAAGTCGCCCATCATGGCCATGTCCTCGTGCTCCAGGTTGTGGCAGTGGAGCATGAAGGGGCCGGTGTAGTCGGTGAAACGGACGACCACTTCCACGGCCTCGGCCGGACGCAGGGACACGGTGTCCTTCCAGCCGTGGTCGTACGCCCCCGGCTCCCCGTTGTTCCGCGAGACCACCTGGAAGTGGTTGAGGTGGAGATGGACCGGGTGGTGGAAGTTGGTGGTGAACCGCCACACCTCGGTCTGTCCCAGCCCGGGCCTGGCCAGAGCACGGCCCGGCTGGTACCCCAGGCCGTTGATGGTCCACCCCTCGACCGAGCCGCGGAAGTGGAAGTCCCGGGTGACCGCGGCCCGACCGGGCTCCAGCGCGACCACCTCGCTCAGCTTCTCCGGCACCGTCGTGTCGTCCTCGGGTGAGCCCGACCCCACGTCGAAGCGCATGACCGCGGCGGTCGTGCCGTCCCCGAAGCGGTTGAGCAGACGCACCTTCGTGCCCGCGCGGTACCGGGAGAAGTCGGCGACGACATCGAAGCGTTCGCCGGGTGCGATCTCCAACGCGTCGTGGCGGCGGGGGGAGGACAGCAGCCCGCCGTCGCCGCCGATCTGCGCGAAGGCGTCACCGCCCTCGGGCTGCGGGTCCAACTCCAGTTTGAACACACGGGCGTTGGAGGCGTTGAGGAACCGCAGGCGATAGCGCAGCCGCTGCACCTCGTGCACCGGCCAGGGCGCTCCGTTGACCAGCACCACGTCACCCAGTACGCCGTTCATGTAGGCGTCGGTGACGCCTGGAGCGTGAAATCCCGGATCCACCATGGGGTAACGGAACGATCCGTCCTCCGCGAAGGACCGGTCCGTGATCATCAGCGGAATGTCACGCTCGCCGCTCGGCAGCGGCAGCCGGTCCTCCTCGTCGTCGTGGACGAGATGGAACCCGGCCAGCCCCCTCCACACGCTCGCCCCGGTGTAGCCCATGCGGTGATCGTGGTACCAGAGCGTCGCCGCGCGCTGCTTCACCGGGTAGGTGTAGCTCCGCACCCCCTCGGCGAGATCCATCGCACCGTGGTCCACGGACATGCCGTGCTTGCCGCCGGCCATGTCCTGGACGGCGCGGTGGGCGTCGTAGGAGCCGTTGGCGGGCAGGATGAGCGAGGTCGGGTAGCCGTCGCTCGCCGCCGGGGTGTGCCCGCCGTGCAGGTGCACGACGACGGGCTGGTCCAGCTCGTTGCGGTGCCGTACCACGGTGCGCCGCCCGGAACGGGAGACGATGGTGGGCCCCGGGAACGTACCGCCGTACGTCCAGGCCTTCGTCCTGAGACCGGGCAGGATCTCCAACTCGGCCACGTGCTGGGTGATGTCGTAGGTGTCCGTGGTGCCGCTGCCGGAGGCGGGCTCCAGTACCGGCGGCACGGGCAGGGGCACCTGGTAGGGCCGGGGCAGTTCGGCCGTGCTGCCGAGCAGGCGGCCGGGCTTGCCCTCGCTGAAATAGGAGCGCAGCAGGGACCGGCTCGCCAGGGTCACGGCACCCACGCCGAGGGCGGCGCCACCCGCGTTCAGGAAGGTGCGCCGTCTCACGCGACCAACTCCGGTTCATGGGGCGGTGTGTCCGGGGTACCGGGGGAGTCACCGGGTGGCAGCGGGGTGGCCATCACGCGCTGGGTGAGCATCGCCGTGGCCGCGACGATGGTCACCCCGAGCAGCACGTGGGCGGGCACGCTGTGCTTCACGCCGAGCACGACCTGGCCCAGGAGCGCGATCAGCAGCAGGACCGAGGGGCCGAGGAGCGATGACGGCCCGCCCGCCCGGCCAACGAGGAAGGCGGCCAGAGCCATCACCATGGCCACGCCCACGATCCCGCGGGCCAGCATGCCGTGCATCTCCAGCATGTCGAAGTGCCCGCCCAGGAAGCCCCCGGCCAGGGCCACTTGGAAGAGGAGCAGCACGGACTGAAGCAGGGCGACCACACGGACGGCGAGCAGGGAACGACGTAAGGACATACGGATACCTCAGCTCTTTGTCGATTTAAGGGATTTGCGGCATGGGAAGGGCACACAGGCGTACAAGTCGCAGAACCCGCGTCATCGAACCGTCCGGGGACTCGCGGGCGCAACCCCAATGCCGAGTTCCGCGAGGTGACTTTGTGATCCCCGCGCTTGAGCGTGTGTGGCCCGGTCAGCGGGCTTCGATCTTGTCGAGCAGTCGCGCGAGGACACCGATGCGGTCGCTGTCGCGGGGAAGGCGGGAGAGGCAGGTCTCCAGTCTGTCGACGTCGCCGATCCGCATCCTGCCCGCGCCTGCCGTGTCGATGACCGCGGTGATCGTCTTGAAGCCCCAGTACTGACTGAAGGCGCGGTCCTCGTCGCCGAGGACGGCCTCCACCAAGGGGTCGAGATGGTCGGCGTCGGGGCGCGCGTAAAGGCGCGCGTAGGCGGCGAGCCGGGTCCCGGGATCGTGGGACTTGAGCGAGTCCTCGACATCGAAGTCCTGTTCACGGCGGGTGGCGGTCACCAGGTCCGCGAAGATCTGCTCCATGAGGTTGGTGCGCTCGGGGCTGCTCGCCATGCGTTCTCGCACCTGGGTGTATTCGGCGGCGAGTTGTGCGACGGTTCCACTCACGGTGGAGCCGGTGGCCCCCTCGTCGTCCGCACTGCCGCCGGCCACGAAAGCGAGACGGGCTGTGCGTGATGCGTCATCAGCCGCGTGACCGGCTCGCGCGCTGCGTTCCTCGGCTGCCTCGATGCGATCCACCAGCCGCTTGTACTGGAACTTCGTCCCGCCGGGCAGCTCGATACTGTCGAACAGGGCGCCCAGCCACGGCACGACGGCCACCGCGAGGAGTACGGCCGTGACCGCGTCGATCTTCAGACCGGGTTCGACCGCGTGAACGATCGCGGCTCCGATCGCCGAACACGTGATGACAGCCGCGATGACATCCCGTCGACGGTCATGGCCGCTTCGCGGGCCCGGTATCGGCTCCTCCGACATGCCGACCACCCTGGCACACACGGCCGTGACCCGCCGACGATTCCGATCACCAACTCCTCCGGCAACCCGAAGGCGGCGTCGGCCCGTTGTCGCCGCCCGCGTGGTGCGGCAACTCGGGGCCGGTGAGCCGCTGTCCGGTGGGCCCTCGTGTCACTTCCGCCAGAACAGGTGGTGCGTCACGCCGCTCGGGCTGGGCACGACCTCGAGGTGGAACCGGTCGAGCAACTCGTCGGGTGACTCCCAGAGCCGTAGCCCGGAGCCGAGCTTCACCGGGGAGACGGCGACGTGCATGGTGTCGACGAGGCCGGCGTCGAGGAACTGCCGGACGGTGGTAACCCCGCCGCCGAGTCGTACGTCCTTGCCCTGCGCCGCCTCCTTCGCCTGACCGAGGACCGTGGCCGGGTCGCCGTCGACGAAGTGGAAGGTGGTGTCGGAGAGCGTGAACGAGGGACGCTTGTGGTGTGTCATGACGAACACCGGGGTGCGGAACGGGGGCTCCTCACCCCACCAGCCGCGCCACTCATGGTCGGACCAGGGTCCCCGTTGGGGCCCGAACTTGTTGCGGCCCATGATCTCGGCTCCGACGCCGCGCGCGTAGTCCCGCGTGAAGTAGTCGTCGAGGCCCCGGCTCCCTCCGGGGTCGGTGCGCATGGGCCAACTCGCCGTGGCGCCGGCCCAGGCGAACAGCCTCTCGGGGCGGACGTGGCCGAACGGATTCTCGAAGCTCTGGTCCTCCCCGGCGCCGATTCCGTCACTGGAGACGCTGAAGTTCTGCACCCTCAGCAGCTGAGCCATGTGTTCCTCCGATGGTGTCGACAACGGTGGTGAGACTCTCCGGGTGGGGAAAACTCATCGCCGCGTCCCGTGGGGAGGAACATACCGGCCGCGTCGATCGCGGCACCCCTACGGCCGGCCTTTCGGGGGAGGCGCCACTCGGATCGGCCGAATGCCAACTCCGGCTCACCGAGGCAGGTTCGGTTGGCCCCCGCGTGGCCCGCCGCCCAGGACCGGCGGGCCGGCGCCTCGGAGGCGCCTACGCGAGGTAAGCGGAACGTACGCCTCCGCCGTCCGGATCGGAAGACCCGCGGCTGTGTGCCGCCGCTCACACGGGCTTGGCGGACCCGCGGACCGCGGGTGTGGGAGCCCGGGGTCAGAAGGTGTCCCGGGCCAGGGCGGCCAGGGTCTCGTGGTCCCAGGTGAGTGCGCCGGAGCGGAGGTCGGACGTGACCGTGTCGAGCCAGTCGAGCTCCGCGGTCAGTACGGCGCGGCGGTACTCGTCCTCCAGCATGGTGATCCGCGGCAGTGCCGTCCGCCGTGCTGCCTCGGCGGCGGTGTCCAGTTCGGTGAGCTGGGCCCGCACCTGCGCGGCCCGGGTGGTCAGGTCGGCCTGCAGTTCCTGCGGCAGCAGCATCATGGTGAACGAGAGCGCGGCCGGGAACTCCGGGTACTCCGCCCGCGGGGCGGCCAGCATCTCCCGCAGCCACTCACGCGTCGCCGCGCGGCCGGCGTCCGTCACCTCGTAGACGGTGCGTTCGGGGTACTGCTGGTCCCGGCTGGTCTCGCGCACCGCGATCAGCTCGGCGTCGAGCAGCCGGTCGATGGTCCGGTACAGGCTTGCCCGCTGACTGACGTTGACGGTGTCGCGCGCTGCCGCGCCCCTGCGGCAGGCGCGGCGTCGAGCTCCCCGTGCGCGCGGCCGCCGTGGCGGGAGAGTCATGCCCCGGTGGTTGTGCCCACTGTGCGGACGGCCGGAGCGACGGGGGCGCCGTTCAGGCGCGCCGAGCTGAGCGCGGCCTCGACCACCGCGACGGCCGCGTGGATGTCGGCCGCCGTGACCAGGGGAGTGCGTCCGTGGCGGATGTCGTCGCGGAACTCGGTGAACAGCCGGCGCAGGGCCGTCTCCCCGGCGGGTCCGCCGACCTGGCGGGAGACGCCGGCGCCGTCCGCACCGCGTACGGACACGGAGGGAGCGTCCTCGTCGGCGAGTACGTGGCCGTGCGAGCCGAGTACGCGCAGGGTGGACGAGACGGGCGCCGGGCCGATGCCGGCGGGTGCGCGGGCCACGGTGGCGGTCGCCACCACCCCGTTGCGCAGGCGGAGCGAGAGCACCGCCGCGTCCTCGACACCGTGGGCGCCGTGCGGGCCGTCGAACAGCGGCGCGTGGGGCGCGGCACTGCTGAAGGCGACGACCTCGTCCACGTCCAGGCCGGTCAGGTGCCGGACCGCCAGGGCCGGATACCACCCGAAGTTCATCAGTTCGCCGCCGCCGGACAGGGCGGGGTCGCAGACGAGTTCGGGGCGCTCGACCGTGGTGCCGTCGAGTCCGCCGGCCGCGAGCCACTCCGCGTCGACGGCCAGGGGCAGGCCGATCGCGCCGGAGTCCACGATGCGCCGGGCCCGTACGAGTTGGGGAGAGTAGAGGCGATGGACGGCGGTGAGCAGTCCGCGGGAGCGGTCGGCGGCGTCCCACAGGCGCTGCGCGCCACGGGTGTCGGTCGCGGCGGGCTTGTCGACGATGACGTGGCGGTCCGCTTCGAGCGCCCTCAGCGCGAGTTCGACGTGCCGCGTGGGTTCGCTGCACACGAGGGCGATGTCGCAGGAGGCGAGGCCCTGGTCCAGGTCGAGCAGCGGAATGCCCGTCGTACGGGCGAGGGCGGCGCTGTCCTCCGCGAAGGGGCTGTCGGCGGTGTCGGCGCAGCCGATCACCTCCATGCCGGGCAGGGACCGCAGCAGCGGCACGTAGTCACGGGCGTGCCGGACCCCGGATGCGATGAGGATCCTCATGTCAGCAGACCTCCTTGACGTCGACGGGGCGGCCTTCGTCCGCGCTGAGCTGTGCCGCCAGGGCGGCGGCCAGAGCGGCACGTACCTGGTGGGGCGCGGTCAGCGGGGCGGCCACCCCGTCGAGCACGTCGCGCAGGTGCCTGGTCTGCTCCGTCATGGCGCCGTCGATCGAGGCCGGGGCGACCGGCGGCGCGGAGTGCGCTCTCGGCTCGTCCTCACTGCTGTGGTGCAGGGTGCCGGCCGTGCCGGACAGCACGAGCCGGCGGACGAACGTGCCGCGTGCCGCCAGGGCGTAGCACAGCTCGACGGTGGCGAGGGCGCCACCGGCGAAGCGTACGAGGATCTGGAAGCTGTCGGGGGTCGGCATCCCGGGCGCCCATGTGCGGCAGGGGCGGGCGAAGACGCGGACCGGCTCGTCGTCCATGAGCCAGGTCAGCAGGTCGAGGGCGTGCACGCCGTTGTGGGCGACATGGCCTCCGGAGCGGGCCGGGTTCAGCTGCCAGCCGCGCCAGCCTCCGGGCCAGACGTGCCCGGTGTACCAGGTGAGGTGGGCCAGGCGGGGTGTGCCGATCGCGCCCTCGGCGACCGCCCGGGCGATTTCCAGGTGGACGGGCTGGAAGCGGGCCGTCTGGGCGACGAGCAGGGGCCGGCCGGCGGCCTCCGCGGCCGCGAGGACCCGGTCGACGTCGGCCACCTTCAGCGCGGCGGGCTTCTCCAGGAGGACGGCGCGTCCGGCCTGGAGCGCCGCCACGGAGAACTCGGCGTGCGATTCGGGGGAGGTGCACACGGCGGTGACGTCGATGCCGTCGGACCACGCGCTCGCCGGGTCGGTGGACCAGGTGGCTCCCTCGGCGAGGGCGGCCAGCGCGGCGGCCCGCTCGGGATGCCGGTCGACGACGTGGGCCAGTCGCATTCCCGGGACACCCGCGAGCGCGGCGACGTGGTCACGGGCGATGGCACCGGCACCGAGGACGGCCACGCGATGGTCGCGCGTCCGCTGTCCGGGGTCCTCCGATTCCTTCTGCCCGGGCTCTCCGGGCACGGCGGCCTCTCCGGGCACGGGGACAGAGCGCACGCACGGCTCCTCACACTCGACTTCTCGCCTTGGAGTTCAGACGTCAGACATCGTATGTCCAAATCGTGAATTGCGGGAGGGGCGCCATGCGCCGGTCCTCAGGAAGAGGTGGCCGGCTTGACCCGGTTGATGTCGCCGCGCACGCAGTCCCGGACTGATCTCCGGCGAGCCCGCATGTCGACCGGGTGTCCCGGCGCCCGGTCGTGCGACACGACGCTCCCCGGGGCGGGAGGGTCACCCGTCAGGACTTGCCCGCGTCGCGTACCGGACACGCAGTGCGGACGATGAGGTCATGCTCCCTCAGCCGACGGAAGACGTGCCGCCGTCCCCTCACCGTGTCCGCCCGCACAGGCGGTACTTCGCCCGGGCCTCGGTCGCCGTGGCGTTCGCTCTCGCAGCCGGCGTGCTGACCGGATGCGGCAACAGCGGCGGCGGTGGTTCCACGGTCAGCCCGAGGCCGACTCCTCCCAGCACGGCGTCGTTCTCGTCCCAGCCGCTGCCGTCGGCGCTGGCGTCCTCCGCGTCGTCGGCCATCGCCTCCGCCCGTGCCTCGGCGTCGGCGGCGGCCTCGTCCGCGTCCGCGCGTGCCTCGGAGTTCGAGGCGTCGGTGTCGGCCGAGACCGCCCGGCGGGCCGCGGCCGCCGAGAAGGCGCTCAAGGGCGTCAAGGGAGGCGGCAACGCGCGGTCGGAGGTGAGCCTGACCGGAGTGCCCAGGACGCAGACTGGAGGTGTGCCGGCCTCCTTGGTCACCATCACCAACAAGACCGACCGCAAGGCGTCCTACGCCGTGCAGGTCGACTTCGTGGACGCGCAGGGGCGCGTGGTCGAGACCCGCTACGCAGGCGCGGAGAACCTGGAGCCCGGCAAGCGCGAGCAGCCCATCGTGTTCAGCCGGAAACCTCCCGAGCCCAAGCTGACGCCCCGGCTGGCGAAGGCCGAGCGCTACTGAGCGGCTCGGTGGTGTGCGGAAAGCCGTTCCGCGTCGGGCCGCCCGAGTGGTAACAGCTGTTACCATCGGTGGATGGCGAAGACACAGCTGGGCGTGCGCGTCGATGACGACATCAAGGAACTGGCCGAAGCCCGTGCGAGGGACCGCGGCCTGAGCCTCGGTGACTACATCGCCGGCCTGGTGCGGGAGGACACCAGCGGGCTGCGGCAGCGGGGCCTGGAAGCCGCGCGGCGCTTCCTCGACGAGCACCAGAGTCTCTTCGACGAGACGGAGGAGGCCGATCTCCGCCCCCGGGGAGCGCACGCCGCGTAATGGAACTGCACATCGACGTCCCCTGGATCCTGCAGGTCGCCGAACTCGCGGGAGCGGGGGATCCCGCCCCCGACGACTACGGGGTGCCCGTGGCCGCGGTCGCCTGCCACCGTGCCGAACTGCTGGGAACACCCGTCTACGACGGCCCCTACGCCCGCGCCGCCGCCCTCGTGCACATCCTCGGCCGCTGTCGCTGGCTCGAGCGCTCCAACATGGCCGTGGCCGCGGCGACGGGTGTGATGTACCTGGAGGCCTCCGGCATCCCGGTCAAGCCCACCCGCGAGGACGCCATCGCCCTGCGCGACCTGCTACGCGACCCCGGCTGCACCGCCAAGAGGATCGCCGGCCTGCTGCGCGCCTGGCCGCAGGCCACCTGATCCGCGCTCCCCGGGCAGCCGGACGGCGAGCGCCCTCCCGCACCAGCCGCATGAGACCTGCCGAGGGCTTCGCCGGTCCGGTCCGGAACCCCTGAGGGGGCTCGATCCACCCCGGGCATCCACCGTCCGATCCGGGGCACAGCCCGCCGGCACGGCGCTGATCCCCGCTCGTACGACGCCGAGCGGGGATCGGCACTGGGCCGCGGGCGGAGGACTCACACCTCGCCGCGCGCCATCGAGATCAGCCGGTCCAGCACGGCGGCGTCGGCGCGGACGCCGTCGTGGGCATGGGTGTTGGTGATCCACGGCCGCAGACCGCGGACCACCTCGGCGGTCTCCAGGGACTGCTCGCGGTCGACGAACATGTCGTCGAAGTACACGGCCGCCGCCACCGGGACACTGTTGCCCGCGAGCCGGTTCAGGTCGTACAGGGCGGGCCAGTCGGTGCGCGCGGCCAGCAGATGCGCAGCCTCGCGCAGCGGAACCAGCGCCGGGTCCTCGTCGAACTGCCAGGGGTTAGATCATCTCGCCGGTGAACCGGAACGGGCCGTCACTGTCCGCGTCGAACTCGGGGAACTCCTCGCGGACGCGGTGCGCCGACCATGCGGTGGCCCGGCCGCCCTGGGCGTGGATGCGCTCGTGGAGCGCCGCGTACAGGGGACGCGGCGCGAAGGACAGCGTGGCCTGGGCGCCGTGCAGGAAGGCGTCCGACCGCCGTGGTCCGGCCGGCCCGGCCACGAACGCGCTCTGCAGCACCCCGCGAAGCGCTGGTGTACCCGGTTCGTCAGTCGGCTCGGCCATGAGACTCCTCGATCATCTGGTGCCCCGCACCGGGCGGCTCCGCCGCCTTCCGGTGCGCTCGGCGCAACGCCGTAGCGCTGAGCGGCCAGAAACCATCCGTCGGCCGGGTGAAGGTGTCAAGGGTTCCAGGCCCACGTTTCCATGCGGGCGAACACCGGATTGAACGAATTGTTTAAAACGTTCTGTTGACTTCCCTGTGTGTGCTGCCCCATCCTCGTCTCATGGCGTCGACTTCTGATCAGCACACCGACCCCTTCACGCCTCCGCATCCGGAGCAGGCGCGGGCACGGCGCGTCTACGCGTCCCTGCTCCGGATCGCCGAGCGGCACGCGGCCACCGACGAGCAACGCAGGCGACAGGTCCACCCCTCGGTCGTCGCGCCGCACGAGGCCGTCCGACTCGTGTCGTTCCTGCTCAGCGGGGCGGCACAGCCGGATGACGGCGAACCGGAGGTGGATCGCGCCGACATCACGGCCGCGTTGAGTCTCGTCCCGCTGGTTCGCGGGGAAATGGACGAACTGGAGACCGGACTGCTCCAGATGGCACGAGGCCGTGGCATGACCTGGCAGGAGATCGCCTTCGGGCTCGGGCTCGGCACCCCGCAGGCGGCCAGGCAGCGATACGAACGACTGGCCGGCCGTGCCGCAGCCGACGCGGAGGACCCGGAGTAGAGGAGCCGGCCTCGGGGCTGCCCGGCCTGTTTCCTCGGGTCTGCCGACTCCGCGTCGGGCAGCAGCGGTTCAGCGCACGACGAGCGTGGCCTTATGCGGCGGGTTCGGGCTGGGCCTCGGCCTTGGGGGCTGCCGTGGGCTCCGGCGGGTTGGGAGCGGTGTAGTAGACGGACGTGCCCTGCTTGCTGCGTTGAGCCTGGCTCCTGGCCACAAGGTTTTCGAGAGTGGTGCGCACGACGTTGGTTTTGATGTCGCGGTCGGGGTGTGCCTGGCCGAGTGCCGTGGCGATTTCCGCCGCGGAGCGCGGCTCGCTCTGTTCGGTCAGGTGGCGGCGGACGAGTTCGGCCAGCGTGGGTTGTGCCTTCTTCGCGGCGGCGTCGTTCTTGGGCGCGGGGCTTTTGGCGGATTGCTTCTTGGCCGTGGGCTGTTTCGCGGTCGCCGTCTTCGCCGCCTTCGCCTTCTTCCGAGGCTCGGCAGTGGTCTTCTTCCGGGGAGAAGGCACGGAGGCGCTGCCGACGGGCGCGGGCTCGGGGGCCGTTGCCGCGATACCCAGTGCCTGCTGCATGCTCACCAGCAGGGTGTGGTCGTGCTGAAGGGCGTCCAACTGTGACTGCAACGCCGTGATTTCCGCCGTGATGCGTTCCTGCTCCTTGACGTTGCGCTCGAGGTCGCTGGTTACCTGGTTGATGTACTGGGACGTCAACTCGGTGGCGGGAGCCGTGGTTTCGGGCATCCTTCTCTCCTTGCTCCGTGCCGGGCGAAGCCTGCGTGCCAGGTGCAGAGAGTCAGGCGGCAGGTACTCCGGCTGTGGGGGTCTGGCCCAGTGATGATAGGCCGGGTATATCACTTGTTGACCGACCACTTCGGCCAGTATGGCGTTCAGCCCTTGCCGCGCGAGCGGATTCACGCTCAAGTGGAGGCATTACCGGGCCAAGAAGCATTGCCGCCGAGTGGCTGTGCGGCCGGGCAACTATGTGTGCGCGGGCATTCCCGAATTCGCGGCCGTCGCCCGGCCGCAACGCGGCTTCCTGGTGCGGGCGGTGCGGTTCATGGCACGCGCCGCGGGCATCCGCCACGCCCACGCCGACGCGCTGTTGTCCAGCACGCCACAGGGAAAGTGCGCCTACCCGACGCCGGTGTGCGCGATCCGCGGAAGGTCCTCACCCGGGCGACCCGGACGCTGGACCTCGGCCGGCCCGTCGGAGGGCTTCCTCACAGGCCGGGTGGCCGGAGCACGCTGCCGTGCCCCGGCCACCCGGCCCGAACGTTCCGGAGCGGCGCCGCTCCCCCGCGGTGGCGCCCCTCCCGTGCTCACGCCGCAGGCCGGCCGCTCCGCCAGGAGATAACGCGTCCAGGGCCGCACGTCGGCGAACCGCGGCTCGCTGAACCCGACGGCACGGAGCACCTCCGCGTACTGCCGCACGTCGGCGGCGGACATGGGATCCTCCGGCACCTCCCCGTGCGCGACACCGTGGACCAACATCCCGGCGATGGCCCGGGTCACCCGGGGAGCCACCGGACCGCTCGGGAAGGCGCCCGCGATCAGCAGCCGCCCGCCGGGCCAGGATCTAGCCGGAACGGCGCCTGGCCACCGGGGGCAGTGTGACGGATCCCGCACCGCGCCCCTTGCGGAAAGGGTGGCCCGCACCCTCACCAGGGCCGATCGTGGACGACATGAACGATCACCGCATGGCACCCGGTGAGGTCCGCCGTTTCTGGGGCCGGCTCGGTCTTCCCGGGCTGGTCGACGTCCATACGCACTTCATGCCCGAGCGTGTCCTGCACAAGGTCTGGGACTACTTCGACGCGCAGGGACCGCTGACCGGTGGGCTCGAGTGGCCGATCGCCTACCGGAAGGACGAGGCTGAACGCACCGCCGTTCTGCGGGAGTTCGGCGTCAGGGCCTTCACCGCGATGCTCTACCCGCACAAGCCCGGCATGGCCCGGTGGCTGAACGGATGGGCGGCCGACTTCGCCCGTCGCACCCCCGACTGCCTGCACACCGCCACCCTCTACCCCGAGCCGGACGTCGAGACGTACGTCCGCGAGGCCGTCGAAGCGGGCGCGCGCGTGTTCAAGGCGCATGTACAGGTGGGGGCCTACGACCCGGCCGACGAACATCTGCAGCAGGCATGGGGGTTGCTCGCCGAGGCGCGGATCCCCGTGGTGATCCACTGCGGCTCGGGGCCCGCGCCCGGCAAGCACACCGGCCCCGAGCCGATCGCCCGGGTGCTGGCGCGGCACCCGCAACTGCGCCTGATCGTCGCGCACATGGGGATGCCCGAGTACGAGGACTTCCTCGGCCTCGCCGAGCGGTACGGGCAGGTGCGGCTGGACACGACGATGGCGTTCACCGACTTCACCGAGGGATTCATGCCGTTCCCGCGCCTGGCCCTGCCCCGGCTCGCGGCGCTCGGCGACCGCGTCCTGCTCGGCTCCGACTTCCCCAACATCCCCTACCCCTACGTACATCAGCTCGACGCCCTGGAGCGGCTGGGACTCGGACCGGAGTGGCTGCGGGCCGTGTGCCACGACAACGCGGCAGGACTGTTCGGGCTGTGACGCGCAAGCGAGGACAGCCCTCGAGCGTATGCCCGTTGCACTCGTGCGGCGTCGTCCGCCAGGGCCGAACAGCCTGATACCGGGGCCCACCGGACCCCTGCGCGTCCCGGCCGGCCTTGACGATGATCAAGAGCATGGGGAGAAGGGAAAGCCACCAGTGATCGCTGTTGTAGGGCACGCCGATCTCAGCGCGTCGGCGCTGGCTGTGCTGGAGGAGGAACTGCGTTCCCGTCTGGCCGCCTTCGCCCAGGCGGGAACGTCCGGGCTGGTGCGCGCCGGGAAGGGACTGCCGGTGGCCTTCGGACGGGCCGCCCGGAAGGCGGGACTGGCCCTGGTGACGGTCCTGCCGTCCTGCAACGGCGTACCCGCGCATGTCGCCGAGCCGGACCGGAAGGCGGCCGGGGAACTCCTGCTGCTGTCCCAGCAGGTGCGGCTGGTGGAGTACGACCCCGGTGACCGCTCCTCGTGTGTGACGGCCGACGAGGGCCTGCTGCGCTCGTGCGCGCGGGTGCTGGCCGTCTGGGACGGCTCCCCTTCCTCGGGGCGGGACGCGACGGCGCACCTGGTGGCCTATGCCCGCAGCCACGGTGTCGACGTCGAGGTGCTCTGGCCGCAGGGGGCGGAGCACGAGACCACCCGCGGGGCGTAGCCCCGACCGCGACGCCCTACAGGCCGCCTGCCCAGGACCGCCGCCGTCCGATGACCGTCACCGCGGCGGCGGCTTCCTCTCCGGCTGGTCCGCCCGCAGATCGGCGAGCAGCTCCGCCTGCCCCGCCAGCACACCCGACAGGATCGAGCGGGCCACCCGCATCAGCTCCGCCACCTCCAGGTCGGCCAGCGAGTAGTACACGTTCGACCCCTCCTTGCGGGTCCGCACCAGGTTCGCCCGCCGCAGCACCGCCAACTGCTGGGACAGGTGCGCCGGCTCGATCCCCACCTCGGGCAGCATCTCCGCGACCGCGTGCTCGCGCTCGCTCAGCAACTCCAGGACGCGGATACGGGCCGGGTGTCCGAGCGTCTTGAAGAACTCGGCCTTCAGTTGGTACAGGGGCGTGCTCACCCTGCCGTCCCCTCCCCGGCACGGTACGACCGGAACGGCCGGTCCACTCGGCATCGCATCCACCTACTCGTCAAGAACATGCGCCCTATCCTCGCGTGTCCTGTCGCGTCACTGTCCAGCCGGTGCCGTCGGCTCGGCCGGCAGGACTCCGGCCAGGTGCAGGTGATCGCGTGCGGCGCGGATCGCCTCGGGCGTGTGGGCGTAGTCGCGGCCCTCGTGCTGAAGCAGTTCCAAAGCGCCGACGGAGTCGAGCACCTGCCGTTGCTCGGGACGGATCCCGGAGGCCAGGACGAGGATGCCGCGCCGGTTCAGCTTCTCCACCGCGTCCTTCAGGACGAGGGCGCCGGTGGCGTCCATCGTGGACACCCGCGACATCCGCAGGACGACGACCTTCACGTCCGCCACCTCGGTCAGCTCCAGCAGGAAGCGGTGCGCGGCGGCGAAGAACAGCGGACCGTCGATGCGGTAGGCGACGATGTGCTCGGCGAGCAGCCGGTGCTCCTCGTCGGTGTGGTCCCCCCGGTCGAGGGACACCTGGTCGAAGCGGGCCTGCTTCGCCACGGCCCGCAGGGCGAGGGCCCCGGCCGTCAACAGCCCGATGATCACCGCGTACACCAGGTCCAGGACCAGCGTCGCGGCTGCGGTCAGGACGAGGATCACCGCGTCGGACCGGGTGGCCCGGGCCATCGCCTTCAGCGAGCCGACCTCGACCATGCGGATGGCGGTCGCCAGCAGCACGCCGGCCAGCGCCGCCAGCGGGATCTTCGACACCAGGGGAGCCGCCGCGAAGACGATCACCGCGAGGACGGCGGCGTGGATGAGGGCGGCCAGCCGGGAGCGGGCCCCCGTGCGGACGTTGACGGCGGTGCGTGCGATGGCTCCGGTGGCCGGGACGCCGCCGAACAGCGGGGCGGCGATGTTGGCCAGCCCCTGGCCGAGCAGCTCCCGGTCCGGATCGTGGCGCTGTCCCACGGTCATCGCGTCGGCGGCGGCCGCGGACATCAGCGACTCCAGCGCGGCCAGCGCGGCCACCGCCACGGCCGGGGCGAGCAGTGAGCCGAGCGAGCCGGGATCGAGGAAGGAGAGGGAGGGCGCGGGCAGTCCCGCGGGCAGGTCGCCGATCGGCTTCGTGTCCAGCCCGGCCACCTGGGCCACGACGGTGGCGGCGATCACGGCGACGATGGAGAACGGCACGGTGGGCCGCCACCGTGCACCGGCGAGCATGAGCACGACGACGGAGACCGCGAGCCCCACGGCGGTCCAGTCCGGCGCCTTCACGAACGCCTCGACCGCGTGCCAGGTGATGACGAGGACCTTGTCGCCCTCGGGTTCGGGCACGCCCAGCGCGTTCGGCACCTGCTGCAACCCGATCACTGCGGCGATGCCGAGCGTGAAGCCCTCGATGACGGGTGCCGGCACGTACTGCATATGGCGCCCGGCCCTGAAGGCGGCGAGGACGACGAGCATCACGCCGGCCATCAGGCCCACCGTGAGAACGGCGGTCGGACCGTACTGGCCGACGATCGGTACCAGGACCACGGTCATCGCCCCGGTCGGCCCCGACACCTGGAGATTCGACCCGCCGAACACGGCGGCCAGCGCGCCGGCGACCACCGCGGTCGCCAGACCCGCCTCGGCACCGAGCCCGGAAGACACCCCGAAGCCGAGGGCGAGCGGCAGCGCCACGATCGCCACCGTCAGCCCGGCGAGCAGGTCACGGCGCGGATCACGCCGCATCTGGGACAGATCCGAGCGGGAGGGCAGCAAGGAGGTGATCCGTTGACACAGCGGAACCGACACGACCCCTCAGCTTCCCCTCGCACAGCCCCACCGGGGCGAGCCACACAGAAGCTGTGCCCCCGGCTACCTGGGGGCACAGCGAAAACAGCATCTAAGCAATTGCGAAATTTGGCAATCCTGAAATCCTTTTTGTTCTGTTTGTGTGGATAAGGGGGCGTCGTGGGGCGATGGGACACATCAGCCCCACGCTCCGGGAGCCGAGCCGAGCCGAGCCGAGCCGGCAGGAGGCCGCCCCGTAGGCTTCTCCCGCCAACTCGGTTCCGGTGAGGGAGGGGGAGAGACCATGAACGCCGGCATACAGCGCGGCGCGATCGCCGCCGTACAAGTACTCGGCCTCGCCGTCTGGTTCTCCATGTCGGCGGTGGTTCCCACACTGCGCGGCGAGTGGGGGCTCGACTCCGCCGACGCCGTATGGCTGACCGCGTCGGTCCAGCTCGGGTTCGTCACCGGCGCGCTCACCTCCGCCGCTCTCACCCTCGCCGACCGTCTCCCGCCCCAGCGCCTTCTCGCCGGCGGCGCCGCCGCGGCCGCCGTGTGCACCGTGCTGCTGGCCCTGTCGGTCGATCGGTTCGCCGCGGCCGTTCCGCTCCGCTTCGTGACCGGTGTCTGCCTGGCCGGTGTCTATCCGGTCGGCATGAAACTCATGGCTTCCTGGGCGCACGGCGCCGCACGCGGCAAGTCCATGGGGGTTCTCATCGCCGCCCTGACGCTCGGATCGACCCTTCCGCACCTCATCGCCGGCGTCGGGTCACTGCCCTGGCGGGGCGTTCTCCTGGTCGCGTCGGCCGCCGGGCTCCTGGCCTCCTGCATCGCGCTGGCCTTCATCCGCGTCGGCCCCCACGCCGCCCCGGCCGCGCCCGCCCGCAACCCCCGCTACGCCCTGACCATGTTCACCCAGCGCGGCCCCCGCTCGGCCAACCTCGGCTACTTCGGGCACATGTGGGAGCTCTACGCCCTGTGGACCTGGATCCCCGCCTTTCTCGCCGCCACGGACAGCGCCGCTCACCTTCCCGGATCGGTCGAGGTCACCGTGTTCCTCACCATGGGGATCGGCGGCGTCGTCGGCTGTCTGCTCGGCGGCTGGGGCGCCGACCGCTTCGGCCGTTCTCCCGCCGCCATCGCGGCCCTGGTCACCAGTGGCCTGTGCTGTCTGCTCTCACCGCTGCTCGTCCACTCCCCGCCGGCCCTCGTGGTCGCGTTCTGCGTCCTCTGGGGCGCCGCCGTGATCGCCGACTCCGGAGTGTTCTCCACCGCCCTCAGCGAGGTCGCCGACTCCCGCTACATCGGAACGGCCCTCACGGCCCAGACCGCGATCGGGTTCGCCCTCACCGTCGTCAGCATCCAGCTGACCCCCCTCCTCGCCGACGCCGTCGGCTGGCGCTACGCGTTCCTCCTCCTGGGTCCCGGCCCCTTGGCCGGCGCCCTCGCCATGCGCGCCCTGAGAGCCGGAACCGGCCCCACCGAGCGTGCGGGACGAGGGCGTACCGCCCTGCGGCTCTGATCACGCCGCCCCGGGCACCCGGGCACTCCCCGGGCTCAATCCTCCAGGTTCAACGTCCGCACCGGGCGGCGGAATCCGCCCGTGCGAAGGGTGAGGATCCCCACGCCCACCAGTGCCCAGATGACGCCCACGACCTTGGCCGGGGTGTCCAGACTGACCCACAGGGCCGCGTTCACGACGAACCCGAGGGCCGGCAGCAGTAGTTGCAGGAGGGCGGCAACGGGTCCGCGAGCCTCCGCCCGTCCCGCGCGCCGGTCGCGCACCCAGAACCCGATCACCGCCAGGTTCACCGCGGCGAAGGCGACGTAGGCCCCGAAGTTGATCAGCGACGCGGCGCTGCCGAGGTCCAGGAAGACGGCGGAGGCGGCGATGAGACCCACGACGAGCACGTTGAGGGCGGGGACGCCGGTACGCGGATCGACCCGCCCGAAGACCGCGCGCGGCAGCATGCCGTCACGGCCCATGGCGAACAGCAGCCGTGCCGCGCTCATCTGCTGGGTCAGACCGCACCCGAGCACCGCGGTGAGGTAGCCGCCCACGAACACCGCCTGGAACGCCGCACCGCCGATGTACTTGGCGATCTCCGGCGAGGCGCCCACGATGCTGCCCACGGCCGAGACGTCCGGGAAGAGCGTCTGCATGGCGTAGGTGATGGCCAGGAAGAACACCCCGGCCGCGGCCACGATGAGCAGGATGGCCCGCGGGATGTCCCGGCGCGGCTGCTCGGCCTCCTCGGAGAGGGTGGAGACGGCGTCGAAGCCCAGGAAGGACAGGGCCAGCAGCGAGGCACCGCTGAGCAGAGCGGGCAGCGGCACCGAGGCCGGGTCCCAGCCGGTGGTCCCGAAGGACTGGCCATGGGTGGCGATGGCACGCACGGCGAACACGAGGAACGCGATGGCCACGCCGGCCTGGATGACCACGAGCGCCACGTTCACCTTGGCGGCCAGCTTCACGCCCACCAGGTTCAGTGCCGTGCAGGCCACCACGGTGGAGAGCACCCACACCCACGCCGGGACCCCGGGCAGCACGGCGCCCATGTAGATCGCGGCCAGCAGCGCGTTGAGCATGGGCAGCAGCACGTAGTCCAGCGTGGCGGACCAGCCCACCAGGAAGCCCACGGGCGCCCCGAGCGACTTGCCGGCGTAGGTGTACACGGATCCGGCGGACGTGATGCGGCGGGCCATCCGCGCGTAGCTGAGCGCTGTGAGCCCCACCGCGACGAGGACGGCCAGGTAGGCCAGCGGCACATGGCCGTCGGTCGCCTCGGAGACCAGGCCGAAGGTGTCGAACACCGCCAGCGGCGCCATGAAGGCCAGGCCGAGGAAGACGATGTGGCGCAGCTTCAGGCTGCGGCGCAATTGCGGACCGCCCGGGTCGTCCTGGGCCCGGTCGGGGTCGGCGGCGGTCGCGGTGTCCTGCCCGGTGCCGCCGTGTGCGGCGGGCGAGCGGTTCGCCGTGGCCTGTGTCGCGGTGCCCTGGGCTGTGTGCGGGGGAAGGCTGCTGTCAGACATGGGCGTGACCGCCTTCGGCGTGCGCGGAGCAGCTGGTGAGCGCACCGTAGTGGCCGGTGGTGGCGCGTGCCGTGGTGGCCTCGTGGACCACCTCGCCGCCCACCCAGGTGACCTCGGCCCGCTGCTGGAGCAGCGCCGCCGGGTCCGGTTCGAGCGCGTAGAGGTCCTCGGACCATGCGACGAGGTCCGCCTTGGCGCCCTCGCGGATGACGCCGTACTCGTCCTCCCGGTGCCAGGCCCAGGCCCCCTCGGCCGTGTAGCCGCGCAACGTGTCGTCGAGCCCCAGACGCTCCGCCGGGGTCCAGGCGTCCTGGCCGTCGAGGCCGGCCCGTGTGAGGGCCGAGTAGAACCCGATCAGGGGGTCCATCTCTCCCACCTGCCAGTCGCTGGAGAGGGCCACATGGGCACCGGAGGCCATGAGCGAGCGCAGTCGCCAGGCGCGATCCCAGCGGGCCTCGCCGATGTTCTCCATCCAGGTGCCGGCCACGAGGTCCGGGGAGCAGTGGCGCGGCTGCATGGCGGCGGTGACGCCCAACTGGGCGAAGCGCGGCAGGTCCTCGGGGGCCAGGCACTCGACGTGCACGATCCCGTGGCGGCGGTCGCGCGTGCCGTTGGTGCGCGCGGCGTGCTCGATCGCGTCCAGGGCCAGGCGGATGCCGCCGTCGCCCGTCGCGTGGGTGTGGGTCTGAAAGCCGAGGCGGTCCAGTTCGGTGACGACCTGGGTGAGCTCGCCGAGGGGCGCGGAGGGGTGGCCGCGGTGCCCGGGCCGGTTGGCGTAGTCGTCGAGCATCCAGGCGTTGTGGGGCTCGATCACGTCGTCGGCGTAGAGCTTGACGGGGCCGAAGGCCAGACGGTCACCGCTGGGGGCGGCGTCGGCCGCCGCGCGCAACCGCTGCCGGAACGCGCCGTCGGACCCCATGGGGTGGAAGAGCGCCGCGATGACGCGGGAGCTGAGGCGTCCCTCGTCCCGGGCGCGCTGGAACAGGTCGATCTCGGCGAGCGGGACCTGCGGTTCCACCACGGTGGTGATGCCGGCGGCGGTGGCCATCTCGAGGCTGCCCAGCAGCTTGCGGTAGCGCCGCTGCGGCGAGTACATGGGGATGTCGCGCTGGAGGCCGGCCAGGCCCGCCGTCGTCATGGCGCTCGTGTAGAAGTCGGTGACCCACCCGGTGGCGCGGCCGTCGGCGTCCCGCTCCGGGCGGCCCCAGGGGATGTCGCCGCCTTCGTCCAGGTGCAGCGCGCGGATGGCGGCGTCGTTGAGCCACACCGAGTGCTGGTCGTAGGTGGTGACGAAGACGGGGCGCGAGGTGATGCCGGCCAGGTCGCGGGCGGCGGGGCGGCGGCCGTGGACCACCGAGTACACGGCGTTCTCGGCGCAGATCCAGGTCAGGTCCGGTCGCGCGTCGGCGAGTTCGGCGATACGGCGGCGGACCTCCTCGAGAGTCTCGGCGCCTTCGAGGCTGACGGCGTCGGGGTCGAAGCCGAGCAGCAGGTGGTTGTGGCTGTCGATGATGCCCGGAGTGAGGAGGCCCCCGTCCAGGCGGCGGTGCTCGCGGGCCGCCGGGGCCTCCGCCTCGTCGCCCACGAAGGCGATGCGTCCGCCGGTGATGCCGACGGCGCCGGCCCACGGGCGGGCGTCGTCGAACGTGCGCACACGGGCGCCGGTGATCAGGGTGTCCAGCATGGTCGTCCTTGGTTCTGAGCCGCGCCACGAACGCGCGGCGACGGCGCGCCGAGACGGCGCGCGCATTTTTTGCCATCGGCGTCAAAGAATGGTTCGAGTCTCATGAGCGTCTCGGCTACTGTCAAGGGATGGCCCGCCGAAAAAATCAGGACGAACGCCGTGCCCACCTCATCCAGGCGGTCATCGACACGACCGCCGAGACCGGGCTCCGCTCCCTCTCGCTCGCGGATGTGGCACGCAAGGCGGGGCTGACCCGAGGGGCCGTCCTGTACTACTACGACGACCTCGACGCGCTGTTGAGCGAGGCCTATCGCGCGGGCATGGAACGCTTCTGCGACCGGCGGGACGCGCTGCGGGACACGATCGAGAACCCGGCGCGACTCCTGGGGGAGACGATCCGCGCCGGTCTCCCGACGGGACCGGACGATGCGCTGATGCGCCTGCTGTACGAGTTCGACGTGCTGGCCGAGAGTTCTCCGCTGCACACCAAGCTGGTCGAGTCGATGTACGAGCGGCAACTGGCCACGTACCGGAACGTGCTGGAACGTGGCGCCGGCGCCGGCGCCTTCAAGCTCGTCCTGGACACGCCGACGGCGGCCCTGAACCTGGTGGCGCTGGAGGACGCCTACGGGCTGCACATCGTGGCCGGCAACGGTCAGATCAGCGTGGAGCGGGCCGTCGAGGCGATGTTCGACGCCGCGCGGGCGTTCGGCGCACCGGCTGTGTGAACGCCTCATTCACAGTTGCGCGCCGACTCGTTGATGGGCCTTGGCCGTCATCCGGAAGGCGGTGAGGGGCGGGTGAGGTCCTCCATGCCGGGTGCTCCGGTGATGGCGGTCAGGGCGCGCTGCAGAGCGTTCGCCAGGTGGCCGGCCTGTTCGCGGGTGTACCAGGCGCGGGGTTGGACGAGGTCCAGGAAGAGCGCCTTGTCGTGACGGCTGACGAAGAGGGTGGGGAGGGGCCGGGCGGGATGGTGAGGACGTGCGGGCGCGTGGCGGTCAGGCCGGGCGGCAGCGCGTGCGGAGTGCCGGCGACGGCCACGACGACATGGCCATCCTCGCCCTGCGCACCCCGCCCCCCGTATGACCCGGCCGCGCCGGTGCCCACCCGCGAAGGGTGCGTCAGCGCGGCGTGGACCGGGCCGCCGGCGCGCTGCCGGTCGACTCCCTGATCTCCAGCCGGGTCGGCAGCACCAGCGGCCGCCCCGCGACCGCGTCCGGCCGGTCCATGGCCTTGCGCAACTCCCGCGCGCCGAGGCCTCCCAGTTCGAACGAGGGGAGTTGCACCGTGGTCAGGGACGGTTGCACGATCCGGGACATCGGCTGGTCGTCGGCGCCGGCCACGGACACCTCCTCCGGAACCCCGACCCCGAGGTCACGCAGCGCCGCCAGCGCGCCGAACGCCTGAAGGTCGGAGCCGCACACCAGCGCGGTCACTCCGGAGTCGCGCCAGGAGGGCCAGTTGCCCGCCACGCTGTCGTAGGCCGCCGTCACATCGATGGGGGAGCGCGCCACCACGACGCCCACCTGCTCCGACACCTTCCGCGCCTCGTCGGTGAACGCCCTGCGGCGCGCCTCCAGAGTCCGGGTCCGGGTGTCGATGTCGAGATAGGCGAACCTCCGGTGGCCGAGACCCGTCAGATGGCGGGCGAGTTCCCTGGCGCTGCCGCCGACGTCCAGGTTGACGCGCGGCAGGTCCTTCTGCCGCCCGGGGGAGTCGAGGATCACCACCGGGCACGAGGGGTTCAGGGACGTCACCAGGTCGCTTTCGACCGTGGAGATGATCAGGCCGTCCACGCCCAGGTCGAGCAGCCGCTGGACGCTCTCCTGGCTGACCGTCTGGCCCAGGGCGGTGACCACGGTGAGGACCTGGTACTCCGGGCTCAGTTCGCTCAGCAGGCCCATCTGCACACTGCTGAAGAACGGGGTCGCGACATCGGGCGCGACATAACCGACGATGCCGGTCCGGCCGGTGGAGAGGCTGCGGCCCCGGCGGTCGATACGGTATCCGAGCCGCTGCGCGGCCGCGTGGACCCTGTCCCGGGTGGCCTGGTTCGCCCTCCCGGAGTCCTTCCCGTTCAGGACCAGCGACACGATGGAAACCGACACCCCCGCCTCGGCGGCGACATCGGCGCCCGTAACCCGGCGGCGTGCCACGAGTGTCACTCCCTTCCCGCCGGACGCCGGCGACCAGCCCCTGCGAGCGCCGCGGCCCGGTCCGACCGGGCTCGCCAGCGTCGATGATACGTTCCGCGGATCCGGCGCCGGGCCCGGTGAGCACCGCACGTCCGGCGGCGGCCAGGACCGGCCGCCGTCAGACGTGTGCGCACGCGAGGACCGGGGTCAGTCCACGATCCTCAGGGCCCGCTCCGGGCAGGCCTCGACGGAGTTGCGGGCCTCCTCCAGCAGTTCGGCCGGGATCTCGTCGACCAGGGCGACGGCGATGCCGTTCTCCCGGAGGTCGTAGATCTTCGGCCAGCCGAAATAGCACAGACCGTGACCCTTGCAGAGGGCTTCGTCGACCTGCAGGCGTGGCATGGGTTTTCCTCCTACTGACTGCTGACGTGCTGTTGAGCTGCTGGCTGAGGGGTCAGCGCACGGCCACGCGGACCGACTCCATGCCCCAGATGACGAACGCGGAGTTGCGGCGCGGCTCCTCGACGAGTTCGAGGTCCGGGCACAGGTCCCGGATCGAGGTGAAGGTCTCCTCCAGCTCGATGCGGGCCAGCGGCGCGCCCAGGCAGGCGTGCACGCCGCCGCCGAAGTTGACGTGGCGGGAGGCGTTCACACGGCCGACGTCCAGCACCTCCGGGTCGGTGAACAGGCGCGGGTCGCGGTTGGCCGCGCCGTACAGCATCGCGATCTTCGAGCCGAAGGGGATCTTCCGGCCGGCGATCTCGACGTCGTCGGCCAGCACCCAGCGCTCGAACAGCTGCAACGGGGGATCCCAGCGGATGACCTCCTCCACCGCCTGCCGCGGGGCCACCTCCTGCGAGGTCACCCGCGCCCACTGGCCGGGGTGGCGCAGCAGGGCGGTCATGCCGTTGCCGGTCGTGTTGACCGTGGCCTCGTGACCGGCGTTCAGCAGGACGATCACCGTGGACACGATCTCGTCGTCGGTGAGCTTCCCGCCCTCCTCGGTCTCGGCCTGGACCAGTGCGCTCACCAGGGCGTCGTCGGGCTGCCGACGGCGCAGCGCGATGAGCTCGCGGACGTAGGCGATGAAGGCCGCGGCCGAGTCGTTGGCCCGCTTCGCCTGCTCCTCGGTGGTGTCCAGCTCGTACATCTTCACCATCGCGTGTGCCCAGTCCAGGAACAGCGGGGCCTGCTCCTGGTCGGCTCCGAGCAGTTCGCAGACGATCGACACCGAGTACGGCATCGCGTAGTCGTGCAGCAGGTCGAACTCGCCCTGCTCGACGAGGTCCGAGAGCAGCTTCCGGGAACGGGCGCGGACCGCGTCACGCATCTGCGTCACACGGCGCGGGGTGAAGGCGGAGGACACCAGCGAGCGGATGCGGGTGTGGTCCGGCTGTTCGAGGTCCAGCAGGCTCCACTTCTCGGCCTGCCAGAAGTCGGCCCACCGGGCGTCGCGCGGAGCGACCCCCATCTCCTCGGGGGTGTACTTGTGGCTGAAGTTCCGGGTGAGGCGGGCATCACGCTGGCACGCGAACACGTCCTCGTGGCGCGTCACGAGCCAGAGTCCCAGCGACTCCGCCCTGACGACGGGGGTGTTCTCCCGCAGATGGTTCAGAACCGGGTAGGGGTCCTTCAGGAACTCGGGGTCGGTCGGATCGAAAATCTGCGCGTCCTGCTGCGAACTGCCCATGGTTCTTCCTTTCAACGTCAACGCTCACCGGTGCGCCGGTGCACCGAACGCGGCTCCTCGGACGGCCTGCCGGCAGGCCGGTCAGCCGTTGGGCGGCCCCAGCCGCTCGCACTCCTCCGAGATCCTTCTGCGCGAGAGCATCGCGTCCCTCGGGCGGTTGATCGTCGTCGCACCGGTCAGCCGGTCGCCGAGCCGGTGCGTGACGAACAGGGCGCCGTCGCCGTCGTGTTCGACCTCGCTGTGCCCGCCCCCGAGGATGCGGCCGACATGCTGGATCTTCATGTCGAGCTGGTCGGACCAGAAGTACGGCACATGCGCGAACGGGGTCCGGGCCGCGCTCTCCCCGCGCAGCTCGCCCAGCAGGTTCGCGGCGGCCGTCGCGCCCTGCTCGCGGGCGGTGCTCCAGTGCTCGACACGCATCCGGGCGCCGAAGGCGGGGTTGTGCCAGCGCGCCGCGTCACCGGCGGCGTAGACCAGGTCCGCCGAGGTCCGGCAGTACGCGTCGGCCTCGATGCCGTCGCCCAGTTCCAGGCCGGATCCGGCCAGCCATCCGGTGGCCGGGCGCACCCCCACACCGGCGACGACGATGTCCGCCTCGATCGCCCGGCCGTCGTCCAGGACGACGGTGGAGACCCGCCCGTCGCCCCTGACCTCCGCGACCGAACGCGACGTCAGCAGGGTGACTCCGCCGTCCCGGTGGGCGGCGCACACCCGCTCGGCGGCCACCTCGCCGATCGCCGGGGCGAGCGGCAGCGGAAGCAGCTCGACGACGGTGACGTCGAGCCCCAGCCGGACGGCGGTCGCGGCCACCTCCAGGCCGATGAAGCCGGCGCCGACGAGCACGATCGACCGGGCGGTCCGCAGCGATCCGCGCAGCACGAGCGCGTCCTCGAGGGTGCGCAGCCGGCGCACCCGGGCCTGCTCGTCCGGGAACGGCAGGGGCCTGGACTCCGTCCCCGGGGCCAGGACGACCCCGGACGCCCGCAGCTCCGAACCGTCGCTCAGCCGCAGCACCCGCTGCCCGGAGTCCAGCCCGGTCACGGAAGCGCCCAGCGAGAGGGTGATCCCCAGCCGGGACCAGTCCGCGGTCGACTGGAACTGAAGCGCCGGGAGGCCGAGCCCGCCCTGGAGGACCTGCTTGGACAACGGCGGCCGGTCGTAGGGGAGTTGTGCCTCCGCCTCGATCAGCCGGATCTCGCCGTCATAGCCCTTGGTCCGCAGTGCCTGTGCGGCCGCGGTGCCGGCGACGGAACCGCCCACGACGCATATGCCCGGCCGATCACCCACGTGTTGCTCCAACTCACCAGCCGACAAGCGCTCGGCCGGCATTACGTGACCCGCCCGGCAGCACTGAACAGACTTCTGACAAATGAGTGGGGCAAGGAGCGGGGAAGGCTCCCCGACTCATGCCCTCACGGGGAACCTACGTCCCGGCGGCAAGTTTAGTCAACCGTTTGACTTGCGTGTCCGCGACGCGGGACAGGGCCTGCGGGAAGCTCACCGCATCTCACGGATGACGTTCTTGCTCAGCACGAAATGCGCGCCCTTCACGCCGTTGACCACCTGCGTCACCCTGAGGTCGCCGGCCACACTGAGCAGGGAGTAGGACTCCCGCTGGGACAGCCCCCACCGGCGCCCCATCTCGTAGACGGTCTCCGCGGCGGCGATGCGGACCGCTTCGTCGAGGTTCTCGTGGAAGCCGTGCACCATCACCTCCGTGTCGGTCTCCAGCAGCGGTGTGCGGATGCGCAGGTTCTTGTGCAGGACGAACTGGAGCATCACGTTCAGATGCCCCTCGATCGCGGTTCCCGAGATCTCGCCGTCGCCTTCGGCGAAGTGGGTGTCGCCGGCCCAGAACAGCGCCGACGGAACCTGGACGGGATAGAACATGCGGGTCCCCGGAACGAAGCTGCGGTTGTCGACGTTGCCGCCGAACTCTCCCGGCGGCACCGTGTGGATCCGGCCGCCCTGCGCCAGCGCCACCCCGGCGGTGCCCATGTGGGGGCGCAACGGCACGCTGACGCCGCGCAGCGCGGACTGGCGGGCGACGGTGTGCGGCTCGATGAGCGTGCCGGGGTACGGCGGCTCGTCGGCGTAGGGGTACGCGTACTGGAACAGGCCCTTGGCGGTGCCCTGTTGCCAGTCGGCCTCGTAGACCACCACGTGCTGGTGGGACTCCAGATCCGTGGTCGTCGCGTGGCCGAGCGGGGCGCGCACCGGTCCGTACAGCAGCCCCCAGTTGGCCTGGAAGTTGACGCCGTAGGGCAGACGCGGCTCCGCCTGGAGGAAACGGCACTCCAGGACGTCCCCGGGCTCGGCGCCGGTGACGGCGATGGGGCCCGTGACGATGTGCGGTCCAGGGCCCCGGTCGTTCTTGTCGATGTTCTCGTACACCTCGCGTACGCCGTCGTCCATCATGAGGTCGGGTGCCTCGCCGGCGTGGTGGGTCAGGCACTCCATCGCCACGACGTCGCCGGACCGGATCGTCAGCGCCGGTTCAAGCGCGTTGTCGAAATAGCCCCATTGGCAGGTCTCGGGGGTGGCGGTCAGCTTGTGGTACACGCAGGTCTCCCGTCATCCGGTGATGCGGCACTCGTACGAGGAAACTGGTGTTGCTGCCTGCTGGCCGCCGTCCATACCAGGACGGCGGGGGACACCCTCGCGCTCACCGTGGCCCCGAGCGTGTCCCGTCTCGCTGTCGTGGTCGTGTACTTGGCGCACGGATGGCAATCGCGGTGTCGACCTCCGCAGTATTGCATACGATATGTTGTAGACCATAGAGCCCTGCGGCGAGCTGTGCGGCCGCATCCGAGGTCACGGGCCTCGGCGGGCGCGGAATAATTGGTATACCGTTTCTGCCGTGGCTGTGACTTCGAGACGGAGAACGTCCCCGACGCGCCGGCGTGGGCCCCTGAGCGCAAGCTCGTGATCCGCGGTGGCGAGGTCGTCGCCCGCGATGGGTACGTCCTGCTCCGGACCCGTCCCGCAACACCTTCACCCGAAAGGTTCTCCACGTGCCGTCGGCGTCAGACGCCTCCAGTCACCGGCCGGGCCTGCGCGGCGCGTTGGACTCCCTGCGGGGAAACCGGCCCTTCCAGTGGCTGTGGTTCTCCAACGTGTTCTTCTTCGGCGGCGTGTGGACCCAGACCCTGGTACTCGGCTGGCTCGCGTTCGAGCTGACGCACTCCGAGCTCCTTGTCGCGGTGTTCACCGCCGCGCGCCTGGCGCCGATGTTCCTCGGTCCGGTGGCCGGCGCGTTCGCCGACCGGCACAACCGCGTCCGGCTGCTCGTCGTCGCCTGCGCCTGGGCCACGGGCGCGGGCACCGCGGTGGCGGCACTGGCCACGGCGGACCTGCTGCCGTACTGGGTACTGGTCGTCGGCGGCCTGGCCATCGGCCTCGCCCAGTCCCCGTCGCAGCCGGCCCGGGCCTCGGTGGTGCTCGAACTCGTGGGGCAGGAGAAACTCTCCAACGCCAACGCGCTCAACGCCATGGCGATGAACATGACGCAGGTGATCGGGCCGGGACTCGGCGGAGCCATGATCGCGGCGATGGGCGCTCCGGCCGCGCTGTGGGTCTCGACCGCCTGGTACGGGCTCTCACTCGTGCTGCTCCTGCCTCTGCGCGGGTACGGGAGGGTCGTCCACGACCAGGCGCAGTCGGTGCGGGCGATGGTCGTCGGCGGACTGCGGATCATCGCGCGCAGCCGGCTCGCGGTGGCGGTGCTCGTCGTCACCCTGGCGGCGAACACCCTGTTGTGGCCGGTGTACCAGGCCTTCATGCCGGTCTTCGCCGAGGAGTCCCTCGGGCTCGACGCCGCGGGACTTGGCGCTCTGCTGACGTGCGGCGGCGTCGGGGGACTGGTCGGTTCACTCGTCATCGCCGGTATGGGCGACTTCCCTTACAAGGGTGGGGTGTTCGTCTTCGGCACCACGGCCTGGGCCGCCCTGTGGGCGGTGTTCGCCCTGTCCCGCACGGTGTCGTTGTCGTTCGCGCTCATGTGCGTCATCGGCCTCACCAACGCGGCCTTCGGGGTGCTGCAGACCACCCTGTTGCTGCTGACGACCGATCCGGCCGTTCACGGCCGGGCACTGGGACTCCAGGAACTCTGCATCGGCGTCATGCCTGTTGCCACCCTTGTCCTCGGCGCGACGGCGGAGCGGGCAGGGGTGGCCAGGACGGTGTTCTGCGCGGCTCTCCTCCTTGTCTGCGGGCTCGGGGTTCTGGCGCTGCGCGTGCCGGCGCTGCTGACGTTCGGCGGCCGCCGTACTCCATGACGAGTGCGGCGGCACGGAGGCCGCGGAAGCCGGAGACGCCGCTTCAGCTCTCCTGGCCGACGGGTTCGGCGTCGGCGCCGGGCTTCCAGCGCGCGAAGATCGTGCTGCCGCCCCAGTCGCAGACCAGGCCGAGCAGGACACCTACCGCCAGGGAGGCCAGCAGTACCACCCAGTCGTTGTCCTTGATGGCGAAGAGCGAGTAGCAGCCCACGAAGGTGCCCGGGACGAACGACGTCCACTTGAACCGTCCGAGCAGCACGATGCACATGACGAAGAAGCCCACGGAGACCGCGTAGGCCGAGTTGGCGCTGCCCAGCAGGTCCGCGCCCTGGAGCATCAGCCAGGCGCACCCCACGCCCGCGAACGAGGACGACACGGTGAGCGCCGCCCCGGGAATCAGGCGTATGCCGCAGGCGAAGTACGCCGTGCAGCCGGCGAATCCCGCCCATGCCGAAAGGTCCATCAGGCCCGCGAATCCGCCCCAGAGACCGCAGAGCAGGCCGGTGAACGCCGCCGTGGCAAGCCGGTAGAAGTTCAAACCATTCTCCCCTGAGATGGTGTGAAGGAAGGCGGCGGACCGCCCCGGTCGCCGCCAGGGCGGTCCGGGGCGGTCCGCCGCGGGGTCAGGCGAGCTTCTCGGCGAGGGCGAGAGCCGCCTTCTCGAAGACCACGGCGGGCGGGTAGGTGATCCCGGCGCCGATCATGCCGATGCCCGGCTCCTTGTGCGCGATGGCGGTGTTGATGACGGGCAGGATGCCGGTGTCGAGCACCTTGCGGACGTCGATCCCGGTCGGCAGGCCCTGGAAGCCGAGCGAGGGGATCGTGATGTTCGGGTTCTGCGCGGTGGTGATCTCGCCCATGTCCCGCGTGTAGGCGACGGCCTCCTCGACGGTGCCGCCCACGAGCGCCACGATCGCGGGCGCCGCGGCCATGGCGAAGCCGCCGAAGCCGTACGTCTCACTGATGGCGCTGTCACCGATGTCGAGCCCGGAGTCCTCGGGCTTGTAGCCGGCGAACATGGGGCCGATGACCTTCTGCGCCGGTCCGGTCAGCCAGTGGTTGCCCGGCAGCCCGCTGACCCGGATCCCGAACTCGACACCGTTGCGGGCCATCGTCGTCACGATCGTCGAGCCCTCGACGCCGTGCGCGGCGTCCAGCGCCGCCTTGGCCACGGCCAGCCAGGTCGGCCCGGAGAAGTAGTCCGAGCTGGCGATGAAGTCGAAGACCTCCTTCTTCTGCTCGGTCGTGAAACCCGTCTGCAGCAGCGAGGGGGCGAGCGCCTGCATGAGCAGCAGGGTGCCCGCGATGTTGCGGTTGTGCGCCTCGTCGCCCATGTGCAGCGCCTGGGCCAGCAGCAGGCGCAGGTCGATCGGTCCGCCGATCTCCATGGCCTCCTTCAGCATGGGGCCGAGGACGTCCCGCATCCAGACCAGCCGGTCGATGACGCTCTGGTCGTTGGCGCCCATGCGAAGGATCTTCGCCATCTGCTCGGACAGGTTGGTGTAGGCGTAGTTGCCGTGCGTCTCGTTGTGCAGGACGTGCATGTACATCGACGCCGAGGTGACCCCCGCCATGGAACCCACGCAGTCGTGCTCGTGGCACGGCGAGAAGGTGATGGCACCGGAGGCGGCGACCTTCTCGGCCTCGGCGAGGTCGGCGGCGAGGCCCTCGAAGACGATCGCGCCGAGCACGGCGCCCTTCATCGGGCCGGACATCCGCTCCCAGGTGATGGGCGGTCCGGCATGGATGATCGTGGTCGGGGTCATGCCGGGCACGACGTCGATCGCCCGGCCGAAGCCCACCAGCATGGGCTTGGCGCTGGTGATCCGCTCGATCGCCTCGGCGTTGGCCGCCTCGATCCGCGCGGCGATGTCCGGCCGGGCCAGGAGGTCGAGCGCGGCGATCACCTCGGGGTTGCCGCCGCCCGGGGGTGTCCAGTCGAGGGTGGTGACCTTCGCGCCCTGGGCGGAGATGTCGTCGTCGAACATCGCCAGGCCGACGTTGACGACGTTCAGCTCGCCGTCGAAGAGCTGGGTGGTGGGGCTGGTCATGCGCGGGTTCCCTCCCGGACGATGGCGCGGGCGTACTGCCCGGTTTCGGTGCTGCTGCGGGTGACGGTGACCCCCGCGGACTCGAGCGCGGCGACCTGCTCGGCCAGCGACGGCTTGTCGAGGTCGGTACCGAGCACGTAGCCGACGATCTCCAGATGACGTCCGGTCGCGGCGGCGATGCTCTTCGCCTCGGCGATCGCCGGCAGCGTGACCCCGACCGGGTCCTCGTGCGCGCCGAACCCGAGGACGAAGTCCATGACGATGACGCCGACCGACGGGTCCTGCGCCTCCCGCACCAGGCGCTCCAGCCGCGGGGACGGGTCGATCATCGGGTGCGGACGGCCGTTGGTGAACTCGTCGTCGCCGAAGTCGAGGAAGGTGTGGCCCCGGCTGGCGTCCGCGGCGTGCAGGACGTGGGCGGGGTCCTTCTGGATGTTGCTCCAGACCTCCTCGCCGGCGTCGAGCAGCGCGTACATCGACTCGTCGCACAGGGTGCCGCCGCAGAACAGCCCGCGTACGTGGCGCTGTTCTGCGTTCAGCTTGGCGCGCACGGCCTCGACGCGGTCGGCGTCGAGACCCGGAACGGCCGACTCCGGGTCGCTGGTCAGGCGTACGGCCTGGAGGGCGGCGTCCTGGCTGCTCGCGGCGAAGTGCCCGCCGGCCTCGGTGACGGCCTGCTCGGATCCGCCGATGAAGTACACGACGACGGGCTTGCCCGCGGTGGCGATCTCGGCGAGGACCTTCCGCTCGACCTCCGGGGCCGGCGGCTTGGAGACGAGCAGGATCGCCTCCGTCCGCGGGTCGGCGGCCAGGGCGCGGATGCCGTCGATCATCATGACGCCACCGACCTCGGCGCTCAGATCGCGTCCGCCGGTGCCGATGAGCTGCGAGATTCCGCCGCCGAGGGCGTGGACGCGCACGCTGACTTCCTGCGAGCCGGTGCCGGAGGCCGCGACGATGCCGATCGACCCGGGACGGACCGCGTTGGCGAAGCAGAGACCGACGTTGTTGATGATCGCGGTTCCGCAGTCCGGACCCATCATCAGCAGGCCCTTGTCATGGGCGAGCGTCTTCAGCGCGATCTCGTCGGCGAGTGCGACGTTGTCGCTGAACATCAGGACGTGCAGGTCGTTCTCCAGCGCCTTGCGGGCCTCGCGGGCCGCGTACGCGCCGTTGACGGCGATGACGGCGAGGTTCGCCGTCGGGTCCGCCTGGGCCGCGGAGGCGATGGTGCGGTGGACGACCTTCGCCTCGCCGCCGGCCGGCGCCTTGCGCACCAGGAGCTCCTCGACCCCGGCGATGACGGTGCCGGTGTCGACGCCGTCGGCCGTCACGACGACGATCATGAGGTCGCCGTTGCCCGCCCCCTCGACCTCCGGCGTGAGGAGGTCGAGGTTCTTCAGCACTCCCTTGTTCATCTCGGTGGCCATCGCGACGAAGGCCTGGTCGACGCCCTCGAACTGGTTCGCCTTCGTCGAGATCGACATCAGGGACACCGAGTCGAAATAGGTGTTCTTCTTGACCACTGCTGTGACGTTCACATGGAACCTCTCAGTTCTGCTTCCAGGCGGAGTCCGGTCAGCAGGCCGGACAGGAGGTCGGTCCCGGAGGTGTGGCCGATGCCGAGCACACGGCGGACCGGGACTCGAAGGTGCTCGGCTTGCTGCGCGGCGTCCCGTCCGTCCGGGACGAGGAGACGGTGCAGAAGGTCGAGCAGGCTCTGGCGGGCACGCCCCCGGAGGGCCTCGCGCAGTGTGATGCGGCTCAGCGGCGTCGTACGGTCCGGGTGACGGTCCAGCACACCGCGGACGACCTCGACGTACGCGGACAGACGGCTGCCCGGCTGGGCCGCCGGCAGAGCCATTCCGGTCAGGAAGTCGTCACCGGCCGGGGTGAGCCCCGGCCCGAGGCCGAGCAGCTGCGTGATCGCCGACGCCATGCCCGGGAGGTCCCCGGCCCGCACGGCTCGTTCCAGCGCGTTGCGTCCCCGGCGTAGCCGGGCACCGATCTCGGCGTCGAAGACGCTCACCGGTCCTCGCGGGGTGTGCATGCCCCCGGCGACGCCGTGCGTGTGCAGCAGCTCCGCCAGCACCCGTGCCCGGGCGAGCAGCTCCTGCGCACCGAGTCCCAGCACGATCGATTCGGCATACCATGTGTCGGGATCGTCGAGCGTCACTGCGTGTTTCGCCGGCTCCCCGAGGATGATCGCATCGGCGGTCAGCGTGACGGGGTCGCCCACGGTGAGGCGCCAGGCCGACCACTCCGCGAGGTCGACACGGATGCTCCAGGGCGCGTCGTCGAGAACGCGCGCACATAGCGTGATGAGTTCATCGTCGCAGGTCAGCAGGTTTACGGCGCGACCGAAGATGGACTCCACGCGTGCTGTGAGAGGGCCGGGACGCAGACGCGCGGCCAGCTCTTCGTCGATGGAGAGCGCCGGAGTCGAGGTCGGCAGAGTAGGCGATGTCATGACCCCTCCCCGTCGTGCGGGCGTTTCCAGCCGAGGATCCCTTTCGCCTAAAAGGTATACCATCTGGTTTTGCTGTGGAACGTTGGGCATCTTGTCCGCCCAGCGAGACAAGGAGAGGGGAACGAGCATGCGAGTCGTCGTGGCACTGGGTGGGAACGCCCTGGCGCGTCGTGGAGAGCCGATGACGGCCGACCGGCTGCGCACCAATGTGAAGTCGACCTGCGAGGCCCTGGCGGGCCTCGCCCGCGAGCACGAGGTCGTCATCACACACGGGAACGGGCCGCAGGTCGGCCTGCTCGCGCTGCAGAACCTGGCCTACCAGGACGTCGCCGCCTACCCCCTGGACATCCTGGGGGCGGAGACGCAGGGCATGATCGGCTACGTCATCCAGCAGGAGCTGTCCAACGCGCTCGCCGGCGAGCGTGAGGTGGCGGCCGTGCTCACCACGACGGTGGTCGACGAGGGGGACCCGGCTTTCGAGCGGCCGACCAAGCTCATCGGCCCGACCTACTCGGCCCAGGACGCTGCCGAGGCGGCCGCGGAGTACCGGTGGACGATCGCGCGCGACGGCGGTTCCTTCCGCCGCGTCGTGCCCTCACCCAACCCGCTCCGGGTGGTCCAGGCGCCGGTCGTGCGCCTGCTGTTGGAGAACCAGCGGCTCGTGGTCTGCGTCGGCGGCGGCGGGGTGCCGGTGAGGATCGACGGCAAGGGCCGCGAGATCGGCATGCAGGCCGTGGTCGACAAGGACCTCGCCAGCGCGGCGCTGGCCGCGGAACTGGAGGCCGACACCCTCGTCATGCTGACGGACGGCGACTACGTCAGCGAGAACTGGGGCACCCCGCAGCAGCGGGACATCAAGACCGCGTCCGCCGACGCCATTTCCCAACTCCCCTTCGCCGAGGGGTCGATGCAGCCCAAGATCGACGCCGCGATCCACGTCGCGAGGGCCGGCGGACGTGCCCTCATCGGGCCGCTGGACCGGCTCGACGACCTGCTGGCCCGCAAGGTCGGCACCGAGATCCGCGCGGACGTCGACGCCGGCATCGTCTACGTGTGACGGGGCCGCTCTTGCGGCCGCGGCGGTTCCCCGGACGGCGACGGGCCGTGTGCGGGGACCGCTGTCTCATCGGCAAAGGAAACGGAGGGCCCGCCCATGGCCGACACTCCACGCGACAAGATCTCCCCGGCCCGCCGGTGGACGGCCCGCGCGCTGGCGGCGGGTGCCGCGGCGCTGACCCTTGCCGCCTGCTCGGCGAGAGCGGACTCCGTGCCGCCGAGCAGTGCCCCAACGCCTCCGGTGCCGGCCCCGGCGACGAGCCGGTCACCCAGCACCGTGAGCAGTGGGGACGCGACCGCGCAGCTCCTCGCGGCGGCGGGGGACAACGACACGAGCTCCGCGGCCAGGGCCATCGAGGCCGGCGCGAACCTCGAAGCGCGCGACGACCGGGGACGGACACCGCTTGTCGTGGCCACCAAGGCCAACCACGTCAAGCTGGCCCGCCTGCTGCTGGAGTCCGGCGCGGATCCCAACGCGAAGGACAAGATCCAGGACTCCGCCTTCCTGTACGCCGGGGCGGAGGGACTCGACGAGATCCTCAAACTCACCCTCGAGCACGGCGCCGACGTGCGCAGCACCAATCGCTACGGCGGGACCGCTCTGATCCCCGCCGGCGAACACGGACACGTCGAGACCGTCCGGATCCTGCTGGCGGCCGGTGTACCCGTCAACCACGTCAACAACCTGTCGTGGACCGCCCTGCACGAAGCGATCGTGCTCGGAAACGGCTCCCGGGACCACGTCACGGTGGTCAGACTGCTCCTCGCGGCGGGCGCGGACCCGTCGATCCCCGACAAACAGGGAGTCCTGCCCCGCGACCTCGCGGCACGGCGCGGCTACCAGGAGATCGTGAAGGAGATCGACCGGGCGTCCTGACAAGGGGAGGCAGCGTGAACAGCAGTGCGAACGGCCTACCATCTACGGAATGTTGAAGCAACAAGGTGACGGTCCCGCCTGCCGGGAAGAGGTACCGGTGTGGCGCGTGCCGGGGATGCGACCCCTGCTGGCCTCGACGGCGCTGGGCTTCGCCGGCCTGTCGTTGCTGATGCCGGTCGCCCCCCTGTGGGCCCTTGAAGGCGGGGCGGACGAACTGGGCGCGGGCCTGGTCAACACCGTACTGATGCTCTTCACGGTGATCGCCCAGCTGCTGGTCGGCCGGATCCTCCAACGCCTGGGCTGGCAGAGGTCACTGGCCCTCGGCTCGTGCCTGCTCGGACTCCCCGCCCTGGGGCATCTGGCCACCGGCCAGGCGGCAGCCGTCATGGGCCTCGCGGCGGTGCGGGGCCTCGGGTTCGGCATCCTCACCGTGTGCGGTGCCACCGGAGTCGCCGCGCTCGTCGAACCCGCCCGCCGCGGCCGGGCGGTCGGCGCCTACGGGCTCGCCATCGCGGCCCCTCAGTGCCTGCTCATCCCGGTCGCGCCCTGGCTGGCCGAACGCGTCGGATTCTGGCTGGTGTTCACATGCGCGGCCGTGCCGCTGCTCGCCATCCCGCTGGCACCGCGCGTGGCACGCGCCCTGCACGACAGCGGCGACGTATCCACCGCACCCGCCGAAGCACGGGACACGAGCCGGCTGCGCCGCGTCCTGATCGGTCCGATCGCGGCGCTGCTCGCCATCACTGCGGCCGGCGGCGCCATCCTCACCTTCACCCCCCGCCTGCTGTCCGACCCGGTCGCCGTCTACCTCGCGCTCCTGGCGTTCACCGCTACGGCGGCGCTGAGCCGATGGGGGTTCGGACACGTCGCGGACCGCAGGGGCGCCGCCCCGGCGATCGCCCCGCTGCTGATCGCCGGCGCTGCCGGACTCGCCGTGATCGGCGCGGGCACGGCAGGCCGGTCCGGTGCGGCCGGCCCGGTTCTGGTCGTGGCCGGCATGCTCGTCGTGGGCGTGGCGTACGGGGGCCTGCAGAACCTGACGCTGGTGCAGGCCTTCGCGGCCGCCGGCGAGCGGGCCCGCTCCTCCGTCAGCGTCGCCTGGAACGTCGGCTTCGACGCCGGCACCGGGCTCGGTGCCTTCGCGGCGGGAGCGGTCGTCACCGTGAGTTCCTACACGGTCGCGTACGCGGTTCTCGCCGCCGCCACCGCTCTTGTGGGCGCCTGCTGGGCGGGCGCACGGTGGCGGAGCCGCGGCGCGGCACGGTGAGCCCCGTCCCGAACGGCTCGACGACCCGCCGCCCTCACTCCACGGAGAGCCGGGGCGGCGTGCCCGGCATCGCGTGGCGGGAACCTCGGTCGGCGTGCGGCGGGAACCGCGGTCGGCGTGCCCGGCCTTACGCGGGGGGAACCTCGGTCGGCGCGCCCGGCCTCGTACGGCGGGACGACCCCGCGCCCGCCAGGGTGGCCGTAGCGGCGGCCGCCAGCAGCAGCACGACCAGGGGAACCCGGATCGCCGTGGTGAAGCCGTGCACCGCAGCGGCCCGTGTGCCGCCGTGGAACGCCGCGGCGGCACTGGCGGCCACGGTGTTGAAGGCGGCCGATCCGATGGAACCCCCCATCTGCTGCGCTGAGTTGACAGAGGCCGAGGCGATCCCCGAGTCCTGGGCCGGCACGTCGGCGGTGGCGCTGGTCATGATGGCCAGGAAGCTGCCGCCGTTGCCGACGCTGAACGTGACCAGCGCGGGGAGGACGTTCGCGGCGTAACCGGAGTCCGGCGTCAGCAGCGTGAACTGGAACAGCCCGCAGGCGGCGAGGGCAAGGCCCGCCGTCATCATGAATCGGGGGCCGAGCCTGGGCAGCAGGCGCGTGCCGAGCTGGGTGGCGGTCGCGGTGGTGACGACGCTGATGGGCAGGAAGCCCAGTCCGCTGGCCACCGCGGACCAGCCCAGCACGGTCTGCAAGTAGTAGGTGAGGAAGAGCGAGACGGACAGCTGCGCCATCATCAGGGCGCCACCGGCCAGCAGCGCGGCGACGCGGCGGCGGTCGCGCAGCAGCCGCGGCGGCAGAAGCGGGGTGGCGGCACGGGTCTGCCACCAGGCGAACGCCATGAGCAGGGCCATTCCTCCGGCCAGTGCCCCGAGCACGGACGGCGAGGTCCAGCCCTGGGCCTCGGCCCGGCTGCAGCCGTACACCACGGTCGTCAGACCGCCACAGCCCAGTACAGCCCCGGCGACATCGACACGTCCGGACGGACGCCGCGCCCGGTCGCGGGGTGTCCATATGCTGCCGAGCAGCGCCAGAAGGGCGATGGGCACATTGACCAGCAGGCACCAGCGCCAGCCCGCCCACTGGGTGAGCAGCCCGCCGAGCACCACTCCGAGGGAGCCTCCGGCGCCGCCGAGAGCGCCGAAGACGGCGATGGCCTTGCGACGCTCACGGGGGTCGGTGAAGGTGGTGGCGACCAGGGCGAGCGCCGAGGCGGCGAGCAGGGCCGCGAAGGCGCCTTGCACGGCCCGGGCGGCGAACAGGACCTGAGCGGTGGGCGCGACGCCTCCGGCGGCCGAGGCCAGCGCGAAGCCCAGCAGCCCCGACATGAACACCCGCTTGCGCCCCGCGTGGTCGGCGATGCGCCCGGCGAGCAGGAGCAGCCCGCCGAACGCGACGGTGTACGAGGTGACCACCCACGGCCGGTCCCCGTCCGCCATCCCCAACTGCCTCTGCATGGACGGCAGCGCCACATTCACGATGGTGCTGTCCAGCAGGATCATCAACTGCGCCAGTCCGAGGACGCACAGCGCCCACCAGCGCCGGGGGTCGGGAAGGGGTGGCTGAGGAACGGGGATCGAGGTCGGTGTGGGCTGCATGCTTTTCTGTATACCAAAAAAGCAGAATGGGATACCAAGCGTGGGGGTGGGTTCGGCGGCGGGGATGTTCAGGCCGCGGCGGGCTTCGGGGTGCCGCCGTCGTGGGTGTCGTCGAGCCGTTCGGCCGGCCCGCTCCAGGAGGGGGCGCCGGCCAACGGGTCGGCGTCCACCGGCGATCCGTTCCTGTAGCTACCTGCTGGCGGCGTCGATCGGTGAGGCCCGCTCAATTTTCTTCATCCCACCCCTTCTCGAAGTCATCAGATGACTGCTAATTATGTCACCAGAGGCCCGGTAGTGGGCCTCGTCACAGCCCGACCCCTCACACCCCCCGGGTTGTCCCTTGCCTCGGCTCCTCTCCGAAGCCTGAGCGTCCTCTGAAGGAGGTCGGCTCCTTTGCACAGATCGGATTCTCTCGACCCGGACACCGGCGACATGTCCGCCGACTCGGCCGGCGCATTCATGGCGAACGGACGCCGCGAGGCATCACCCACCCACACTGCGGCCAGTACAACTCGCTGATCCCGCACGGCCGTCACCACCACTGACCGAGCCGTGCCGCGGATCCAGGACCGGCCACGACCAGCCGGGTGCGACACCGAGGCCCAGACCCGTGACCGGCCGGGCTCCGGCGGTCACCAGCGGGTTTCTCCAGGCCTCCACCGCGGCTGAGCAGCACGTCTCCCGAGGTCACCTCGACGTCAGGCGTCACCGCCGACCACGTCGCACCACAACCCGAATCGTCAGGGGACCTCCGGCGGAACGTCGCCATGACGACTACGACAAAGGAGCGGAAAGCGTGTCAGCGGATACCGTCAATCCTCTCAACGACGACGACGTCGTCGGGAGCGAAGCGCAACTCATCGACGCGGCCTTCGCGTTGCACCGCGGCGGCAAGATGGCCGTCGAACCGACGGTGCCGGTGCGGGACAAGGACGATCTGTCCCTGGCCTACACACCGGGCGTGGCCAAAGTGTGCTCCGCGATCGCGGAACAGCCCGAACTCGTCCACGACTACACCTGGAAGTCCCAGGTGGTGGCGGTGGTCACGGACGGCAGCGCGGTGCTCGGGCTCGGCGACATCGGGCCGGAGGCCTCGCTGCCGGTGATGGAGGGCAAGTCCATCCTCTTCAAGCAGTTCGGCGGGGTGAACGCGGTGCCCATCGCGCTGGACTGCCGGGAGGTCGGCGAGATCGTCGAGACCGTCGCCCGGCTCGCGCCGTCCTTCGGCGGGGTGAACCTGGAGGACATCTCCGCTCCCCGCTGCTTCGAGATCGAGCGCAGGCTTCAGGAGCGCCTGGACATTCCGATCTTCCACGACGACCAGCACGGCACGGCGGTCGTCACGCTCGCCGCACTCCGCAACGCGGCGAAGCTGACGGGACGTTCGCTCGGCGAGCTGCGAGCCGTGATCTCCGGCGCGGGCGCGGCAGGGGTCGCCGTCGCCAAGATCCTGGTCGAGGCAGGCATCGGCGATGTCGCGTTGTGCGACCGCAAGGGCATCGTCGGCCACGACCGCGAGGACCTGACCGGCGTCAAGCGCGAGATGGCGGGTCTCACCAACAAGGCGGGACTGTCCGGCCGCCTGGCGAACGCACTCAAGGGAGCCGATGTCTTCATCGGTGTCTCGGGCGGCACCGTGCCCGAGCCCGCGGTCGCGTCGATGGCGAAGGACTGCCTGATCTTCGCCATGGCCAACCCGGACCCTGAGATCCACCCGGCTGTGGCGCACCGGTACGCCGCCGTGGTGGCCACCGGCCGCAGCGACTTCCCGAACCAGATCAACAACGTGCTGGCCTTCCCGGGCATCTTCGCGGGCGCACTTCAGGTGCGCGCCTCGCGGATCACCGAGGGGATGAAGCTGGCGGCGGCCGAGGCGCTGGCCGCGGTCGTGGCCGACGAACTGGGCGCGGACAAGGTGATCCCGTCGCCGTTCGACGAACGGGTCGCGCCGGCGGTCACCGCGGCGGTCGCCGGGGCGGCCCGCGCGGAGGGCGTCGCCAGGAGGTAGGCCTCCGGCCCGACGAACCACCACGTCAGCTCCACCTCACCAGCCCCACCACATCGGTTCCACACAAACGCACAGGCAGGACAACTGTCCTGGCGTCCGGACGCTACGGCACCTCAGGGCGGTCACGCCGACCGCGGACCACCCGCCGAAGCCCCTCATCGCGAACACGTCGATCAGAACGCTGCTAGCCCTCATCATCCCGACGCCGTGATCCACACCGCGCCGGGGTTTGGCCCGACCTTCACGGAGCCTCACATGAGCATGGAAAGCTACGACACCACGGCACCCTCGCAGGGGGGCCTCTCCGCGGTGATGGAACGCATCGGCTGGACCCGCGCCCACTGGGCAGTGGTGATCATGGTCCTCGCCGGGATGTTCTTCGACGCGCTGGAGCAGGACACCACCGGAGCGATCACCGAAGGCCTCAAGGCCAGCTTCGGGATGGACACGTCCGATCTGGCGTTCCTGAACACCGTCATGATCATCGGCGGTCTCGTCGGCCGGCTCGGCACCGGATACCTCGCCGACCGCAAGGGCCGGCGGTACGCGCTCTCGTTCAACCTGTTGCTGTACACCCTCGGCGGACTCCTCAGCGCCGCGGCGCCGAACCAGTTCCTGCTCGAAGTGTCACGGTTCATCGTGGGTATCGGACTCGGTGGCGAGTTCACCGTCGGCCTGGCGCTCGTGGCCGAGATGGTCTCCACGAAGTACCGGGGCACGGTGGCCGCGTCGCTGAACATAGGCTCCGGCGGCGTGGGCAACTTCGTCGCCTTCGGCCTCTTCCTGGTCGTCCTCGGCCCCCTCAACGACATGCTCGGCGGCACCTCGATGAGCTGGCGCTGGCTCTACGTGCTCCTCGCCGTGCCCGCGCTGCTGGTCGTCCTCATCCGCAGATACATGCCCGAGTCCCCGCGGTTCCTGCTGTCGAAGGGCCGAGTGGAGGAGGCCAACGCGGCCCTGACCGTCATGGCCTCGGGCCGGCTGACCCGCAAGCTGCAGGGCCCTCCGACGCCGTACCTCACCGAGGCGGACATCCCGGACGTCGTCGGCGAGTCGGTGCCGCTCAAGTCGTTGCTCTCCAGCACCTCGCTGAAGCGCACCGCCGCGATCGGGGCCGCGTCCTGGATGTCCTTCGGCGGCCAGATCACCCTGCTCGTGCTGATGCCCACGATCCTGGTCTCCCAGGGCTACAGCATCAGCGACAGCCTGGCGTTCACGATGACGATGAACTTCGGCAGCCTGCTCGGTGCCTGTGCCGCGGCCTACTTCGCGCAGCGGCTCGGCCGGCGGACCACGGTCATCGGGGCCGCCGTACTCGGCTGCGCGGCAGCCGTGGCGTTCGCGCTCTTCGCGAAGGGCGTCGCGCTGATCCTGATCCTCGGGGCCGCCTTCCAGTTCTTCGCGCTGCTGCTCAACAGCACGCTCGCGGCCTGGTCGCCCGAGGTCTACCCGACCGAGGTCCGCGCACTGGGCACCTCGATCGTCAACGGCATCGGCAACGTCTCCGGCGCGGTGATGCCCCTGATCGCGGTTCCGGTCTTCCACGCCTACGGCATGTCCGGCGTCTTCCTGATGCTCGCCTCGATGTACGTCGTGCTGGCGATCTCGGCCCGGTTCGCACCGGAGACGTACCGGCTGTCGCTGGAGCAGATCAACCGCAGCCAGGTCTGACCCACGTGAGCCCACCGCGCTCGACGCCGCTGGAGCCACAACAAGGAAGGAAAGAGATGAGACAGTACAGCGTCCCGGTCGACTACCGTCGCATGGAGTCGCTCCTGCGCGATTTCGAACCCAGCTTCGAGTTCGAACCGGCCGAGCAGATCACCGAAGGCGAGTACGCCGACCGCGTCGAACGGATCCGGCGGGACGCCACCGTCGCCGGATACGACGCGACTCTGGTGCACAGCAGCCTGGTGGGCTGGTACCACACGTCCAACCCGTTCCTGCGCTACATCTGCGACTGGATGCGCGAGGGAGTGCTGGTCATACCGACCGACGCCGACCAGCCGCTCGAACTGCTGTCGTTCTGGACCGAGTCGGCCGTCGTACCGCCGGGTGGCGAACCGCTGCTGGTGGGTGAGATCTGGCAGATCTCACCGTTCGGCCGCGAGAGCGTCAACCGGCCCGGTTCGCCCCTCGGCAAGACGGTGGAGGCCTGCGCCGCGGTCCTCCGCCGTCTCGGGGCCGAGGGCGGCCGGATCGGCACCGTGGGCGACGACACCGCACGGACCTTCTGGACCGCGCTCGGCGAGGCCATGCCGACGACCGGCTTCCAGGACGCGACCGACATCGTGCTCAGGATGCAGCGCGTCCGCTCGGCCGCCGAGATCGCGATCATCAGGTCGGCCGGCCAGTTGATCGACATCGGTTACGAGGCCGCCTGCCACGTCACCCGCCCGGGCGTCACCGACTACGAGGTCTACGCGGCCTTCTCCTACGCGCAGATGGCCAGAGGCGGGGAGACCGGCGACGGCTACCAGATCGGCGTCAACCGGTACGGGACGCACTGCGGAAAGCCCTACGGCCACGTCGTGCAGAACGGAGACCTGCTCAACCTCTACATCTCCAACGTCACCTATCTCGGCTACTGCGCCCAGGCCGCCCGGATGATGGTGATCGGCTCCGCCACGGCGAAGCAGGAGGAAGTGCTCGAGATGACGGTCGACGCCGTTCGCCGTGCCGAGCAACTCATCAAGCCGGGCACCAAGTTCAGCGACCTCCACGACGCGGCGTTCGACGCCTACGTGGAGCGCGGCTACCTGACCTCCAAGGAGACCAGGACGATGCCGTTCAACTGGGAGGCCATGCCGGACGGTTCCCCCCGGCGCGTGCGGCGCGAATACGTGCCGGACGCGGACTGGGAGGCCCAGGGCCGCAGGCTGATGCACGTCTATCCGGCGGCTCCGGGGCCGCACAACCCGAACCTCGGTCACGCCATCGGGATGCCGAAGCTGCCGCAGTACAACGTGGCGTCCCACAACACCGACCGGATGGAACCGGGGATGGTCTTCGTCCTCCACGCGCAGTGGGTCGACCCGCTCGTCGCCGGCTCCAACCTCGGTGACCTCTACGTCGTCACGAACGACGGCTTCGAGAACCTCACCTGCCGCACCAGTGTCGAACCGTACCGGGTCACCGCGTAGTCCGGCCCGGCACGCCCCGCACACCGACAACGAACACGGAGCGCATCAGTGGAAATCCTGAACGTCAGCGCCACCGCACACGGCTCCAACTACCTGCCCGAGTACGTCGCCCGCGAGCACGGCATCTTCGCCGACCACGGGCTGAAGGTTCCCTCCCAGCCGCGCAGCCCGTGGGACGGTGTCATGCACGACCTCGCGGACGGCACCGCGGACGTCGCGCTCGGCGGCCTGTGGGTGCCGGCGATGTACGCGGGCAACGGCCGTGACTTCGTGGCGGTCTGCCAGCTGAACGACCGTTTCCCGATGAGCATCGTGACCCGGGAACCGATCGCCGGCTTCGAGCTGTCCTGGCTCACCGGCAAGACCGTTCTCGCGCCGGGGCAGGGAGGCACCGCGCCGGCGGAGTTCACCCGAGGACTGATGCGTGAGGCCGGGCTCGATCCGTGGCGGACGCGCTTCGCGCACGACCTGTCCACGCAGATGCTGCGTGAGCTGTTCCTCGGCGGGCTGGGCGACGCGTTCATCGCCGACCTCGGCACCGCCACCGAACTGGAGCACGCCGGCCGGGGCCACATCGTCTACCGGCACGCGGAGCGCGGCGGGCGGATGCCGAACAGCGTCTACTACGTCCTGCGGGAACGTCTGGAGGAACTCACCCCGAAGCTCATCCCGTTCGTCCGGTCGATCGACCTGGCCATGGGTCTGCTGCGTACCGGGGAAGCCGGCGACCTGGGTTCGCTGTTCAGCAGCGAGTGGCCCGGGGCGGACCCCAAGGTCCTCGCCGAGGTCACCGCGGAACTCGTGGAGAACGGGACCTGGGCCACGGTCCGGGTGGACCGTGACGCCTGCGACCGGTGGACAGGGATCCTGCACGACGCCGGACTGACGACGGCGCCGGTCGCCTACGAGTCGATCGTGGACACCCGGGCGATGGACGCGGTCGCGTAAGAAGCAGCCGGATCCGGGGGCGGGGGGCTGTGCCTGGCCGGCCGCAGCCGGGACGGCAGACGGCACCGCCGGGTGCGGAACGGATGTTCCGCACCCGGCGGTCGTCGATGCGTTCACTGTGCGGAGTCGGACGTTTCACGTTCCTGCTCCCGCGCGACCCAGCCGGGCGGAGGACTGCCCGGTCCGGGTGGATACCCTGACCACCGTCAACGACGGAGCAGGACAACAGGGGTGGGGCGGGACATGGTGGTGACGGGCAAGGAACCAGGCAGGGCGCTCGCCGGCATCGCCGACGGGACGCCGCCCGGAGCGGATCGCCCTCGTGCGGCGAGTTCCGGGAACGCCCCGACAAGGGCCGGGCGTTGAGAACCGACGGCATACATCCGCCGGGCGGCGCCTTTGCCGGACCGGACCCCACGGACGCGTCCCTGCTCACCCAACTCGGCCTGAGCCCCCGGGAGAGCGCCGTCTACCGGCTCCTCGTCGACCGGCCCGACAGTGATCCGGACGCGCTGGCAGACCCGTCGACGGGGAGGCCCGCCGAAGTGGCGCGCGCCCTCGACCTCCTGGTCGAGCGCGGCCTGGCCAACGCCGACCGCACCGACGAGAGCCCTCCGCGCTACCGCGCCGCCTCGCCGGTGCTCGCCCTCGGTCCCCTCCTCGAATCCCGCCGCACCGCCCTGCACCGCGTCGAATCCCTCGTCGCCGACCTCGCCGAGCGGCACCGCTCCGCCCAGGCCCATGCCACGGGCGCGCCCATCGAGGTGCTGTCGGGGGCCGCGGCGATCCGGCGCAGACTCCTGCTGATGCAGGGCCAGGCCGTCGGCGAGGTGTGCACCATGCTGCCGCTTCGACGGGTGCCCGCGGTGCTCACCTTCGAGGACAACCACAACGAGGTCGAGCACGAGATGGCCCGGCGCGGGGTCGTCATGCGCAGCGTCATCGAGCGTGACTGGCTCGAAAGTCCCGAAACGGCCTCCGCGTTGGCCTCCTACGTGGCTGAGGGCCAGCACATCGTCGTCGCCGACAAGGTGCCCATCAAGCTGATCATCGTCGACAGGCGCATCGCCCTGCTGCCCCTCGACCCGGAGCGCGAGGGCGAACCCGTGGCGCTCGTCGTGCACCGCACCGGGCTGCTCACCGCGCTCGGTTCGCTCTTCGACGAGTACTTCGAGAAGGGCTGGCGGCTGCGCGACTCCGGCACCGGACCCGGCCCGGACGGTCCCGGACGGTCCCGGCTCGACGCCGTCGACCGGCAGATCGTCGCCCTGCTGCACGTCGGCCTCACCGACGCGGCCATCGCCCGCCAGCTCGGCATGGGCCACCGTACCGTCCAACGCCGCCTGCACTCCCTCATGGTGGAGGTCGGCGCCGCCACCCGCTTCCAACTGGGCTGGCACGCGGCCCGATCCGGCTGGCTGGACGAGACACCCGCGAATCGTCCGGAATCCCACCACGGTTGAGGCGCGTTTGCGCCACGGCATATTTGCGTCGGGGCTGATCCCTTGTACGCGGAACGGGCCGTACCGAACCATCGAGCTCACCGAACGCGTGGGACCGTGCACCCCGCGTACAGGTGCGATTTCACGTATCCGTGCAAGATGGAGAGGTTCCTGTGTTCCCCATGAGGACAAGAGGTCTCCGCCGGGCTCTGGCCACCGGAGTGGTCGTCGCGGCCACCGGAGCGTCGCTGCTGGTCACACCGGCCTGGGCCGAGGACGGGGCACCGCAGCCCGCGAACGTCACCGCCGACCGGGTACCGGTGGCCCCGGCCATGACCGAGGGCCTGGACCGGGCCACCCGCAAGGGGACGCCCGCCGAGGCGGCCCGCGCGCACCTCAAGGCCCACCAGCACAAGTACAGGGTCCCGGTCTCCGACCTGCAGACCCTGAGGACCACCAAGGTCGGCAAGCAGTCCACGGTCCGCTTCCGGCAGAAGCACGACGGGGTGCCGGTCTTCGGCGCCGAGTACGCGGTGCAGACCGAGCCGGCCGACGGCGGCCAGAAGGTCCTCTCCGCCACCGGCACGCTGTACACCGACATCACCGTCTCCACCACCCCGAAGGTCACCGAGGCCACCGCCAAGCAGCGGATGTTCTCGCTGGACTCGCGCCTGGGCACCGTCCGGGGCGCCAAGACCGCCGAGCACGGCCTCGTCGTCCTGCCCAACTCCCATGGCGGCACGCTGACCTGGCACTTCACCGTGACCGGCGCCAGGGCTGACGGCAGCCCGGTGCGCCAGGAGGTGTATGTCGACGCGAACGTCGGCGGCATCACCCTGTCGTACAACAACATCGACGCGGCCGACGCCGCGCCCGTGACGGCGACGGGCGTGCGCGTGGACGGCAGCGAGGTGCAGCTGAACGCCAACCAGGAGGCGGACGGCTCGTACACCCTGGCCGACTCCACCCGCGACATGTACGCGCGGACCGGCGGCCAGATACGCACCTACGACGCCCAGCGCAAGAGCTACACGCTCGTCGCGGGCGGTCCGGTCACCGACGACGTCCCGCTGGTGAAGTCCTCGACCGAGCGCTTCGACGGCGCGAACACCACCTCCGGCGCGGTCGACGCCCACGTCAACGCCGCCAAGGTCTACGAGTACCTCAAGAACCAGCTCGGCCGGGACGGCATCGACGGCAAGGGTGGCAGTATCTACTCCGTCGTCAACGTCGCCAGCAGCGGGAAGGACTACGCCAACGCCTTCTGGGACGGCTCCAAGATGGTGTACGGCCACATGAACGGCGTGCCGCTGTCGGTGGGCCTGGACGTGGTCGGCCACGAGATGACGCACGGCGTCACCGAGCACGCCGCCGGACTCGTCTACCTCAACCAGTCGGGCGCCCTCAACGAGGCCATCTCCGACTACTTCGGCAACGCCATGGAGACCGCCGACAAGGGCATCGCCATGAGCGACCCCACGTCCGGCCTCGTCGGCGAGTACCTCTGCAACGGCACCAAGCCGCTCGCGGACTGCGCCCTGCGCGACCTGAACGACGGCCGCAACGCGCAGAAGGACTTCCTGCCCATCACGCTCGACATCGACAACGGGGGAGTGCACTCCAACTCCACCATCGTCGGCGGCGCGCTGTGGGACATCCGCAAGAACATCGACACCAAGCTCGCGGACCAGATCATCTACCGGGCCGCGGAGAACTACCTCACCCCGCTGTCCGGCTTCACCGACATGCGCAACGCGGTCACCCTCGCGGCCAAGTCCATGAAGGTCTCCACGGCCGACCTCGCCGCGATCGACAAGGCCTTCGACGCCCACGGCATCGAGCAGGGCTGGGAGCAGAAGGGCGGCACGCACGACGCCACCACCATCGGCGCCAACGTCCTGCCCGCCTACGAGGTCTACGGCGGCGTCGACGAGCAGGCCGCCCAGATCAAGGGCGACGTCTACGCCATCAGCCACGGCGACGCCATCGCCTGGGACCAGGGCGGCGCCGCGTTCGGCATCACCGTGGGCCGCTTCTCCAAGCACCCGCAGCACGAGCTGGCCCAGAAGGACGCCTACCTGCTCGACCCGTCCCTCGACAGCGACCGCGTCGTCTTCACCCGGATCACCGCCGACGGCGTCGGCATCTACCAGTCCGGCGACAAGGGCCAGGGCGAGATCAAGAAGCTGGTCGACGAGCCGGGCGCGGACGAGACCGAGCCGGTCACCGAGAACGGCGCCCTCGCCTACATCCGCACCACCTCCGACGGCGAGCAGGACGTCATGCTCCGCAAGGCCGACGGCACCACGGTCGACGTGACGCCCGAGCCCGGCACCCAGGCCTCCCACCTCGCCATGAAGAACGGCACCATCGCCTGGGCCGGCGGCGACGGGACGTACCTCTACCTCTACGACATCGCCACCGGCACCACGCAGAACAAGCGGATCGGCGGCTTCCTGTTCAACTACATCTCGGACATCCAGCTCACGTCGGACCGCGTCTTCTACCGTGTGACGAACGGCTTCCTGATCCCGAGCACCACGCTGGGCTCGGCGCCGGTCGACGACGTGAACCAGATGGCGAACCTGCGCTACCCGTCGAGCCTCTACGCCGCCCAGTTCTCCGTGAACGACAACTACCTGGCGTACTCGACGTACAGCATCTGGGGCGCCCTCGGCTCCTGGGACGGCCCCACCAAGGTGAAGGTCGCCAAGACCTCCGACGTGCTGGCCGGCCTGAACGACTTCAGCCGCGTCTCCTGCTCCTCCGGCTCGCAGCTGGCCCCGTCCCTCGGTGACGGCCGGCGCGTCGTCTGGCTCGACACCACGGCCGCCACGACGGACGTCGTGACCCGCGAGACGTTCGCCAACACCTGCGCCTAGCCTCTGTGGCAGTACGGCACTGAGGGCGGCCACCGCTTCGACCGGTGGCCGCCCGCGTCGTGCCGATCGTCCGGTGGGGGAGGTGCCTGACCGCTGCCGCGTCGGCCCGCGCGTGTGGGCCGGCCCAGGACGACTCCGACCAGGACGAGTACCAGCCCGCACAGTTGCTGGACCGTCAGTACTTCCCCGGCGACCGCTGTGCCGAGCAGTACACCAGTGACGGGGTTGAGCAGTCCGATCAGTCCCACTGTTCCCGCGGGCAGGTGACGCAATCCGGTGAACCAGGCGGTGAAGGCCAGAGCGGTGGAGACCAGGGCGACGTAGCCGAACGCCAGGAGTGCCGGTGTGTGGAGCGCGGGGGGAGGGCCCTCCGCGACCGCGGCGACCGGCAGCAGGAACAGGCCTCCGGCGGTGAGCTGCCAGGCGGTCGAGGCGAGCACGTCGGCACTGGCGCTCCACCGCTTGGCCAGGATGTGGCCGAAGGCCGACACGAGCATGGCCGCGGCCGAGGCGAGGATCCCGGGCACGCTCACCCCTCCCACCCCCGTGAGCAGCATGAGACAGACCCCGCCGAGCCCGATCGCGGCGCCGGCCAGGTGTGAGATGCCGGGCCGCTCGGAGACCAGGGCCCAGGCGATGAGCATCATCGCCAGCGGGGACACCGCCATGACGGTCGAGGCGACGCTCGTCGGCAGCAGCTGGGAGGCGGCGTAGACGAGCACGAAGAACACGCTCACGTTGAGCAGCCCGAGCACGGCGGACCGCCACCACCAGGCTCCGTGCGGCCGCCGCCGGCACAGGGCCAGCAGGGCGAGGCCTGCGGGCAGTGCCCGCAGGGCGGCCCCGAAGAGCGGGCGGTCGGCCGGCAGGAACTCGCGGGTGACGAAGTAGTTGGTACCCCAGGCCACCGGAGCGACCGCGGTCAGTGCCACCCAGCGAAGATTAGTTTCCATGGAAGGCAATATAGCTTCCGTGGAAGCTAGTATGGTGTCCATGGACGATCCGCAACCGCTGGACCGCGTGGCCCGCATCCAGGCCGACTGGCGCCGTGAACGACCCGACGTCGACATCACCCCGCAAGGAGTGATCGGCCGACTGCACCGCCTCGCCGGCCGGCTCACCGAGGAGCTCTGTCTCGTCTACGGCCGCTACGGTCTCGGCGAGGGGGAGTTCGACGTCCTGTGCGCACTGCGCCGCGCCGGCGAGCCCTACGAAAGGGCACCCGGTGAACTCGCCGCGTACACCATGGTCACCACCGGCGCGATCACGAAGAGAGTCGACCGTCTCGAACAGGCCGGACTCGTCACCCGCCGCCGTTCCGGCGACGACCAGCGCGGCCGGATCGTCGCCCTCACCCGCCCCGGGCGCGAGCTGATCGACCACGCGTTCACCGACCACATGCACAACGAACGCCGGCTGCTGGATCTGCTGACGCCCACCGAGGCCGAGGCACTCGAAACGCTGCTCACCACCTGGCTCGCCCGCATGGAGGATCCGCGCCCTTCCGGCGACGGCCAACGGGATCTCTCCGGGCGGCCTGGACCGACCGTCGTGCCCCCTCCGGGGCTGGAACCGAATCGACGGTGACATCGTCGAAGGACCGACTGAGCTACGGGGAGGCCCTTTCATGACGAGAACCCGCACGCACCTGCTTGTCGTGTCCGCTGGGCTCGTCCTCGCCGCGGTCGGCTGCGGGACAGGGTCCGCAACGCCCGCCGAAGGGGCTCCCCAGGAGAAGCCGGCCCGATGGTCCGAACCGGACCGGTACTCCTTCCGGCTTCTCTCCGAGTCCGGAGAACGGGGTGGCCTCGGGGACTACCGGATCACGGTGGAGAACGGAAAGGTCGTCAAGGCGATCGGCCTCGACGAGTCGGCGCGGCGTACCGTCAAGGACAATCCACACAACGTCCCGACCCTGGGCGACCTCCTCACCCAGGTCCAGGAGGCGCGCGCGGATCACGCCGAAGTCGCGCACACGGTGTTCGCCGCGGACGGCCACCCCGCCGAGGTCCACATCGACTGGGAGAAGAACGCCATCGACGACGAGGCCGACTACTACGTCACTGAATACCGCGAACTCCCCTGACCGCATGCGACGAGGTCCCGGGGCCCGGCCGTGGGCCTTCGGCCGTTCGGTGGGTCGCCGGTGAGCCGTGCACGCATGTCCAGTGCCGTATCGGCGAACCTTCGCCCCGTCGGAAACCGTGTGCGAGCCACCCGGAGGGGTCTTTACCCTGCGGGCATGGATCTTCGTGAAGAACTTCCGAACGACAGAGGGGCCGTGCGGGATGTTCACCTGCGGGCGTTCGGTGACCATGGCCTTGTCGTGGCCGACCTGGTCGATACCCTGCGGGACACCATCATGCCCGAGGGCGGTCTCTCCCTGGTCGCCGAGCGCGACAGGCGGATCGTCGGCCATGTCATGTTCACCCGTAGCCTGCTCGATGCCCCTCGGAAGCTGGTTGAAGTGCAAGTCCTCAGCCCGTTGGCCGTGATGCCCGAGCTCCATGAGCGCGGTATCGGCTCGGCCCTGGTCCGACACGGACTGGGGATTCTCGCCGAGCGAGCTGTTCCCCTCGTCTTCCTGGAGGGTGATCCGGGCTATTACTCGCGTTTCGGCTTCGCTCCCGGTGGTGGCCTGGGCTTCCGGAAGCCGTCCCTGCGTATCCCGGACGGTGCCTTCCAGGCCCTCAGGCTCCCCGAGTACGAGCCATGGATGACGGGGACGCTGGTCTACGCGGAGCCGTTCTGGCGGCATGACGCAGTCGGCCTCCGTGACCCCAACGCACAGTGATGCACGCTCCCGCCGTCCCGGCGTCTCTGCTCGCACGCAACACACGTACCGCCCGGCCCCGTTGACCGCCCCGCGAAGGGAACCTACTCTGAGCGGCGCAACTCAGTAAGCGCTTTCCATGTCCCGTAGGCAGTTTTCTCACTCGCACCGGGAGCGCCATGAGTCCACTGGTCCGCAGCAGCCGGTCCCCCCTTCCCGTCCTCGTCGTACTCCTCGCCCTCCTTCTCGCCTGGGCCGTGGCCGCGTCGCCACCGGCGCACGCCGACCCGCAGTTCCGGGTCCTGGTCTTCTCCAAGGTGACCAACTTCCGTCACGACTCGATCCCCGCCGGTGTCGAGGCGATCAAGAAGATGGGAGCGGAGAACAACTTCGAGGTCGAGGCGACCGACGACTCGGCTGCCTTCACCGACGCCAACCTCTCCCGCTTCCAGGCGATCGTGTTCAACAACACCAACTCCACGCCCGAGTCCGGCGACCTGCTCGACGCCGACCAGCGCGCCGCTCTCCAGAAGTACGTCCGCGGCGGTGGCGGCTGGGTCGGCCTGCACTCGGCCTCCGCCAGCGAGCGCGACTGGGACTGGTACGGGGACCTGGTCGGCGCGGTCTTCGACCAGCACCCTGCCGTCCAGACCGGCCGGATCAAGGTGCTCGACCAGGCGCACCCCTCCACCGAGGGACTCCCGGACCTGTGGGAGCGGACCGAGGAGTGGTACAACTGGCGCCTCAACCCCACCGGCAAGGTCCACACGCTCGCGCAGATCAAGCAACGTGACGGCATCACCGGCCTGACTCAGGGCGTCGACCATCCGTGGTCCTGGTGCCAGAACTACGACGGTGGCCGGTCCTGGTTCACGGCCGGCGGCCACGACCCCTCCGCCTTCTCCGAGCCGCTGTTCGTCAAGCACCTCCTCGGCGGCATCGAGTGGGCGGCCGGGGCCAGGCCCGGCGACTGCTCCGCCACCAGGACGGGCAGTTTCCAACGCAGCCCGCTGGTCACCGACGGCCTGGCCGACCCGTTCGAGCTGGCCGTCGCGCCAGACCGCAGGGTCTTCTTCATCGAGCGCACCGGCAAGGTGAAGATCGTCGACCAGAAGAACCTGAAGGTCACCACCGCCCTGGACTTCGAGTACACCCCCGAGATGACCAGCCAGTCCGACGGACTGCTCGGCCTCACCCTGGACCGCCACTTCGCCGACAACAACCGGCTGTACCTGCTCTACTCGGACAAGACCGGGAAGCACCTCAACCTCTCGCGCTTCACCGTGTCCGGCTCCACCGTCGACCCGGCGTCCGAGAAGCGGCTGCTGACGATCCCGACCTGGCGTGGCGAGGGCCGGGCCAACTCGCACATGGCGGGCTCACTCGCCATGGACACCAAGGGCAACCTGTACGCGGCGACGGGCGACAACACCGACCCGTTCGAGTCCGATGCCTTCGCCCCGATCGACGAGCGTGAGGGCCGCCGCGCCTGGGACGCGCAGGGCACCGCGGGCAACACCAACGACCTGCGTGGCAAGGTCCTGCGCATCCACCCGGAGGACGACGGCACGTACACCGTCCCCGAAGGCAACCTCTTCGCGCCCGGGACGGACAAGACCCGCCCCGAGATCTACGTGATGGGGATGCGCAACCCGTTCCGGATCACGATCGATCCGCACGACGACGCGCTGATGATCGGCGACTACGGTCCGGACGCCAAGACGGAGGTGCCCGACCGCGGCCCCGAGGGCACGGTCGAGTTCAACCGGGTCACCGAGGCCGGCAACCTCGGCTGGCCGTACTGCATCGGCGACAACATCCCGTTCAACGACTACGACTTCGCGACGAAGACGTCCGGCCCGAAGTTCGACTGCGGCGCGCTCGTGAACGACTCGCCGAACAACACCGGCCTGAGCGAACTGCCGCCCGCCCAGCCGGCGGTGGTGTCGTACGCGTACTCCGCCTCGAAGGACTTCCCCGAGCTCGGCGCGGGCGGCGGCGGCCCGATGAGCGGGCCCGTCTACGCGTACGACGAGGACAACCCGTACAAGGCCAAGTTCCCCGCCTACTTCGACAAGAAATGGTTCACCTACGAGCTGACGCGTCAGTGGTTCAAGACCTTCTCGTTCCAGCAGCAGGACCAGTCCTTCGAGAACTCCCGCTTCCCGGACGCCGAGAAGGGCGACCTGCTGTCGATCAACTCCGTCTTCGCCGACATGAAGTGGAACCAGCCCTTCGAGGCGGAGTTCGGTCCCGACGGCGCCCTGTACGTGATCGACTTCGGTCTCGGCAGCGGAACCGGACGCGGCGGCAGCAACGAGGGGTCGGGCATCTACCGCATCGACTACGTCCAGGACGGACGGCTGCCGGCCGCGAAGGCGGCGGCCGGCCCGGACAACGGTCCCGCGCCGCTGACGGTGAAGTTCTCCAGCGAGGGGTCGGGCGTGCCGGACGGGAAGCCCGTGACGTACGCCTGGGACTTCGACGGGAACGGGACCGTCGACTCGACCGAGGCCAACCCCACGCACACCTACCGCGACAAGGGTGTGTTCACCGCCCGCCTCACGGTCACCGGTCCCGGCGGGCTGGAGGCCGCGGCGGTGAAGGAGATCACCGTCGGCAACACCCGGCCCGAGGTGACGATCCAACAGCCGCCGAACGGCGGGATGTTCGCCTTCGGTGACACCATTCCCTTCAGGGTCAAGGTCAAGGACCCGGAGGACGGCACGATCGACTGCGAGCGTGTGGTCGTGCAGTCCCAGCTCGGCCACGACACGCACCTGCACCCGCTGGACAACTACACCGGGTGCGAGGGCGAGATCGTGACCGACACCGGTGACAGCCACGGCCCGGGCCAGAACCTGTACGCCGGGATCAGCGCGCAGTACGAGGACAAGGGCGCCCCGGGAGCACCGGCCCTCACCGGCTCCGCGGCGCTGACGCTGCGTCCCGCGTTCCGCGAGGCCGAGCACTACACCGCCACCGGCGGCGCCAACGGCGGCGCGCAGATCGGGGACCGGGCCGACGCCTCCGGCGGCAAGCGGCTCGTCGAGATCGAGGACGGCGACTGGATCAGCCTCGACCCGGTTCACCTGAAGGGCATCGACTCGGTGACCGTCGGCGCGGCGTCCGGCGGCATCGGCGGCGACGTGGAGTTCCGGGCGGGCTCGCCCACCGGGAAGCTCCTCGGCACGGCCCACATCCCCAGCACCGGTGGCTGGGGCAACCTCGTCTCGCCGACGGTCGATCTGGCCGACCCGGGCGGGACGACGAAGCTGTACGTGGTCTTCCGCAACCCGGAGTGGACGGCCGACAAGGCGGACCTGCTGGCTCTGGACTGGCTGCACTTCAACGGCCCCGGCGTCCAGCGGCGGCCCGCGGGCAGCGTGGCGGTCACGGCCTCGCCGTCGCAGGGCGCCGCGCCGCTGGCCGTGTCGCTCAAGGGCACGGCGAGCCTTCAGGCCGGGCGGACCGTGAAGTCCTACCACTGGGACTTCGGTGACGGCAGCAAGACGGCGGACACGGCAACGGTCCAGCACACCTACGCCCGCAAGGGCAGCTACACCGCCCACCTCACCGTCACCGACGACAAGGGACACACGACGACAGGAGCGGTCCGGATCAGCGTGAGCTGACGGTCCGGAGCGTGCGGCCCGTGCAGCCCCCGCCGCACAGGCCGGTGGCCGGGCTCGAGGGAGCCCGGCCACCGCGCAAGGCCGCACGGCGACCAACCTTCTTCGCTCCCCACCAACCCACCGCTCATCGGAGGCGACAGCACATGGACGGCGCACAACGGCACGCAACGCGCGACACGGGATCGAAGTCCGCGCACGCGCCCGGACCCGGCAGGCGGTTGTTCCTCGGCGGCCTGCTCGGCGCCGCGGCGGCAGCGGCGACGGCCGGCGCGGCGAGGGCCGCGACCGGCCCCGCCGCGAGCACCTCGGCCGGGACCGGGCAGACGCGGCGGATCCCGCCGAGCGCGATCGGCATGCACCTGTACACCATGCGCGACCCGCTGGCGCGGGACTTCGAGGGCACCCTCGAGGAGCTGGCGGCCATCGGCTACGCGACCGTCGGAGTGAGCGGCCGCCACGGGCACAGCGCCGCCGGCATACGGCGGATGCTGGACGCGACGGGCCTGAAGGCGGTCCTGGAGCACGTCGGATACGAAACGGTCACCGGCAGCGGTCTGCCGCAGGCCCTGGAGGACATCCGTACGCTCGGCGGAAAGTGGATCGTCGTACCGAGCCTGCCGAGCTCCCTGCTCTCTCCGGATGGCTACCGGGAGGCCGCGCGCAAGCTGAACCAGGCGGGGCTGACGGCCCGCGGGGCCGGGCTGAAGGTGCTCTTCCACAATCACGAGCCGGACCACAGGACGGTCGACGGGCAGATGCTGTACGACATCCTGCTCGCGGAGACCGATCCGCACCTCGTCGGCTTCGAACTGGACCTGTACTGGGCGGCGAAGGGCGGTGCCAAGGACCCGGCCGACTACTTCACCGAGAACCGGCACCGCTTCCCGGCCCTGCACGTCAAGGACATGTCCCCGGACGGCGACTTCGCCGACGTCGGCTCCGGAGTCCTGGACTTCCCCCACATGTTCGGCTCGGCGCGACGAGGCGGCGTCAAGCAGTGGCTGGTCGAACACGACAGCCCGGCCGACCCCTTCGCCTCGGCCCGCACCAGCTACGAGTACCTGCGGAACGTGCGCTTCTGACCCGCGTCCTGCGGCCCCGTGGCCTGTCCGGTCCAACACCCGGCAGGCCACGGGGGGTCGCCGATCCGGCGGCGGGGGGGTGCCCCTATGTGTTTGGTCAAGGTCCGAGGCCAGTAAGTTCGTTTGGTCGGGTGCGGAGGCCGAGCCGTGGGGGTGTGCATGGGTGA